>CAYGIT010000001.1:0-45228 GCA_964349955.1 uncultured bacterium
GTCCTGGATATCCTTGAGGCGGCAGATTGTTTTATTGATCAGGTATTCGCTTTCGCCGGAGCGGTAGAGGCGGCGCGTGAGGGTGACTTCCTGGTAATCAATGGGCAGGCCGCGATCGGCATTATCGATCGTGAGTGAAACTTCGGCGAGGCCGATTTGTTTTCTTAAATCGGTCCCGTTGAAAATAACGTCTTCCATTTTGGAACCGCGAAGAAGTTTTGCGCTTCTTTCGCCGAGGACCCAGCGGATGGAATCCGAAATATTGCTTTTGCCGCAGCCGTTGGGACCGACCACGCAAGTGACGCCTTCATCGAAAAAAATTTCTGTTTTGTCGGCAAAAGATTTGAAGCCGAAAAGATCGAGTTTCTTAAGGCGCATCACACAATAATAAACGTTTCGGGACAGTTATGGAACTGAAATTTTTTGCGGGATTTTTTTTGCGGCGGTTATTCTTCAAAGGCCTTGAAGACGATGCAGGCATTGTGGCCGCCAAAGCCCAGGGAATTTGAAAAAGCGACCTTGATTTTATGGCTCTGGGCCTCATTGGGGACATAATCCAGGTCGCAATCCGGGTCCGGATGTTTGTAATTGATCGTCGGAGGAATCATATTGTCGCGAATGGACAAAGCACAGACAATGGCTTCCACTCCGCCGGCCGCTCCAAGCAAATGGCCGGTCATCGATTTTGTGGAACTGATTTTGACTTTGCGGGCGATGGGTTCTCCCAAAGCCTTCTTGATCGCGATCGTTTCCACTTTATCATTGAGCGGGGTGGCAGTGCCGTGCGCATTGATATAATCCACCTGCTCCGGCTTGATTTGGGCATCTTTCAGGGCATTGACCATGCAGCGGGCTGCCCCTTCGCCACTCGGATCGGGTGCTGTGATGTGGCTGGCATCTGAAGTCATGCCATAGCCGACCATTTCACAAAGAATATTGGCCCCCCGCTTCAGGGCATGCTCCAGAGCTTCGAGAACGACAATGCCGCAGCCTTCGCCCATCACAAACCCGCTGCGGGTTTTGTCAAAAGGACGAGATGCTGTTTCAGGCTCTTTATTATGGGTGCTTAGCGCTTTCATGGCATCAAAGCCGCCGAAACCAAGAGGAGTAATGCAGGATTCCGTTCCGCCGGCAAACATGACATCGGCTTCCCCTCTTTGAATGAGTTTAAAAGCATCTCCGATGGCATTGGCTCCGGTGGCGCAAGCGGTGGCAACGCAATTACTCGGGCCTTTGATTCCCAAAGAAATGGCAATTTGTCCGGGCGCCATATTGACGATGAGCATCGGAATAAGGAAGGGGGAAACACGGTCCGGGCCTTTTTCGAGTAAAACTTTATGCTGTTCTTCGATGACGCGCAGCCCGCCGATTCCCGAACCGACCAAAACACCGACCCGGTGGGGATCTTCGTTTTTGACCTCCATTTTTGCGTCCTTCATTGCCATGCTGGCGCAGGCAACCGCAAAATGGACAAAGCGGTCCGATTTTCGGATTTCCTTGGGCTTGAAATAAGGGGCGGGATCGAAATTCTTGACTTCGGCGGATACCTTCGAATTAAAAGGCGCACTTTCGACCTGAGTCAAGGGTCCGGTGCCACTTTTTCCTTTGAGAAACCCTTGCCAGGTTTCTTCAGCGGTGTTGGCCACCGGAGTGATCATGCCAACACCTGTAATCACTACGCGGCGGGAATTCACAGATAAAGTTTAAATCGGCAACAACGCGTGAGAGAACCGCGAACGATTATTTCGCACCTGCTTTTTCTTCGATGTAGCGGATGGCGTCCCCGACGGTCTGAATTTTTTCAGCGTCTTCATCAGGAATTTCAACGCCGAATTCTTCTTCGAGTGCCATGACGAGTTCGACGGTATCCAGAGAATCTGCCCCGAGATCATCCACAAAAGAGGCTTCGGGAACAACCTCTTCGGGTTTCACGCCGAGCTGTTCTACGATGATTTCGGTAATTTTATCCTGAACTGCCATTGAATCCTCCTGGTTAGAAATGCTTGATGATCATTAAATCACAAGACCGCCGTCCACTACAAGAACCTGCCCCGTCATGTACCTCGAGGCGTCCGACGCTAAAAAAACTGCAACTTCCGCGATTTCCTGCGGTTCCCCCATCCGTCCCAGGGGAATTTGTTCACCTATTTTTTGCTGAAGATCCGGAGGCAACTTCCCGGTCATCCGGGTTTTAATGAACCCGGGCGCGATGGCATTGACCCGAATATTGCGTTTCGCCAACTCTTTGGCGGCGGATTTTGTAAAAGCAATCATCCCCGCTTTTGACGCCGCGTAATTGGCTTGCCCGGCATTTCCCGTGATTCCGACAACGGAAGAAAGATTAATAATATTTCCGGATCGTTGGCGAATCATAGGCCGGGTACAGGCTTTTGTAAATAAAAAAACGCTTTTTAAATTGGTAGAAAGAACATCATCCCAGTCTTTTTCGGGCATGAGTGCCAGCAAATTATCACGAGTCGTGCCGGCATTGTTGACAAGTATATCGACCTTTCCATACGTGTCAAGCGCTTTTTTGACAACTTCACTCACTTCATCTCCAACGATGACATTGGCTTGCGTCAAAATGTAAGAATCGTTCCTGGAGGCCTTCAAAAGGGTTTCCGTTTCCTTTAAATTTTCAAGCGAAGTGGCGGACAAAACCACCTTGGCCCCGTTTTGCGCGAATTTCAGGGCAATGGCCTGCCCGATTCCACGGCTGGCGCCGGTAACGATGGCGACTTTGCCTTCAAGGAGCGAAGTTTGGGGATTTAAAATTTGATTTTCAGGATGAGCGGTCGAGGTCATGGGTTTACCTTTGCTAGGAAAGATTCCAGTTTGTGAATGTCTTCGGTGCTGCCGCAGGATTCAACGGCCAGACCCGGCTGGCATTTGCGGGCGAGACCTTTCAAGACTTTGCCAGGGCCGATTTCCAAAAAGGAAACGATTCCGGAAGCGGCCGCCACCGCCATGGTTTCCACCCATCGCACGGGGCTGACCAACTGGCGGGCAAGAAGGCCGCGAATTTCTTCCGGGTTTGAAACCGGAACGGCCACCGCGTTCGGAATGAAAATGCCCTGGGGAGGATTGATCTTTATGGCTTTGAGAGCATTTTCAAGATCCGCTTTTGCCGGCATCATGAGGGAGGAGTGAAAAGCGCCACCGACTTTTAAAGGAATGGCACGTTTGGCGCCTGCGGCTTCCGCAAGCTGGCAGGCCCGCTGGATGGAATCATTCGAGCCGGACAGAACGGTTTGATCGGGGCTGTTGAGATTCGCCACATCGCAACCGGCTTCCCGGGCAATGGATTCACAAGCCTCGCGCGGCAGCCCTATAAGGGAAGCCATGGTTCCTGCATTTTTTTGAGCGGCCTGCTCCATCGCTTCGGCGCGCTTTTGGACCAGCCGCAGCCCGTCTTCAAATGAAATGGATTTCAAGGCTGCAAGGGCGCTGAACTCTCCCAGCGAAAGCCCTGCGGCAAATGCGGGTTGAATTTCAGGAAATTTTTCGTTAAGGACCGCATGCGCGGCAAGGCTGGCGGTAAACAAGGCCGGCTGGGCATAAAATGTCCGGGTGAGTTTTTCTTCCGGGCCCTGGAAACAAGCGTCGCGGACGGAGAATCCGAGAATGGAATCGGCCTGGTCAAAAATATGGCGGGCTGCCGGAAAGGAATCGTAAAGATCCCTGCCCATGCCGGCAAACTGCGCGCCCTGGCCTGGAAATAAAAATCCGATTTTTCCGGCTACCATTGGATTAAAGTCGAAGCCCAAGTCAGTCCCCCGCCGAAAGCAACAAGCACGACGGTGTCATTCTTTTTTATTTTTCCTGTTTTTACGGCTTCATAAAGCGCGACGGCGGTGGAAGCGCTCGACATATTTCCGTATTTTTCGACGTTGATAAAAATTTTTTCAAGCGGCATTTCAAGGCGTTCCGCAACGGCTTGAAGGATGCGCATATTAGCCTGGTGCGGAATCAGGCAGTCAATATCCGAAATTTGAAGGCCGGCGTTTTGCACGACTTCCCGGACCGCCATATCCATAGTGCGCACCGCCACTTTAAAAACCTCGGAGCCTTGCATTTTGAGCGTATGCAATTTGGCACTGACGGTTTCCAGCGTGGGCGGATGAGCCGAGCCGCCGCCGGGAATTTGCAGGAGTTCACCCTGCGAACCGTCGGCGCCGATCACGTTTGAAATAATCCCGTGTCCATCGGTTGACCGGGACAGAACAGCTGCGCCCGCGCCGTCTCCGAAAAGAACGCAGGTGGAGCGGTCGGTCCAATCGATGAACCCGGAAAGGACTTCGGTGCCGACGACGAGAACATTTTTATAAGTACCCGATTTAATAAAGCTGTCGGCCACAGCGACCGCATAGGGAAAACCCGCACATGCCGCGGCCAAATCGAAGGCCCCGCATTTGGCGCCTATTTTGTCCTGGATGCGGCAAGCGGTGGAGGGAAAAAACATATCCGGCGTGATGGTGGCGACAATGATGAGATCGAGCTCTTCGGGAGCCAGGCCCGCATTCGTGAGAGCCTCAAGCGCCGCGGGAATTCCAAGATCGCTGGCACTTTGATTTTTTTCGGCAATGCGGCGGGTCTGAATGCCGGTGCGGCTCTGAATCCACTCGTCAGTGGTGTCGACCATTTTTTCAAGATCGGAATTGGTCAACACTTTTACGGGGACATAAGCCCCCAGTCCGCTTACCTTTGTTTTAAACAGAGGATTCACGAACGTTTTCTCTCGACCGGGATTGAGAGGCGCTTAAATTAGCGGTCACGCTTTCCACGATCAAGTCATTGACCTTGGTGGCCACGATGTCACTGGCCACGCGGATGGCATTGCGAATGGCGCGCGCCGATGAAATTCCATGGCTGATAATCACGGTCCCATTGACGCCCAAAAGCGGCGCCCCGCCGGCTTCTTCATAATTGGTTTCTTTACGGATGGCGGTCATGGCCGGCATGCAAAGCCATGCGCCAAGCATGCTGATGGGATTTTTTTTCAGTTCCCGCGAAAAAATGGCCACCGCGGTTTCCAGAACACTTTCGCACATTTTAAGAACAACGTTTCCCACAAATCCGTCGCAGATGATGCAATCCACTTTTCCCGTAAAAAAATCGCGGCCTTCAATGTTGCCGACAAAATTCAGCGAGGAATCGCGCAAAAGCTTGTACGCTTCCTTCAACACCTCGGTGCCTTTACATTCTTCTTCGCCGATATTCAAAAGCGCGACGGAAGGGCGTTTTTTCTTGAAAATACAGCGGGCATACACTTCGGCCATAAAAGCATACTGCAAAAGTTCTTCCGCCGAAGGATTCAAATTGGCCCCGACGTCCATGGCCACAGAAATTCCGTGCAAAGTGGGGGCGCCAATGGCAATTCCGGGCCGTTTGATGCCGGGAAGAAGCCCTAAATGAAGCATGCTCGCGGCGACCGCAGCGCCGGTATTGCCTGCCGTCATGACGGCATCCACCTGCCTGGTTTTGAGCAGGCCGATACATACTGCAATCGAGGAATCTTTTTTCTTCTTGAGCGCTGAAACCGGCGAGTCCCCCATTCCGACAATTTCTGAAGCGGGGTGAATGACGATTTTTCCGCCGAGGACTTTATGGCGGTTCAGCTCGCTTTTCAGCGGCTCCGGCTGGCCGACGAGCACGATTTCCAGATTTGAAAAATCATTGGCGGCCTGCACCGCGCCCTCTACGACCACCTGCGGGCCATAATCGCCCCCCATGCCATCGACGGCGATGCGGATCATTTCTTTTTCTTCTTTTCTTTGACTTTTACGGTGATGACTTGTTTGCCGCGGTATTGGCCGCAGGAAGGGCAAACCCGGTGCGGAAGCTGGGCGGCGCCGCAGCTTGGGCATTTCGAGACGGACTGGATTTTGAGGAAGTCATGGGCACGCCTTAAACGCGTGCGGGTATTGGAATGACGCCTCTTTGGATTAGGCATTGTTTTTTTTCTCCTGTTTTTTTTCCCAGAGTTGTTTGAGCTGCACGAAAGCACCTCGTGCGGGCACCGGCTTTGGGGCGCACCGGCAATTCCCTTCATTCAGGTTGATGCCGCATTGAGGGCACAACCCTTTGCAATTTTCCTGGCAAACAAAGATGATCGGGTGTTCTAAAATCAAAACTTCCCGGAGATCATCGGTGGTATCCACGAATTCTTTACCCTGAATTTCATAATAAAGCTCGAAAGGCTGTTCAAGGGTAGTGGGGATATGTTTCAGGCAACGGCCGCAAATGCGCTCGATTTCGCTGGTGAGCTGGCCTCGAAAGACAAGCGTATCCGCCCCTTTTTCGACGGTACCTTCCATGGAAAGCGGTTTGGAGTACTTCAGGTCCACAAACTCGAGGTCCAATTCCCTGGGATCGTAATCCTTTTGGACAAAAACCTCGACGCCTTCATTATAATCCATCAGACGAAGATTCATTTCAATCATCACAAATTTAATTTTTCCTGCAGTTTCTTTGCCACAAAATCGGGAACATATTCCGAAACATCCCCCCGAAAGGCTGCAATTTCCTTGATCAGGCGGGAGGACAGAAAAAAATGATGTTCCGAAGGCATGAGAAAAACGGTTTCAACCTGTTTGGAAATCTTGCGGTTGGTCAGGGCCATTTGAAACTCGTAATCAAAATCGGATGTGGCCCGGAGGCCCCGGATGATGGTACGCGCTTTGGACTGCACCGCGTATTGAACGGTGAGCCCGTCAAGCGCTTCGACCCGAACCCCCTTCAGGGAGCGGACGGCACGGCTCATAAAATCCACCCGCTCTTCCAGGGTAAAAAGAGGCTGCTTCTCGGTATTGACCGCCACCCCGACGATAATTTCGTCAAAGATCGAAAGTGCGCGCTTGATCAAATCGAGATGACCGATTGTGACCGGATCAAAGCTCCCCGGATATATAGCTCTTCGTTTCTCCATGATTGGCATCGAGTCGGAACAAAAAAGAAAGGCAAGCCTGCCCGATTTTCTTGGTTCGCGCCAGTTTTAGCGTCGGAAGTGACTCGGGCAATTCTTCTTGCCTTGTATGACCCACTACAACTTGTCCAAACGGCAGGACTATACCAGATTGGTCCAGCTTGATCAATGTCTTTTTGACCCATCCTTGATCAAAAGGAGGATCAATGAATACAAGTGAAAACAAAGCCCCTTTTTTACGCAATTTATCGATCGTCAACAAGACATCCGCCTGCATGCAAGTGGCTTTTCGCGCGAGCTCAAGGGCGGCTATATTTTCCTGAATGGTTTTAATTGCCATCGGCGATTTATCGACAAAAACGGCATCGAGGGACCCGCGGCTCAAGGCTTCAAGCCCCAGGCTCCCCGACCCGGCATAAAGGTCCAAAACGTGCTTGCCGATCACAAGGCCGCCCAAAATATTGAAAACGGTTTCTTTGGAGCGGTCCGTCATGGGACGCGTCAGGCGTGTTTTAGGAAATTTCAATTTTCGCGACTTCAATTCACCGCTAATAATTCTCATACCGCTCCTTTAACTTCTTCTTTTTAATACCGCAGACGAAATTCTTCAAGGTTTTTTTTAAGGCCGTCCCATTCCGGAGAATTTTGGAGCGCCTGGCTTCTCAAAAGTTCCAGGGCCTCTTGCCTCGCCTCTATCAGGATACTTTGGTCCAAAACCGGGTGAGCCAGCCGGAAAAGAGGCTCCCCGCTTTGGCGGGTCCCCCAGCAATCACCGGGCCCGCGCAGTTTTAAATCTTCTTCCGCGATCTGAAATCCGTCCTGGGTGCGGGTCATGAGTTCCAGGCGGGATTTCGCCTCGTCGGTTTTAGGCGATCCAAAGAGATAACATTCGGAGGCTTTGTCTCCCCTTCCGATTCTCCCCCGCATCTGGTGAAGCTGCGCCAGCCCGAAATGATCGGCATTTTCAATCACCATGATCGTGGCATTGGGATTGTCGACACCGACTTCGATCACCGAGGTCGCCACCAGAACCTGGATTTCTCCGGCCCGGAACGCCTGCATGATGGGTTCGCGCTCTTCACGGGAGAGACGCCCGTGGACCAGCCCCATTTTGACTTTTGCAAAAACCCCTTTGCGTAATTTCTCGTATTCCTGGGTGGCGGCGAGAAGATCTGTTTTTTCGGTTTCTTCAACGGCCGGGAAAATGAAATAAACCTGTTCCCCTTTTTCAATCCTGGGCAGCATGGCGGCAAGAATTTTCGCCTGCTCTTTCCGGGAAGCCCAAAAAGTTTTGACCGGCTGGCGCGACGCGGGACGCTCGCGCATCAGAGAAACATCCAGGTCGGCATAAAGGGTCATGGCCAGCGTTCTCGGAATCGGGGTGGCGGTCATGACCAATTGGTGGGGCCGCGGAGTTCTCTGAAAAAGCTGGCAGCGTTGATGGACGCCGAATTTATGCTGTTCGTCGATCACGACAAGGGCCAGTGCCGAAAATTGCACGTCTTTTTGGAGAATAGCATGCGTGCCGACCAGAATTTGAATTTTTCCCTGCTTGAGTTCAGCCAGCAAGCGTTCTCTTTTGGCTGCCGGAGTGCTCGAAGTCAGCATCGCCACTTCCCATCCAAAAGGGGCTAAAATTTTTTGCAGTGTTCGGCCATGCTGTTCAGCCAGGATCTCGGTCGGCACCAGAATGACCGCCTGCTTTTGATTCTTTGCCGCAAGAAGAAGCCCGAAGGCTGCCACGATCGTTTTACCGGAACCCACGTCTCCTTGCAGGAGCCGGTTCATGGGAGACTCGCGCGCAAGATCTGACGCCAAATCCTGAAAAGCCTTGTCCTGGCTTTGCGTAGGCGTGAAAGGCAAGGTTTTTCGGAAATTTTCAAGGAGCAAAGGCCCGGAAGGCAATGAAAAGCTTTGATGAAACGAGCGCATTTTTTCGATTTTCTGGAGCAAGGCCAGTTCGAAAATGAGAAATTCATCAAAGACCAGGCGTTTTCTTGACTGGCCCTGCATTTCAAAGGAAGAAGGAAAATGCATTTCACGAACAGCTTCGTGCAGTCCCATAAGATTGTTCCGGCTGCGGAAATCTTCCGGAAGAAATTCCCGGACCGAAGTCTCGAGATGATGCTGGAGCGTGTCCCAAAGCGTGGTGCGCAAGGAGCGCTGAAACACGCCTTCGGTCAGCGGGTAGACCGGAGTGATTCGATTCGTATGGACGGACTCTTCGCTTTCATCCGAAACTTCATAGTCCGGAGAATTGATCTGAAGGCGGTTTTTATAAAGGTCCACGCGGCCAAAAAAAAGGACTTTTTGACCGATAAAGAAATGAGATTTTAGATAGGGCTGATTGAACCAAATGGCGGTGATGAATCCGGTATCATCCCCTGCAAGCACTTCGAGCAAAAGAAGGCTACGCATCCGCCGCAACACTACTTTGAGGATTTCGCATTTGACCATCGCCGTTTCGCCGGGCTTGAGTTCCCGGATTTTGCACAAATGGCTGCGGTCTTCATAGCGTCGGGGAAAAAAATAAAGAAGGTCGCGGATCGAGTGAATGCCTAGTTTTTCGAGGGCAACCGCGCGTTTGGGGCCAATTCCCTTGAGATACCGGATCGGAGAAACCGGATTTTGGATTGGCTCCGCCAGCCCTTGATCAGGGCTTTTTAGGTTCACCCGTGGCCTTCACTGCTGGGCTGGGAGACGCTGCTGGAGATGCCGGAGCTGCTGGCGATTTGGCTGGAGTTGGCGCATTTGTGGAAGCCGTTTCTTTCACAAGTTTCTTTGCCTCTTCCTGGCTTTTTGCCTTTTCCAAAGCTTTTTTGAGCGTTTCCATATCAATCGGCGCCGGGTGGTGGATGCCTTCCAGAAGGCTCCGGCTCTTGCGGCTTTCTATAATATCCAGGCCGATGCAGGTGAAAAGAAAACAAATTGCCGCAATCGACGTGGCTTTGGTAAGAAAATCCGCGGCGCGCGTTCCGAAAAGGGACTGAACATTTCCGCTCGCAAAGGAAGGGCCGGTCAATCCCTGGCCGCGTCCCGCCTGAAGAAGAATTACGAGAATTAAAATCAAACAAACAATGACATGAACCGTGATGAGTAAAATGATCATGACTGGACTCCCGCCTCCACGGCATGGACTGCCTGGGTGACAATTTGAACAAAGGATTCTGCTTTTAAGGAAGCGCCCCCGACAAGCGCGCCATCGACATTGGGTTTTTTCATCAGGTCGGCAATATTGTCCGGTTTCACGCTGCCCCCGTAAAGGATGGGAACACGCACGGCAACATCTTCGCTGTATTTTTCTTTAAGCAAACGGCGAACATAGGATTGCATTTGTTCGGCTTGTTCAGGCGATGCTGTCTTGCCCGTGCCAATGGCCCATACGGGCTCGTAGGCAATAACGAGTTTGACAATTTCTTCCCTGGTTAAATCTTTCAGTGAAAGATCGAATTGTTCCTTCACGACTTCAAATTGACGCCGGGCTTCCCTCTCGGCCAGCGTTTCGCCCATGCAAAGGATGGGCACCAGGGAATATTTCAGCGCGGTTTTGACCTTTTCATTGATAAAGACATTGTCTTCCTTGAAATACTGGCGGCGCTCGGAATGCCCGAGAATCACATAGCGGCAGTCCAGGTCCTTGATCATGCCGGGTGAAATTTCACCGGTGAAAGCGCCTTCGGTTTCCGGATGCATATTTTGCGCGCCAAGCTGAATCGAACTGTCGCGCAGGACTTCAGCGACTTTGGAGAGCGCGGTAAAAGGCGGGCAAATCACTACATTGCAATCGGACTGTTTGATTCCAGCTTTGATGGTTTGCACGAGGTTGACCGCCTCTTGGACGGTTTTGAACATTTTCCAGTTACCGACAATCATAGGTTTCTTCATTTTTCTACTTTCGGTTGAGCGAAGGGTTTTTATCTGCGAGCGCGGCGACACCGGGAAGCACGGTCCCCTCGAGATATTCAAGAGAAGCGCCGCCGCCTGTTGAAACATGCGACATTTTGGATTCAAGGCCGAATTGCATGACGGCTGCCGCTGTATCGCCGCCGCCGATAATAGTGGTTGCGCCGGATAATCCTGCGACAAACGTGGCAACGTCCCGTGTTCCTTCATCAAAAGGAGGAATTTCAAAAAGGCCGAGAGGCCCGTTCCAGACAATGGTTTTGGCTTTCGCAAGGATTTCCTTGAATTGTTTGCGGCTTTGCGGGCCGATATCGAAGCCTGACCAACCGTCCGGAATATCGCCGGTCACGACTTGAGTGGGAGTGCCTCTTTCCATTTTTTGGGCAATCACGCGATCTACCGGAAGAACAATCGGCACGCCTTTGGTCTTGGATTTTTCCAGGGCTTCGCGGGCCGCGCCTTCCCCCGCCGGATCAAATTTGGAATTCCCGATTCCGATGCCCAGAACCTTATAGAAAGTGTAGGCCATGGCACCGCCGATCAAAATGGTGTCGGTTTTATCGAGCAGATTGGAAATGAGTTTGATTTTATCGGAGACTTTCGCGCCGCCGAGAATTGCGACAAAAGGCCGGTCAGGATTCGAAATCGCTTTGTCGAAATATTCCACTTCCTTGGCCAGTAAAAAACCAGCGACGGCCGGAAGGTATTTGGCGACGCCTTCGGTTGAAGAATGGGCGCGGTGGGCCGTGCCAAACGCATCATTGACGTAGACCTCGGCCAGAGAGGCAAGCTTTTTGGCAAAAGCAGGATCGTTTTTTTCCTCTTCCGCATGGAAGCGCAGGTTTTCGAGCAGCACGACGTCCCCGCTTTTAAGGGCCGCCACTTTTTTCTCGACTTCCGGGCCAACGCAGCCGGAAAGCAATTCCACCTTTTTCCCGAGAAGTTTGGAGAGATGATCGGCAGCGGGCTTGAGGCTGAATGCCGCTTCGGGCTTGCCTTTGGGGCGGCCCAAATGGGACATTAAAATAATTTTGGCGTTTTGAGACAGGCAATACTTGATCGTATCCAGCGATTTCACGATACGGGCAGCGTCGGTGATCTCATTTTTTTCATTGAGCGGGACATTAAAATCCACGCGGATGAGGACGCGCTTGTCTTTAAGATTAATATCCTGGATAGTTTGTTTGTTCATAATCGGATCATTATATTGACTTTACGTTATTTTCCAATGATTTTTTCGGATTCTCCCAAAGAGACCCCTGGCCAAACTTGACTCCGAGGGATTTCAGGACTTCGAGGTCTTCCTCTGTTTCGATCCCTTCGGCGATAATTTCTGCACCCAGGGACCGGGCCACTTCCAGAATCCTTTTAAGGACGCGGACCAGAGAAGGATTTTTGGCAATGCCGATGACGCAACCTCTTTCGATCTTCACGATATCGGGCTCGAGCAGAATAAGGCTTTCCAGCGATCCCCGGCCGAAACCGGCATCGTCAATTGCGATCAACAGGCCGGCCTGTTTTAATTGCTTAACGGATTCGGCCAAATAGATGGCGCTTCCCATGATTTGCTGCTCGCTGATCTCCAGGCAATAGCTGCCTGGAGCCGGCGGTTGAGAAAATTCCCGGAGAAGCTTTTCCGCCGAAACTTCCACGAGAGTGGAAGGAAAAAGATTGAGATGGTGCCGGTTTCCGGCGGGCAAAGTTAACGAAGCCGAGAGGCAACTTTTAAAACATCGAAGATCGACCTCCGTGAGAATATTATATTCCCGGCTGACACGGAAGAAATCTTCAGGAGCGGAAAATCCTGGCATATCAAAACGACTTAAAAATTCATAGCCCAGGACACGGGAATCTGTCAAAGAAAGGATGGGGTGTTTGATTGCGTGAAATTTTTCAGGCTGACGGAGGGCTTCGAAGATTCCATTTTTGATTTTGTCCTCAAAGTTCTCCCCTCCTGCTGCGTCAAAGTCGCTCGAAACACGGTTTTTTCCCATCAGTTTGCTTCGGTGAAGACCCTCATGAGTCTTCACGAGAAGTTCATCGATCGAAGTGGAGTCCGGAGAAAGATCCGTGACCCCAATGCTGGCCGTGACTTTAACTTCCTGGCCGGGCCCCAGGGGGAAAGGCGCGCCGGCGATCGCCGAACGGACCTTCTCTCCTACAAGCACTCCTTCGGCCTGCCGGGTTGACGTCAAAAGAACCATGAATTCGTCGCCGCCAATGCGAGCTGCATAATCGGTTGTACGCAAACAGGCAACGAGTCTTCGAACCGCTTCTTGAAGAACCCGGTCTCCTGCCGAATGCCCGATCGTATCATTGATGAGTTTGAAATTATCGATATCCAGGAATAACAGGATAGACCGGGTCCCTTCCCGGCGAGCGCGCTGCGACTCTCGAGAAAGAATTTCCTGGAATCCGCGCCGGTTCGGGAGCTCGGTCAGAGGATCCAGCAAGGAAATTTTTTCGAGATTTGCCTTGGTGGTCTGAAGCTCTCTGCGAATATTTGCGCGCTCAATGGCGTACCGGATCGCTCGCGACAGAGTCCCTTCGGTAAGGCTCTGCTTGACCAAATAGTCTTGAGCTCCGTTGCGAACTGCTTCAAGAGCTGTTTTTTCCTCCAGGTAGCTCCCGGTCAAAATCACTACGGGGATATCCGGCATGGCTTTAATCAGTTCGAGGAAGGTTGAAACACCGTTGCTGTCCGGCACGTTAAGGTCACACAAGACAAGATCAATGCCCCCCATCTTGAGACGGTTCTTTGCCTCTTTGAGATAGGTGACATTTTCGAGTTCACACTGCACACCGGAGAGTTTTTCAACCTGCTTCCGGATCAGGAAAAAATCATCCGGGTTATCCTCTAGGACAAGAATGCGCATGAGATTTCGCTTTTCTAAACCGAATGAGGCTGCGGCAGACGCGCCACAAGAACCCAATAGAGTTCAAAGCGCTCGGCGAGTTGCTGGAAGGCCTGCAAACCAACGGGTTTGGTGATAAAGGAGCAGGCGCCTGCGCTATAAGATCGCGCCACATCCTCTTCCTGTTTGCTGGTGGTCAGGATGATCACAGGTAAGGACTTGAGTTCCGGATCAGCCTTGAGCTCCTTCAACACGGTCCAGCCATCTTTTTTAGGCATATTGATATCGAGCAAAAGAAGCCCCGGACGCTCCGCATCTTTGTACTTTCCCTCGCGCCGGAGGTAGGCCATGGCCTCCTCACCATCCCTGACGACATTCAGACCATTCAGAACCTTGACGTTTTTAAACGCCTTTTGGATCATCAGGATGTCGTCATCATTATCTTCCGCTAAAAGAATTCGAATTTTTTCTTCAGCCATTGTGTTCTTCTTTCTGATTGACTACGGAGTCTGGGTCCTCCACCGCCTCCTGTGCGGAAATGCTCACATCAAATGTAATGATAAATTCCGATCCGCCGCCCTCGCGCGGCCTTACCCAGGCTTTTCCTCCATGCCGGCGGGCCACTTCAAAGACAATTGCCAACCCGGCCCCAGTTCCCTCTACTTCACGGCCCACAGCACGCTGGAAGAGTTCGAAAATTTTTTCAGCATATTCGGGAGGCACGCCCGGACCGCGATCACTAACGACAAAACCGATCCCGGGCGAATCCCCGTCGTGGGGTTGATACGATGCAATCTGGATCTCGGGAGGGGCATCGTCTTTCCTGAACTTCAGGGCATTGCCGATGAGGTTATAAATCGCTTCAACTGCCCAAGTTTTGTCCACATAAAGGGAGGGAAATTCCTGATCCACTGTGATCCTGGCTCCCGTTTGTTGAATCTTGTGCTCTAAACGCGCCAGAGCCTCCTGGACAATCATTTTTCCCTCGAGGCTGATCGCAGGCTTTTCGAGTTTTCGGGCCCGTGTAAGTCTCGAGATATCATCGATAAGCGTCCCCAGCCGCTGGCTGGCTTTGGTCACGCGCGCGAAAAGATCTTTTCCCTCCGGCTCCAGATTTTGAGCATGCTCTTCAGCAATCATCCCGGAAAAATTCTCAATCGCGCGCAGGGGTTCCTTAAGGTCATGGGAGGTCACGTGGAGGAGCATTTCAAGCTCCCGGTTACGGTTAAAAATTTCCTGTTCCATTTTTTTCCGGATCGTGACATCCACGATCGAAGCCAGAGTAAATAGCCCTTCCGGGGTCGTGATGGGATTTAAGCTAATCTCGATGGGGACTTCGGTGCCGTCTTTTCTCTGACCAAAGATTTCCCTGCCGGCGCCCATCGGCCGGACTTTGGGGTTTGCGGCGAAACCATGCCGGTGGCCGGGATGGTTCGCCCGGTAGCGCTCGGGAACAAGAATCTCGATTTTTTGGCCGATGAGTTCTCTGCCGGAGTAACCAAAGAGTTTCTTGATTTGGGAATTCACAAGGGTGATTTTCCCCTCCCGGCCGACCATGATCATTCCGTTGGGGGTGGCTTCAATAATGAGTTTGAGCCTTTGTTCGATTGATTTTCTCGCAAGCTCGGCCCGGCGAAAAAATCCAACGGCCAAACCAAACGCGGAAACGAAAAAAATGCTATTTGAAAATACAACCAGCGTTAATCCAAACGCCGTTCCATAGAAATCTGCTTGCTGTCCGGCAAGGTTCATCCAGCCAAAAAGAAAAGGGACCAAAATTCCGAGAGGGATCAGAGAGCGTGCCAGCACCCCGCTCATTGCGTCACTTGTGAAAGATTCCATCAACCCGCATTCAGGACGGGCGAAGATCATCCCGGTACTTAAAATAAGGAATAACGCAGCGGAATGGATGGGCATCTGCATGTGGCGAAGGCCGTTATGGAGAGTCTCCGCGCCATAAACGTAAGCCATGGAATTGAACAATCCGGCCAAGCTCACGATCAAAGTGAGAAACTGGGCGAACCGGATGCGATAGAACCCATGGGAAAAAAGGAGAGCTAACCCTGTCAGGAAAAAGGTAAGCGCCGTGTTCGGCGGCATACGGCCGGGAGCATGGGTGGCGGCAAGTCTCCCGGTATCTTTGAGCAACAGCTGGTCAATGCCGAGATCGCGGCCTGTTATGTATTCAAGGAGCGTGGCCATGCCAATGAGAAGAACCAAACTTGCGCAGGCTTGTGCGATGAGGCGTGCTTGCGGAGTCCCCGGCTCTTTCGTCAAGAAAAACAGGGACACCCCCGCAAGCATGAAAGCAAAAAGTGTGTTTGCCTTTATTTTGCCGCTTGTTTGAAGAATATCCGAGAGGACTGGAACAGGAAAGTACAAACCAAGGAGGGTTACGCTGCTCACGATAATAATAAAGAGACTTGCCTTGAGCGCGAAGGACTTGCACCACGGGCGCACTCCGGTGGTTTTACTCAAGTCAATCGACGCCTTCATCGTAGGGCCCAAGGATCTCCTTAAAAATAAAAAAACGCGGGGAAATCCTAGCATAGATAAAAGAGACAGTAAAGAGTTCAGTGCCCCTGGTGATAAGGGTGATGATGAAGAATGGTCTGGGCCCGGTAAAGTTGTTCGGCGGCAATAATGGCGGCAAGTTCATGGGGTAAAGTCATGGGGCCGAAGCTCCACCGCAAGTCCGCGTTCAATGTTTTTAAATCGCTTCCGGTAAAACCGTCCGGACCGCCGATCAAAACTTGAAGTTCCCGTATCCCGGAAAGCTCCAGGGTCTGGATTTTTTTTGCCAGGCCTTCGGAATCCGGCATTTGCGCGCCGGGTCCCCGGTCGCAGATCCAGCGTTTTGTCCCCTGTCCCGGACTCCCGAAGTCTTTTCCGAGAGCGGAGGTTTTACAGGTTGTGAATTTCGAAAGGCGGGCGGCATATTCCTGAAAAAGACTCAAGGAGGCCGGAGTTTTGAATGCTTTTGAAACCGGAGCTCCCGGTTTGAGCCAAGCCAGCTTGAAATGGATGATCAGAGTTCAGGCCTTTGCGGCAAGGGCCTTCATCTTGCTGCCGATGAAAACCGTGAGATCGACACAACGATTGGAATATCCCCACTCGTTGTCGTACCAGGAAACGATTTTGAAGAAGCGCTTTTCGCCTTTCAGATTATTTTCGAGAGTGGCCCGTGAATCATAAATGGAAGAGCGGCTGTCGTGAATAAAATCGGTGGAAACAAGCTCGTCATTGCCATAGCCCAAATATCCCTTGAGATAAGTTTGGGAAGCTTTTTTCAGAAGTCCGTCAATTTCTTCAATCGACGTGTCTTTGGTGCTCCGGAAAGTCAGATCGACAACGGAAACATCCGGCGTGGGAACACGAAAAGCCATGCCGGTGAGTTTTCCTTTCACAGCCGGAAGAACTTCCCCGACCGCTTTTGCGGCGCCCGTTGTGGAGGGAATAATATTGATTGCCGCTGCCCGTCCTCCCCGCCAATCTTTTTTGGAAGGTCCATCCACCGTTTTCTGGGTTGCCGTATAAGAATGGATGGTGGTCATCAAACCGGTTTCAATGCCAATCCCTTCTTTGAGCAGCACATGAACCAGCGGAGCCAGGCAATTGGTGGTGCAGCTGGCATTCGAAAGAATGTTGTGCTTTTCGGAATCGTATTCATTTTCATTGACGCCCATGACCAGGGTTTTGACCTCTCCCTTGGCAGGAGCTGAAATAATGACTTTTTTCGCGCCGGCCTGCAAATGGCCGGAAGCCTTTTCGCTATCGGTAAAAAGACCGGTGGATTCAATGACAAGATCAACACCGAGGGCTTTCCAGGGCAGATCCGCGGGCGTCCGTGTTGCCGCGACGCATTTGATTTTATTTCCCGCGACCACTAAGGTATCGGCTTCTTCCCTGGCGGGATCGCTTTTAAGCGTGGAAAGGTCATGCTTGAATTTTCCGTGAATCGAATCATATCGCAATTGATAGGCAAAGTAATCGGCATCGGTTGTGACGTCAACGACCGCGACAACATCAATGGTTTTGCCCAATAAGCCCTGGTCGCAAATGGCTTGAAAAACAAGGCGGCCAATGCGCCCAAAACCGTTAATTCCAACCCGAATCGCCATGATGAAAAATCCTCCTTGAAACCGTGAAAAAATTGATGAAAAAAGACCGTGAGCAGACGATTATAAATGTTGAAGAAAACCTGTCAAGATATTTGAGTAATTTTTCCGTAGAGGTCGTGAATTTCCCGAGCCATGCGGTGAATGGAAAAGAGTTTTTCGACCATGGCCTTCCCTGTTTCGCTCATGCGGGTTCTCTCTTCTTTATTATTTAAAAGCCGTTTGATCGCGGCTGTGATGGGCTCGATGGCTTTGGGCGGAATCAGAATTCCGGTTACGCCGTCCTGAATCAGGGTATTCAAGGACCAAATGTTGGATACGATGACGGGCTTGCCGCAGGCCATGGCCTCCACAATGCTAAGCCCAAATCCTTCGCGCCAGGTGGCGGGAAACGCAAAAATGTCGGTGGCGGCGAGGGCCTGGGTGATGTCTTTGAGGCTTCCGGTAAAGACAACATGCGATTCGAGATGAAGATGGCGGACAAGCTCTTTCAGCTCATCGCGAAAAGGTCCGTCGCCTACGATCAATACCCGGAGCGAAGGAAATTCGGGAATCAGAAGAGGCACTGCCCGGATCAGGTATTCATGCCCCTTGTCGGCAACAAGACGGCCTATGCTTCCAATCACGGGGTCCCCGGGTTTAAAACCATAGGACAACTTTGCATCGTGGGCGTTATGCCGGGCAAAAGAGGACTGAAGTTCCTCCAAATCAACGGCGTTCGAAATGAGCCGGACCCGGCTTTCTGAAAGGCCGAAATCCCGGGTCAAGTGCTCGGCCACCCCATCGCTGATGGCAATCGCGCATTTTCCCCAGGCTGGAAGGAGGCGCCGCCCGATCCTTCTTTTATAGTAGCCGTGGCAGGTGGTGACAAAAGGAACTCCAGTCATTTTCTCCAGGCAGAAAGCCATCACTTGTGTGATCCGGGTATGGGCGTGGATCAAATCGATTTTATTTTCGAGGATGATTTTTTTAACCGCAGGCAGGTTGAAATAAATTTTAGGGTTTAATACATTTTTGGTGCGGATGGAAAGTTCGAAAGTTTTAGCCCCGTGCCCGGTAAATTCACCAGAGCAGTTTCCCCCGCTTGAAAGCACGAAGGTTTCAACCCCGAGTTTTTTGAGCGGTTTGATTAAGCGATAAATGTAAGTGGTGATTCCACCGACATTCAAATGCGTGGTCAGGTGCAGGACATTCATCAGGCGAAGGAAGAGCCGTGGAGAAGGCGCCGGCCTCGCGCAAAATCGGCCCCGCTCATGTCTTTTTTGCCCGCAGGCCTGAGGCTTTCGATGGCGAGAACTCCCTCGCCGGTCTGAATTTTCAAAAAAATCTTTTTATCTACGTCTGAAACCTGTCCCGGATCGAGAGAACTGCCGGAAGAACTATCAATGCGAGCCTTGAGAATCAGGATAGGGTCGCCCTGAAAAAGGGCGTAGGCTCCGGGCCAGGGCAACAAGCCGCGCACAAGACGGGAAATTTCAGCCGCCGATTTTTTCCAGTCAATCAGGCCGTCTTCTTTCGTAAGTTTGCGCGCATACGTCGAGGCGGCTTCCGCTTGCGGCATGCGGGAAAGCGTCCTGGTTTCAATTTTCGAAAAAACGCAAGCCAGCGCTTCCCGTGAAAGCTCTGCAAGTTGAACCGAGAGAGACTCTGAATCCATTTGTTCCGTCAGAGGGATTCGTTTTTGATAAAAAATGTCGCCGGCGTCAAGCTGGGGCGTGACCTCGGCAATGGAAATTCCGGTTTCCGCATCCCCATTCAAAATCGGCCAATTCAAGGGAGAGGCTCCCCGGTATTTGGGCAGAAACGAGGGGTGAACATTCAATGAAAGCTGTTTGGGGATCGACAACCATGAAGCCGGGATGATTTTGCCATAGGAAGAGACCACAAAAAAATCCGGATTCAGGGACTTGACCTGCGTAATCAGTGCTTCGTCTTTCAGCTTTTCCGGCGCAACAAAAGAAATTTTATTTTGCTCGCAAAAAAGGCGTACCGGCGCCGGCTGAAGTTTCAATCCCCTTCCTTTAGGGCGGTCGGGGGTGGTGATGACAAGGCCCACCGGAAAGCGGCTTGCAAGGCAGGCTTTGAGGGCTTCGATTGAAAAATCCGAGGAACCAAAGAAAACGATCACAAGACCTGATACTGGGAAAGGACTTCCTGGCGTTGATTAAAATCCAGACGATCAATCAAAAGAATTCCGTCCAGATGGTCCATTTCATGCTGGATGATGCGGGCAAAGAATTCCCGCAATTCTGCCGTGATGACTTCCCCGAACCGGTCCTGATACCGCACCTTGATTTTTTTTGCCCGCAGCACTTCCCCCTGAATGCCGGGAAGGCTAAGACAACCCTCGGAGCCTAATTCCCTGCCGGAAGAATGAAGAATTTCAGGATTCACAATCACATGCTCTTCGCCCTTTTTGACCGTAGGACAGGCAATCAGCACACGTTTCGAAACCCCGATTTGCGGCGCGGCAAGCCCCACCCCGTCTTCGACATGCATGGTTTCGATCATGTCCTCAAAAAGCTTTTGCTCAGCCTCCCCAAACTGGGTCAGCCGCTCCGCCTTGATCTTAAGAGCCGGATTCGGATAAGTAAGAACTTTCAGAAGTGCCATACCCTAAATTTTATCATACCCCCGCCGCCCCCGTCATCCTCGAAAAAGGATGCTCGCTCTCGAAGTCGTGCAGCAGAATTTTCCGGACTCCGGCAGACGCGCTCCAGCTTCGGCAAAAGTAAGCCCGCGGCGGGTGCGGACCCTCCGCGCTCCCCTGCGGGGCCGCGGGTTCCACACCCACCCCGGGCAACTTTTGCACGAAGCTTCCGCGCGCCCTGCCTCCGTCCGGAAAATTCTGCTGCCCCGGGCTCTTTTCTTTTTTCAAGCCCTTGGGCCGAGGCCGGCAAGGAGGGAAGCTTCTCCGGAGGCAGCTAACGGAACCGTCCGGAGCTCGGTCCCGCCGTTTTGTGGCGGGTCCGGACGGTGAGTTAGCAGGGAGTCGTTCGCCGCTGGAGCGAACGAACTCCCGGTGCCGCAGGGGAAGCTTCCCTCCTTGCCGGCACGACCACGACCTCGCGCAGTCTTTGTTGTACTAGCTGGAGAAGCGAGCGTGTTAGAGGATGTTGAGAGGATCGACGTCGAGGGCGTAGGCAACGTCGGAGGGTTTTTTGAGGGTGTCTATGGCTTCGCGGACGAGTTGAGTGACGTCCTGATTGAGCGGGAGTTTGAGCATGACATGCCAGCGGAAATGGCCGCGGAGTTTATAAAATGGGAGCGGCGCAGGGCCGATGATTTCGAAAGTGAGGGAAGCCGATGACGCTTCGAATGCTTGTTTCAAGCCCTCCCGGAATTCGCGGGCGAATTTGTAGGCTTTGTTTTCGTCGTGCGAGCGGATGATGACATTGATCAGGCGCTTGAAAGGCGGATAGCCGTATTGCTCGCGTTCTTTGGCTTCGTGCTGATAAAAATTCGGGTAATCGTGTTTTTTGGCGAAAACAATGCTGGGATGCTCCGGAGAGAAAGTTTGAATGAAAACGCGCCCGGGATTCTTTCCCCTTCCGGCCCGGCCCGCCACCTGGGTCATCAATTGAAAGGTCCTTTCGGCGGAACGAAAATCCGGAAGGCTCAATCCGACATCGGCCAGAACTACCCCGACCAAGGTCACATGGGGGAAATCAAAACCTTTTGCGATCATCTGGGTGCCGATCAAGATATCGATTTGCTGGTCCCGGAATTTTTTAAGGATTTCTTCATGGGACCCTTTCTTGCGCACGCTGTCGGCATCCATACGCGCGATCCGGGCCACGGGAAAATGCGCGGCCAGTTCGCTTTCGACTTTTTCCGTGCCGAAACCGGTGAACCGCAAAAGCGGCATCCTGCATTGGCTGCAGATGGCGGAAGCTTTTTTCTGGAAGTTGCAATAATGACAAAGGAGAATATCGGATTGTTGGTGAAAAGTGAGCGAGACCTGGCAGGAAGGGCAGGATTCCACCAGGGCGCATTTGGGGCAGCTCACATGGGTTGAAAAACCCCGGCGGTTGAGCAACAGGATAGTCCCCTCTTTTTTCCTGAGATTGGTTTCGATTTCCTCGAGCAAACGCAAACTGAAAAATCCTTTTTTGCGCGGTCCGGACAAATCCTTGAGATCGATCACATGCACTTCGGGCATGTCTTTTTCGTCAATGCGGGTCGCAAGCCTCAATAATTCAACATTTCCGATCTTCGTTTGATACATGGTTTCAAGCGAGGGGGTCGCGCTTCCCATCAGAAAAAGCGCGTTCTCCTGTTCCGCGCGCCAGGTGGCGGCGTCTCGGGCATGATATCGCGGCGTTGTTTCCTGCTTGTACGAGCCTTCATGCTCTTCATCCATAATCAAAAGCCCGAGATTAGAAACCGGCGCAAACACGGCGGAGCGTGGTCCCAAGACCACCTGGCATTGTCCCTTTTGAATTCTTTGCCAGGCTTTGAAGCGTTCGGAGTCTGAAAGTTTGCTGTGAAGGATTTCCAGGCTCTTGCCAAAGTGGAGAATAAAAAAACGCCGGATTTGTTCGGTCAAGGCGATTTCCGGAACCAGGCAAATCGCGGACTTCCCTTTTTTAAGCACTTCCCGGATTGTGCGAATATAAAGCTCGCTTTTTCCGCTACCAGTGACGCCGTGCAGAAGAATGGGTTTGGGATGGGGATTTTCAAGAGATGGCACTATTTTTTCAAAAGCCGATTTTTGATCGGGCGATAAGGCCAGATCGACCGGCGGGATGAGCGCGTTCTCTGCTCCTTCGTCGAAGTCCTCCGCCGGCTTCTTGCCATATTTCACCCATTTGGGCAGCGCGTTTTCAATTGCCTCGCCCCAGGAGCATCCATAATAAAGGCTGATTTTTTTGGTGAGGCCAAGAATGGTGGCGGAAATTACCGGGGTCTCATCCAGAACGGCGGAAAGGGATTTTAATTTTCGCAATTGATTTTCATCGACGGGAGGAATTTCGGGCAAAGCCGTGACGTAGCCCACGATCTCCCGGTTCCTGAACGGCACGCGCACCCGCGCGCCCACCCGGATTTTGGGTTGAAGTTCTTCGGGCACGGTGTACGTGAAAGGACCGGGAATCGGGAGCGGAACGGCGATTTCCGCGTAGGCACCCGCGAGAATTTTTTCAGGAGAGAAAATGGGCATGGCGGTCAGGCCTGGGCATCCAGTTCGCGGCGGATCATTTTCATGTCTTCCCAGACTTTTCTTTTTTCTCCGGGATTACGCAAAAGATAGGCAGGATGAAAGGTTGCGATAATCTTGAGCCCGTTTTTTTCATAAAACTGGCCGCGCAATCGGGAAATCGTTGTCTCAGATTCCAGAATTGTTTGCGCCGCAAAAGTCCCAAGCGCGCAAATAATTTTGGGTCCGATCAGTTCAATTTGTTTTAAAAGATAGGGCCGGCAATTCCGGATTTCATTCGGCTGGGGCGGGCGATTGCCCGGCGGCCGGCACTTGAGCGTATTGGCGATAAAAACTTCCTCGCGCGTCAACCCGATCGATTCAATGATTTTGGTGAGAAGCTGCCCTGCCCGGCCCACAAAGGGAACTCCCTGGATGTCTTCTTCGGAACCCGGTGCTTCACCGATAAACATGAGTTTTGCGTGAGGGCTCCCCGATCCAAAAACCACGTTTTTTCTTGTCGTGGCCAGTTCATGGCAAAGGGTACAGGCCAGGGTTTGCTCACGCAACTTGAGAAGCGCCTCAGAGGGGACAGGCAGAAAACCGCTGCCTGTCCCCTTTTCTCTGGCAGGAATATAGATTTCTTCAATGCCTTCTTCGTGGAGGGATTTTAAAAAAAGTTTGGCTTCTTTTGGGTTTCTCATGGTTTCAGGATGAGGGGACAGGCAGCGGTTTTCTGCCTGTCCCCTCATCAAGCACCCAATCCACTAAATCTTTCGCGGCTTCCGGTTTGGCAAGACGCCGGATTTCTGTTTTTTTCGCTTCAAGGATTTCCGGATTATTCAGAATGGCCTGAATGATGGTTTTGAGCTGTGCCGGCTGATTCATGATGAAGGCGGCATTCCGGGATTTCAGCACGTCGGCATTGCGCGTTTCCTGGCCGGGAATCGGATCGATCACGATCATGGGGACTTCCTTGGTCAGCGCTTCGGTGGTGGTCGAGCCGCCGGACTTTGCAATGATCAGGTCGCTGGCTTCCATGAGGTCGGCCATAAAGTCGATAAAGCCAAAAATTTTCACAGAAAAAGGAAAGTTTTTCTTCTCGAGAATGAGTTTGAGGCCGTTATTGTTGCCGCAGACCACAAAGCATTGAATCCTGTCTTTGAACGGCGCCAGAGCATCGAGCATTTGTTCTTGGGGGCCAAGGCCGAAACTGCCGCTGGTCATCAAAAGAGTCAATCGTTCCGGAGAAAATCCCCATTTTGCGCGGATTTCATTCTTGATTCCTTTGGGCCTGAAAACAGGAGCCACCGGAATCCCGGCCGCGCGGATTCTGGATTCCGGAATTCCCCGGTGTTCAAGCTCGCGGGCGCCTTCCTCTCCCATGACCCAGTAAAGGTCCATGCCTTTCGTGACCCAGAATGTGTGGGGCAAAAAATCAGTAATGACGGCAATGACTTTTGCCGTGATCTCCCCTTTTCTGCGGGCATTGGCAAAAAATTCGGAGGAAAGAAAATGCGTGCAGAGAATCGCATCGGGTTTTTCTTTCCGGACCAGGTCCAGCAGCCGGAGCGCCATGAGGCGGTTATGAAGGCTTCGCAGAGGATGAAGCCAACGGTAAAAATTTATTTTGTCGAGAGTCTCGTAAAACCAGCCCCAGAGGCCGGGAATATTTTTAACGGCATACTGATAAACTGCCGGATAACTTTTACGGAAAAAAGCCGGCGTAAAATCAAGGGCGTCAAAAAGCTTGACCTCATGGTCCGTGAGGCCCCGTTTTTTGAATTCAGCGGCAATGACCTGGGCGACTTGCTTGTGCCCGTGGCCGGCATTGGCATAAAAGAGGAGGATTTTCATCCGGCGAGAAGTTTTACCGCATCCGGAAGCCGGTTCACAATATAATCAGGCTGAAGTTCCGGAGTCAATTTTAATTCGTCCGATTTTCCATGGCCGGTGCGAACCAGGATGGTCCGGATTTTGAAACGCTTGCCGGCCTCGATATCGGTCAGTTTGTCGCCGATGAAAAAAGTTTTCTTGCGGTCAAAACGGATTCCTTTCACGGCTTTTTTGAAGAGGCCGGTCTCGGGTTTCCGGCATTTGCAGCCCGCCTGCTTGCCGTGCAGGCAAAAATAGGAGGCCCTGATTTTGATTCCCCGTTTTTTGAAAACACCCAGCATTTTTTCATGAATGTCCCACAAAGCCGGTTCCGGATAAACCCCGTCGCCGATGCCTGCCTGATTTGAAATTAAAATGATTTTATAATCCCGCTCCGTCAGTTTTTTTAGCGCCGACAGGGCGCCTCTTTCAAACCGGAATTGCTTCCAGGTCTTGATGTAATCCCCGATCGGATCGACGTTGATGACCCCGTCACGGTCGATAAAAACCAGGCGGTTAATTTTAGCTTTGTCATCCTGAGGCGTTCTATGCCGAAGGATCCCCGGCTTAGATCCTTCGCTTCGCTTAGGATGACAGGCTGTTTTAGTGGGCATGATAAAAATGCAAAATCGCGTCGCAAACCCGGTCCACTTCTTCATTCGTCAGTTCGGGAAACATGGGCAACGAAAGAGCTTCTCCCGAAATCTGGAGAGTGTTTTTCAAATGCTTCAGGTTGACGGGCAAGTGCTTTGCAAAAGGCTGGCGATGGACGGGAACCGCGTAGTGGAGCATGGTCGGAATTTCCTTTTGGGCCATGTGCGCGCGCAGCGCGTCACGTTTTCCGCCCGGCACCCGCACGGCAAAAAGATGATAAACGTGGCGGCGCCCTTCCCCTTCGCGAGGAAGGATGAGCGGCGTCGTTTCAAGGCGCTTGAAATAATGCGCGGCCACGCGCCGGCGGTCTTCATTGAAGGCTTCCAGATTTTTTAATTTCAAGTTCAAAATCATCGCCTGAAGGGCATCCAGACGGCTGGTCCAGCCCATTTCCTGATGGGGATCTTTTAATTCACGGCGGCCGAGATTGCGGTAATGAAGGACCAATTCCACGAGTTTCTTGTTTTTTGTCACCACCATGCCGCCGTCGCCCATGGCCCCCAGGTTTTTGGTCGGATAAAAGCTGAAACACCCCGCATCGCCGAGAGCTCCGGCTTTTTTTCCGCGGTAGAGCGCGCCATGCGCTTGGCAGGCATCCTCGATCACATGCAACTTCCGTTTTTGGGCAAGCGCGTTCAGGGCGGCCATGTCCGCGCATTGGCCAAACAGATGGACCGGGAGGATCGCCCGGGTCCGTTTCGTGAGGACTTTTTCCGCGGATTCCGGAGACAGGGTATAAGTTTCGTTATCCACGTCCGCAAAGACTGGCATCCCGCCGGCCTGCAAAATACAAAGTACGCTTGCGGAGAAAGTGAAGGACGGAACAATGACTTGATCCCCTTTTTTGATCCCCAGTGCGCGCAGTGAGAAAGTGAGTGCATCGGTTCCCGATCCTACTCCCACCGCATAGGCAGCGCCACAATAAGCGGCAAAGGCTTTTTCGAAATCCTCTACGGCCGGACCCAGCACATAGCGCCCGGAGGCCGCCGTTTGGAGCAAAAGCGCGTTTAGCTCCTCTTTTAATTTTTCGTACTGACGTTGAAGGTCGAAATAAGGAATCGGTTTTGTCATTTTTTAAGTTTCATTTCACGGTATTTGGCGTAAGAAAAAAGCTGATAGAGACCATGGAACACGGACATCAAAAATCCCATGAACCCGTATTTCCAGCCTTCTTTAAGAAAATAATTTTTCAAAAAACGGTCAATGGTCTTTCTCACGACCTTCCCCTTCTTGACTTTGCGCCCGTCGGTGATCCATTTGTCGGCCTCAAGCGTGGTTTCGCGGTTGAATTTGCCAATCCACTGCTCAAGATTTTTACAGGAATAATGCAAAATGTCGCCTTTTAAAATGCCGCATTTTCCGTCATAAATGGCGCGCGGATGCACGCGGGCTTCCTCATATTTAAATTTGCCTTTGCGAAAAAGCCGGGTTTTGGCCGCCGGATAATACCCGGCGCCCTGGATCCACTCCGAGCCGATGAAAGTCTTGATCGGAATCGCGTAGCAGATAAAAGCCGGGTCATTTTTTTCTGTCATCGACTGAATTTCCCGTGCCAGTTCCGGGGTAACGCGCTCATCGGCATCCAGACTCAATACCCAGAGTTGGGTGGCCTTGTCATAAGCGAAATTCCGCTGCCGGCCTTCGATGTCCATCGCGCGTTGAAAAATTTTGTCCGTGTACCGGCGCGCGATTTCCACTGTCCGGTCGGTGCTCATGTCATCCAGCACCACGATTTCTGCGGCCCAGGCAGCGCTCTTCAGGCAGTCCTCAAGGCGTGCTTCCTCATTTTTAGCAATGATCACAATTGAAACCGGGGCTTTGGAATCCATTCTATTCTCCATATCTGTCATTCCCGAGAACCCTCTGCGAGGGCTGCAAAAAGACTGATCGGGAATCCAATTGGATCCTCCGGTCAAGCCGGAGGATGACAAGGTTAATAAGCGTTACGGTAAGCCTTGGCTGCAAAAAAAGTCATGAAAAGAATCTCAATGTCGAAAATTAACGACCAGTTTTCCATATAATAGAGATCGTATTTCAGGCGCTCCTGAATGGAGGTATTGCCCCGGAAGCCGTTGACCTGCGCCCAACCGGTGATTCCGGATTTGATTTTGTGCCGCGTGATGTAGCGTGGGATGGAAGCCCGGAACTGCTGGACAAAGTGCGGGCGCTCGGGACGCGGGCCGACAAGGCTCATGTTCCCGTTCAGGACATTGAAAAGTTGCGGCAATTCGTCCAGATTCGTGCGTCTCAGGAAATTTCCCATACGCGTGCGGCGATGGTCATTGGGTTTTGCCCAAACCGGCCCGGTCTCTTTTTCCGCATCCACCTTCATCGTTCGGAACTTGATAAGATTGAATAATTTTTCATCGCGCCCAACCCGCTCCTGCCGGTAAAAAACAGGTCCCCCGTCATCCAGCTTGACCAGAAGCGCGGTCAGGATTAAAACCGGCGACGAGACAAGAATTCCAATCAGGCTGACCGCCAGGTCAAAAAGCCTTTTGGCGGAGCGGTTCCAGATATCTTCGAGCGGAAGCAAACGAAAACCAAGAAGCGGGACCGCGCTGACATGCTCGACATCCACATGCCGTGTCATCATTCCGAAAAAATCCGCCACGATTTTAAAATCAATCCATTGATCTTCGCAGAGTTCCACCAGGTCCATGGTTTCAGACCTTGAAAATCCCGTATCGACAAGAATGACGCGGTCCGGTTTCAGTTCCCGGATAAAATGTTCGGGTTGAAGGGACGAGCCGAGAATCGTCACTCCCTGGAAATGAGAACCTTGAAGGCCCGCTTTTTTTGCAAGTATCCCGATGATTTCCTGGCCATAATGGGGATTGTTTCTTGCCCACTGGATGATGATGCGGGCATTGCGGTTTGCGCCGATGATGAGAACTTTCAGGATTTTTTCCTTGTCGAGCTTGCGGCGGTATTCCCATTGAATGAGGAGGTAGCGCGAAAGGCTGACAAGAATGACCGAAAAAAACCAGACAATGACCAGATAAATGCGGGAATAAGTAAAAGCCCGGTAGAAAAAGGTCGCAGCCATGAGAATGACGGCCGCAAAGGAAATGGCTTTGATGGCCATGAAAATCTCTTCGATCCTGCGCAAATGGCGGCTTTTCTGGTAAAGGCCGTAAGCGCGGAAGATCCATAGGTAAACGGGAAGAACGAGAAGCAGGGCCCCCGCATAGCGCTGGAAATCGGGAGCTTCTCCTGCTAACGGGACGATTCCGGCAGCAAAACGGAAAAGGTAAGCTCCCAGATAGCTGGCCGTGATCGCGAGAATGTCGAAAAAAAGCGTCAGGCGGATAAAGGGATTTTGCTTTTTATCGTTTGGCATGGGCCCCCGAAAGGCATTCGGCGATCAAATCAGACAACTGTTTTTTAAAGCATTCTTTGCTGAAGGGCATCATGAGGGAAGAGATTTTATCACGGCTGAAACTTTTTTGCTCGAATTCCAGAACGGCCTGCCCGAGAGCCTCCGGAGTCTGTTCCTGAAAGAAAACTCCGGTCTTGACGCTTTCCAGGGCGCCGCCTTTGCCAAAGGCGATCACGGGTGTTCCGCAGGCCTGGGCTTCGAGCGGCACAATTCCAAAATCTTCTTCGGTGGGAAAAATAAGGGCCTTCGCGCCGGCATAAAGTTTTTGAAGTTCAAGGTTTGAAAGGCCACCGAGAAATGAGATTTTTTCACTCGTGCGAAGTTTTTTGTATCGCTGGGCCATGGGCCCCCCTCCGGCAATCAGGAGGCGGCGATCCAGCGAGTTGAAAGCTTCAATCACGAGGTCCACCCGCTTGTACGGGACAAAAGCGGAAACCACGAGGTAATAAGGTTCCCCTTCCGGTTTTTGAGCGGAGCATTGGTAAGTTTGCGTGTCCAGCGGAGGGTAAAGGACAAAGGAATTACGGCCGTAAAAATTCTGAATCCGGTTTTGCACATTCACTGAATTGGCAATAAAGAAATCGACCTTTCGATTGGATTGCAGGTCCTGATTTTTTAAAGTTTTAAAAAATAAACGGGCCAGGAAGCGCAAGGGCGCGGCCATGGAACCGAAATATTCTTTTTCATAACCCCACAGGTAGCGCATAGGCGTATGGCAATAGCAAATATGCATAGCACCGGGCGGAATTTTAATGCCTTTGGCCACGCAATGAGAACTGGAAATGACTAAATCTGCCGATTCAACCTGAATGGATTCCGCCGCCGCGGGCAAAAGCGGAAGAAGCCACCGGTAAATTTTACGAATGCCGGGAATATTCCGGAGAAAGGAACTTTTGATTTTCATGCGCTGCAGGGCCGGGCTTAATTTTTTCCGGTCGAAAAACAGGGTGTAAATCACGGCTTCCGGAAAAAGTTCGGCCATGGCCTCCAGGACTTTTTCTCCGCCGCGCATGTGGATTAGCCAGTCGTGGACGAGCACGACTTTGAGGCTTTTGAAATCTTTCAGTTCAGTTTCCATTTAAAACCCGGTTGTAAATTTCGTGAGTTTTTTGGGCCATGGAATCCCAGGAAAAAAGCGCGGCGCGGGCATTCCCTTTCAGGATCAATTCCCGGCGCAATGCCGGATTTGTTTCGATTTGGCGCATCGCTTGGCCCATGGCTTCATCATCGTGCGGTTGGACCAGCAGGGCCGCCTCCCCCGCAATTTCAGGAATGGCGGAAGTCCGGCAAGCGATCACAGGAAGCCCGCAGGCCATGGCTTCCAGCAAAGTCAGTCCGAAGCCTTCATAGAGCGAGGGATGCACCAGTGCCAGGGCGGCATTGTACAAAGTCACAAGGTCCTCCCCCTCCGCATAGGGAATATAATGAATGCCGTTGCCCGTTTTGAGTTGGGCAAGCTCCTTGAATTGGGGCCGGTACCGGCGGTCTTTTTTTCCCACGATGACCAGAGAGGCCTGGAGCATCCCCTCTTTCTTTGCTTTCCGGAAAACACGGAGCAGCGCATGGACGTTTTTATGCGGCTTGAGATTCCCGACCGTGAGAAAAAAAGATTCAGGTAACTCGTATTTTTTGCGGACCGCCCGGATTTTTTCCGGGTCCTGGAGCGCACGGAAATGCGCGCCCACGCCTTCGTAAATAACTGAGATTTTTTCCGGGGAAGCGCGGAAATAGCGGACCAGGTCTTCTTTGGTTTTTTCCGAAACCGTGAGGATATGATCGGCCGTGGTGACGCAGCGCCGGAGCATGAAACCGGCATAGGCGGCCTGAAGCGGTGTGAAAAAATCCTTGCGAAAAATCCAGTGAATCAGGTCATGAATGGTGACCACCAGGCGGGTCTTGCCTTTGAATACCGGAATATTGTAATGCGGGGAATGCCAGAGCTTGCATTGAGCCAGGCGGGACGGATATTGAAATTGCTCGGCGAGGGAATAAATGGAGGCGGAAAACTCAGAAGTCCCAGCACCGAACGGCTGGAATTCACCGGCCGGGATTTTTAGATGGGAGAGGCCCTCCAAAAGGCCCTGGAGATAAGTTCCGATTCCGGAATGGTGAAGCATGCGCGTGTCAATGCCAATGCGGTATTTCATGCGAGCCGCACTCTTTGAAGGACTTCTTCCACGCTGATTTTTTCCATGCAATCATGATGTTTGAGCGGACATTCGCGCGCTTCACAGGGCGAGCATGGCACTTCATGGTGCATGAGTTGAAGGAATTTGGACCACGGGTGCCAGACCGCGGCCTCATTCGTGCCGCTGAAAAGAACGATCATGGGAATCCCCTGCGCCGCGGCGAGATGAGAAGGGCCGGAATCATTGCCGATAAAAAGCTGGCACATATCCAAAAGAACAGGCAGGTCTTCGAGTTTTGTCTTCCCTCTCAAATCAATCAGTTTAGAATCGGAAATTTCAAAGCTCAAGAGTTTCTTTTCCGCTTCGGTTCCGATCAAGAGAACATTTCCGAGATTTTCCTCGAGAATTTTTCCGATGAGAACCTTGAATTTTATCGCCGGCCAGCGTTTGGAAGCGTAGCCGGCTCCCGGATGAATGACGATGCGGCGGACGGAATTTTCCGGCAAAAAAGATTTCAATGAATTGAGGACTTGAAGTTGGCGGGCGTCCGGATAAGAAAAGGGTTTGTTTTCCGCTTCCCCGCGGATTCCAAGCGGCTCCAGTAATTTTATATTCAGAAGCACCTGGTGAAGGGAAGGCGAATAGGGCCCGCAATGTGTGAGCAGAAATCCGCCGCCCGTGATTCCATAGGCAAAGCGTTGAGGGATTCCGGCCCAGGCCATGAGGAGAATAATGCGCAAATCCCCGCGAAAATCAATCGCAAGATCATAAGCATTGGATTTGAGAACGCGAAGAATCCTCAAGGCTTCCCTCCATGGATTCCCAAAGCCCGCATTCGGAGAAAACCATGAGGGGTTCATGATAATCCGCTCATGAATTTCGCCACCGTCTTCAAAAAGCGATGCGGCGCCGCACGATACCAAAAGATCGATTTGCGCTTGCGGAAATTTTTTTTTCAAAAGAGCGATGGCAGGACGGGTCATGGCGAGATCGCCCAAATGATCCAGCCGAATGACGAGAATTTTTTTGATTTTTTCCGTATCAATAGGTTTACGGAAATGGTTGGGAATGAAAAAAAGGCATGCCCCTGCCGCATCAAAAAGGGCGGCTAAAAGCCTTTTGGCTTTATGCCGGAAAACATAGCGAGGCAGGAAGGGCACGGGGAAGACAGGCGCCGCTGCTAAAACAGCGTATAAATAAAAGGCGCGACCGCCGAGCTTTCGGTGAGAACGATCAGCGCGCCCAGCAGTACCAGGACCACGATAATGGGCATGAGCCACCATTTTTTGCGGACTTTTAAAAAATCCCAGAATTCCCTGAAAATCGAAAGCTTTCCCATTGTTTCTCCTTGATCAGTATTGCCGTTCGTAATACTCTTTTTCGGTTTTGGTTTTGACCGGGTTCCAACCGGTAGAATCCGGTTTTCGGAAAGTAAGGTCCATATGTTTTTTGCCAAGCAGCCGGCTGATGATGGCCAGCGGTGAAAGAACAAGAAAAAACAGGACGGTCAAAATCACGCGGCTCATGACAAACCCCATCAGGACCGCGATCGTCATCCAGGCTTTCTGCAGGGGCTGAAGGGTCATGGGCAGCAACAAACCGAAGGCAAAGAAAGTTCCTGAAAGAGCGGCGGCCCAAAGAAAAGGCCGGTGGCGCCAAAAAAGCAAGCCGCCGAGAATCCCGAAAAAACAGCCCATCACGATTCCGAATTCGCGAAGTTCCTTTTTTCCGCTTTTGATTTTTTTGATTTCGTCGAGAATCTTCATGTCAGTCCAGCTCATATTCTTGATGCCAGTTCGTGTCTTTCTCGAGCGGCTTTTGGCCGGTTTTGTCGATTAAGTAATTTCCCACGATCAGGTAGTCCATATTCGTTCGCATGAAGCATTTATAGGCATGCTCGGGCGTGCAGACCACGGGTTCCCCACGCACGTTAAAAGAAGTGTTGATGATCACGGGGCATGCATATTTCTGGTCAAATTTTTGCAGAAGCTTGTAATAAAGCGGATGGTCCTCCGAATCCACGGTTTGAACGCGGGCCGAATAATCCACGTGAGTGATGGCGGGCAAACTTGACCGGGGCACGTTCAATTTTTCGAGGCCGAAAAGTTTTTCTTCTTCGGCTGTCATGGAACGGCGGATTTTTTCTTTGACCGGCGCTACGAGCAGCATGTACGGGCTTTCGGCATCCATTTCGAAATAGTCGTTCACCTTTTCTTTGAGGACCGAAGGCGCAAACGGGCGGAAACTTTCCCGGAATTTGATTTTCAGATTCATGGTTTCCTGCATTTTGGACGACCGCGCGTCTCCGAGAATAGAACGGCTGCCAAGAGCTCGCGGGCCGAATTCCATTTTCCCCTGGAACCAGCCGATGACTTTTTCCTGCGCAATCAGGTCGGCAATTTTTTCCGGAATTTCTTCATCCGTTAAACGGGTATAAGGGATGCTTTGTTTTTTAAGAAAATCTTCGATTTCATTTCCTGCAAAAGAAGGGCCAAGATAAGAGCCTTGCATGGCGTCACGCGCCGGGGCTTTGCGCGGATTGCCGAGATATTGATACCAGGTAAAAAGGGCAGCGCCGAGCGCTCCGCCCGCATCGCCTGCTGCGGGCTGAATCCATAATTTTTCAAACGGGCCTTCCCGCAGAATGCGGCCATTGGCCACGCAATTCAGCGCCACTCCCCCGGCAAGGCATAGATTTTTTTGCCCGGTCTGGCGATGGATGTGGTGCGCGATTTTCAGCATGACTTCTTCGGTGACTTCCTGCACGGACCGGGCCAGGTCCATATCGCGCTGGGTGAGTTTCGCTTCCGGTTTCCGGCGCGGGCCGCCGAATAAACGGTCGAATTTTCTGTTGGTCATTTTCAGGCCCGCGCAAAAATCAAAATAGGCCATGTTCAGGCGAAACGATCCGTCTTCCTTCAAATCCATCAATTCTTTGAGAATCAAATCCTTGTATTTGGGTTCCCCATAGGGCGCAAGCCCCATGACTTTGTATTCCCCGGAATTGACTTTAAAGCCGGTGTAATAAGTAAAGGCCGAGTAAAGAAGGCCGAGCGAGTGCGGAAAGAGGATTTCCGACAAAAGATCAAGCTGATTGCCCTTCCCCACCCCGAAACTGGTAGTGGCCCATTCGCCCACGCCGTCGGCAGTCAAAACTGCCGCTTCCTGGAAAGGCGAAGGGAAAAAGGCGGAAGCAGCATGGGACTGATGATGCTCGGTGAAAATGACCTTCCCCTTGAAATCAAGCGTATCGATGATTTCCTGCTTGATCCAGAGTTTTTGTTTGATCCACAGAGGCATGGCCTTGACAAACGAGCGGATGCCATACGGAGCATAAGTCATGGCGGTTTCGAGAATGCGCTCGAATTTAATAAAGGGTTTTTCGTAAAAGGCGACATAATCCAGTTCTTGCGCCGTGATGCCGCCGGTCTTGAGGCAAAATTCAATGGCCTTCATCGGGAAAGCCGCATCATGCTTTTTACGGGTGAAACGCTCTTCCTGGGCAGCAGCAATGATTTTGCCGTCGTCAATCAGACAGGCGGCAGAGTCATGATAGAAAGCGGAAAGGCCAAGAATTTTCATATTGAAGGTCTCTATGGATAAAGGGCTCTAAAACAAAGAGTTAGGATACAAGTTTCAGAAGCGATGATCAAGCAGTTTCGAATGGCGACATCGCTTCGCGGATCAAGGTCGTGCCCGTGCCGTCAAGGAGGGAAGCTTCTGGACTTGCCAGCACGAGCACGGCCGAGCCGTCCGGAAAATTCTGCTGCACGACCCTGTCCCGCAGTTAGAGCTACGACCCGGCAGTTTGTAAATGGCGCTGCGATAAATAAGCGGCCTGGAGGCCCAGGAGATACCAGAAAGTCATGGCGGCTTGTTCATTATGGAGGACCGTGTCGATCAGGGCAAAAACGAGAAAACCCAGGAGGGCACTTAGTAGTCCCAAAGGAAGAAGCTCTTTCCCGGGCGCGGTGTTGCGCTTTTGGGCGAGGCGTTTGAAACTCCACAGGAATTGACCGCTCAAGAAGGCAAGAAATAATAAAAGGCCCGGCAATCCGGTTTCTGCGGCAAGCTGCAAGTAGCCGTTATGGGCATAATAATTCCGGACACGCCAGTTTTTCGTGGTGTCATAACGCTGGTGTGCAACTGCATAGGTATTGATCCCGGTTCCGGTCAAAGGTTTTGCGCGAATGACCGAAACCGCGCGGTCCCACAAGTAATAGCGTTCCACCAGCGATTGTTCCTTGCGCTCCGCGTCGAGATGAATAAATGTGCTTTTGGGAAGCGCGCGAAAAAGAGTGACGGCGAGGATCATGCCCAAAAGCAGCAAACGCCAATTTTTAAAATAGAAAAGCAGAAAGACAAAACTCGTGCCAAAAGCAAGCATGGCGCCACGGGATTTCGTGAAGTAAAGAACCACGCTGCCGGAAAGAAATAAAAAAAAGAGAATGCCCGAAAGCCAGGCCGGGTATTTCAGTTTCCAGGCGCGTTGCGCAATCATCAGGGCAACCGGCAATGTCAAAATCAAATAGCAGCCCAGAAGCCCGTAGGTTTTGAAGGAAGCGCTCAACCTTATCCCCGACCCGGAATATTGGGCCGCAATATGGCGCAGAAAATCTTTGCCTAGCCATGCCTGCCAGGCTGCATCCAGGATGGTGAGCGCCAGCATTGCGATAAAAAGGTTTTCCCATTTTTTCAGATCCCCGGCCCGGAAACTATCCGCGGCGATGAGAAAAATCATGCTTTGCTGGGCAATCTTGAAAATACCCCGGAAGCTTTGAGGGCGGGCTTCCGACCAGAACCAGGAAAGAATGCACCAGCCCATAAATGCCGCCAAAATGAAAAGAAGGGCTTTGGGTGTTTCCACCTGCCAGGATTTGCGGCTGATTTTCCAGCCCAGCCAGAAGAGAAGGGCGGCGACAAATGAAATTTCCGACAGCGCGGAAGAAAAGGAAAACGAGGCCCAAAGCACAAGCAAACCGAGGACGGTTCCTTTTCTGAAAAAATCGGGTTCAGGCATAGGAAGCTCGGGAATCCCTCTTTTGATTTGATTTGCGATGTTGAAGGGCCTCAAAAAAACCTTTCATGAGCGCTGTTTTCCCGCGCAAAAGCGAAAAGACGATCCGGAAAGGAAGAAAAAAAAGATGAGAAATCCAGAAGCGAAATCCTGAAAAATTTTTCCACATGAAAAGAAAACGGTTTCGCTGGGCCAATACCTGGATTTTTTCTTCCCCAAATTTTTTTTTAAAACTGGCCTGGCCGAGATGGTAGACAATGCTCGTGGGTTCATAGCAAAGCTTCCAGCCCCGGCGGGCGGCCCGGAGGCAAAGATCCACGTCTTCGTAGATCCCCGGCTGAAAGCGGTCGTCATAGCCTCCCAAAGCAAGAAATTTTTCCCTCGAAAACGCTCCGAATCCGGAAGAATAGGTTTCCGATGCTGTCCCCGCTTCCCTTTCATAACCCGGGTAGCGCGTATCGGACGAGAAAAGCCCCCACCGGATCGCTGCCCGGTTGCGTCCCGCTTCAATGCGCTTGCCGTCAAAACTCATGACCTGCGGGGAAACGAGAAAAGTTCCGGGATCTTTGGCGAATCTTTCGACCAGAGGATCCACGAATCCGGGATCCACCCGGATGTCATTGTTGAGAAGAATGACGACCGGCTCTGATATCTGGGGAAGATAATCGTTGTAAGAGCAAAGCACCCGGTTTTGGGGAGCATACACAATTATAGCTTCCGGGAAGTGAGAAGCGGCATAGGCAAGCCCTTGATCCGTGCTTCCATTGTCCAAAAGCGTTATCTTCGTTCGAGATGCTGCCCGTTTGGCGGCTTCGGCAATGCCGGGAAGGCACTGCGGCAAAAGGTCTTCTCCATTGTAATTTAAAATCACAATACGAACTTCCATGCGAATTTCCTATTAAACTGGCTTGACAAGGCTTGGGTATTCCGTTATTTTTGCCCTGTGGAACAAGAACCTCAAATCAGTTTTATTATCCCGGTTTTCAATGAAGAATTCAACATCCGCGGTGTTTTCCGGGATCTCTATGTGGTTTTGCGCCTCCATCCCGAATGGAGCGCGGAAGTGATCGTCGTCGAAGACGGCAGTTCGGACAACACGCTCCAGGTCATCCACGAACTCTGCCGCGCCTATCCCGAAACCCGCCTCATTGTGCATGAAAAGAACCAGGGTTACAATCGTTCCATGCGTGACGGCATGGCCCAGGCGCACGGAAAATATTTAATGTACATCGGCGCGGATGAAGAGTTTGACTGCTCCGAAGTGCCCTCGTTTGTCGAGCCGCTTCTCGCGGAAGGGCCGAAACACGCAGACCTTGTACTGGGGGTTCGCTGGCAGCGCAATGCTTACCAACTTCACCGGTTTTTCCTTTCTGTGGTGTATATCTTTTTCCTGAATTTTATTTTTAAAATGCGCATCAATGATTACAACTGGTCGCAGGCCTGGCGCCGGGATCTGATTGAGAAAATCCAGCTGGAATCCAGGTCACTTTTCATGCTTCCGGAAATCATCATCAAAGCCCATGATTTGGGTTACACCATCAAGGAAGTGCCTTCCAATCACCGCGGGCGCCGCACCGGGCGTTCGTCCCTGAATTTCAAAATCATGTCGCATGCGTTGTGGGATGCTTTATGTTTCCGGCGCAAGAGGAATCCGCCTTCTTTTTCCGGCGGAAGGAGGATTAAAAAAGCTGATCTTACGGGAGCAGCGGGCGATATTTGAGAATGCCTGCGTGATGCATTAAATAGCGGAAAAGCACGCCCAGCGTTTTTATGCCATAAATAAAGGAAGTTTTGAAGTTCACCGAGGAAGCCTCGGTGAAATATTTGGTGGAAATCGAAATTTCTCCGACCCTCATTTTAAATTCGGCGGCCTGAACGAGAACCTGTGTATCAAAAACAAAATCATTGGAGTTGCGCAGGAAAGGAATGGTTTCGAGAAAATGGCGGCTGTAGGCCCGATAGCCGGTATGGTATTCGGAAAGTTTTTGGCCAAGAGTCCAATTCTCCAGGGTCGTCAGGAAAATATTCGAAAAGTATTTCCAGAGTGGCATCCCCCCTTTTAAGGCATTTTGCCGGTAAAACATCCGGGACCCCAGCATCACATCGGCTTCGCCTTTTAAAATCGGCTCGATGATCGGCTTTAAAAAGGACGGATCGTATTGACCGTCAGGATGAAGCATGACCACCACGTCGGCTCCCCGTTCCAGAGCTTCCTTATAGCAAGTTTTCTGATTGCCACCGTACCCCAGATTATGGCGGTGCCGCAAGCTTACAATGCCTAATTCTTGAGCGCGGGTATAGGTGTCGTCGCGGCTTGCATCATCCACGAGAATAATTTCGTCCACGACATCATGCGGAATGCGCTCATAGGTTTCTTTCAGGGTTTTGGCCGCATTGTAGGCGGGCATGACCACCGTGATTTTTTTCTTCAGGGTTTCGGACATTTACTTCTTCCTCCGAAAAAGAAAACGTTTTGAATCTTGTAATACAAGCTCATAACCGGGAGAGTCTTTCAAACTTTGGATTTTTGCGTCAAAATAGGCGGAATCCATCGGATAGGGATTGACAGTCCGGTCGATCAGGTAGTAATCGGCGCTCACATACTTCAGATGCGCCCGATGACTTGGAAGTTCAAAAGGCCCCGCAAAAAAATAATTTTGCTTGCGGTACCCCACGTATGGAAGCAAATGCCCATGCGTCACCAAGTTCGTGTCCGGCGGCACTTTTTTCGCCCAACGGATGGAAGCCAGGGTTTCCGCCGTCACTTTTTCCGTCCGGTAATTGCCGCCGTTCAGTCCCAATAAAAGAAGCATAACGCCCCAGAGCACCCATTCCCTTCTTTTCGAAGGCAGCTTCACCATTAACCGGGAGACGCCGGAGACAAAAGCAATGAAAACAAAGGGAATGACGGGACCCGCATATGCGAGAATTTCGGGCTCCGACTCGCTGCGAGAACCGAAATTGCTCAAATCCCCTTTGAGCAGCGTATTGCCGGTCCAGGGCATGAAAACCCGCGTCGTAAAAATGGAATAGGCTACTGCCATCAAAACGGTCAGCGCTCCGTGAAAAATCGCGGTTCGCTTGCCGGTTTTTGGAGAAAGGAACAGCACCCAAACGCCAACCGCGGAAAAATAAAGAAAGGAATCCTCCTTGACCAAAAGCCCCAGGCCAAGGGCCAAATAATAGAAGAACCACTGGCCTTTGATCGCAGAAGCCACGGTCCAAAAAATGAAAAGCGGGTAGAAAATTTCCGGGCAGAAATTCATTTGCAACACATTCTGGAGATAGCGGTAATTCAAATAGAGAATGGCGGTAAAAAGCGCAGGCAGGCTTTCCCGGAATTTTTCTTTGGCGAAGATATAGAGAGGAAAAACCGAAAGCGCTCCGATCACGCCATGGCTCAAGACCAGCAGCCAAGGGCTTTGAAAAATTTTCCAAAAGGGCGCAAAGAGAAACAGGATATTATTGACATGGTAATAGTTGTGCAGGAGTCCCGTGAAATGAATGTGGCCATGAAAGTAGTAATAGAGCATATAATCGAAAAAGCTGAACGGCAGAAAATTGATTTCGACCGCAAGGTACTCGCTCACCTGCTGCCAGGTAAAAAGCAGTGCGGCCACCCCGAACACGACCCAAACGGAATAAGGCTTTGCCGCGAAACCTTCCGCCGCCCTTTTGAAGTCCAGGAGGCTTTTTCTTCCGCCTTCCGGCCGTAATGCCAGCCAGCCCGAGAAAAACACCATCGAAAGCACAAAGGGCGTGCGCAGGTTTTTGAGTTTGAGCGCATGGCCTGCCAGGCGCGGCGGAAATCCCGTCAGGATGCAATAGCCCATAAAAAGAAGGTCGAGCAGAAGCGCGAGCAATAGCATCCGGTTGACGAATAAAAGAAAGACTGGAGCTTTTCGGTTTTGGAGACGCGAAGTGGAAGAATTCATCGCCTTAGTTTGCTTTCACACTCAAAATTTTTTTCAAAATCATCACGGTCCGTTCCGCGCTATGGCCGTCCCCGTAGGGATTTGTTGCAGCAATCATGGCTTTGTGGGCTTTGGGAAACATCAGGAGTTTCCGGGTTTCGCGCTCGATTCTCTTGGGGTCGGTGCCCACGAGTTTTGCCACGCCGGCCTGCACGCCTTCCGGCCTTTCGGTGACCCGGCGTAACACGAGCACCGGCTTTTGAAACGACGGCGCTTCTTCCTGGATTCCTCCGGAATCGGTCAAAATAAAATAAGCCCGCTCCATAATCCAGCAGGTTTCCTCGTAGGTCAAGGGGCGAATCAGATGAATTCTTTCCTGCCCGCTCAAAATGGCCCGCGCGGGATGCTGCACATTCGGGTTCAGATGCACGGGGTAAACAATTTCCGTTTCGGGGAAATCCCGGATGATCTTTTTCAGCGCCTTAAAAATATTTTCAAGCCCGCGGCCGAAACTTTCGCGACGGTGGGCGGTCACGAAAAGAATTTTACGGTTCAGGTTCAAATTCCGGAAAACCGGATATTTGATTTTGATGAGCGGGCGGGCAAGCCGCACAGTGTCAACAATGGTATTGCCGGTTTCGAAAATGGAACGCGAAGCAATTCCTTCGCGGACAAGGTTACGTGTGGCGGTGGCCGTGGGCGTCAAATGATAGTCGGCCACGCGCGAGAGCAGCCGGCGGTTCATTTCTTCCGGAAAAGGCTGGTACTTATCCCGGGTTCTCAGTCCGGCCTCCAGATGGATCACCGGGATTTTGGCGTAAAATCCGGCAATGCCGGCCATAAGCGCGGTCGACGTATCTCCCTGGACCATGAGAATATCCGGTTTTATTTTTCTGATCCATCCTCCGAAATGATGAAGGACTCCTGCGCTCAAAGCTTCAAGGGTTTGATTTGGCGTCATGAGTTCCAGGTTTGCATGGATTTTGATTTTAAAAAGGCGGATGACTTGTTCGAGCATTTTGCGGTGTTGGCCGGTCAAACAGACAACACTGAGCAGGCCCGGTGTTTTTTCGATTTCCTTGATGACGGGCACAAATTTCAAAGCTTCAGGGCGGGTTCCAAACGCGATGAGCACTTTTCTTGGCTTATGCACGTTTCAATCCCAGCGTTTCGTAGAGGCGGATGGTTTTAAGGGCCATGAGGTCCCAGGTGAAATTTTCTTTCAGAAAATTTTGCAGTCCGGAAGTCTTGGGGGCCTCGAGCGCCGCAAAGATTTTTTTCCGGATATCGGAAATACTCCCAGGGTTCGCATAAGACGCGTACTCGCGAAAATATTCCCGCGTGGACCCTTCGCGGGTAATCACAAGCCGGGCGCCGGCGAGTCCGGCCTCGAGCGCCGCCAGGCCCGGAGTTTCAAACCAGGACGGCAAGGCAAATACCGAGCAGGCGGTGAAGGCGGACCGGAGTTCTTCCGAATCGGGCTGCAAATGGCCCACGAAATGCATGCTCGCATCCGCTTCGGCACGGCATTGCTGGGCATAGTTTTCATGCCAGGAGACCGCGCTTCCGGCAAGCACAAGCGGAATTCCGCTTCCCTTCAAGGCCCGGATTAAATGAAGCTGGTTTTTGCGCGGCTCGATTCTTCCTGCCATGAGGACGAAATCCTTGAGTCCGGATTTTTGGGTGAAAAGTCCGGGCGAAGCCTGCGCGTACCAAGGGTCGGCTCCGTAATAAATGGTATGAATGCGTTCTCGCGGAATCAGAAAATAACGATGGATTTGATCCCCTTCCATGGCCGAGCCCGCGATGATCGCGTCGGCCAGGCGCATCATCTTTTTACGGGCCGAGTGAATCTGCGGAAAAAAACTTTTGGCGGCCTGGCGCAGGATGGAAAGCGCGCGGTCCCGGAAACCGTAAGCAATGGAAAGCGTGCTTTGCCAGTTGTACCAGATAATGGGGCTGTGCACGATTTTCACGCCTTTTGACTTTGCGGTTTCCATCAGGCCAAGCGCTTCTTTCACGGATCCGAAAACATGCAGGATGTCGCCCTGCTGGAATTTGTCATTCCACATGTCGAAGAGCTTGACCGGGACCCCGTATTTTTCGAGGTATTGCTTTGTTTTCAAAAGCAGGATTTCTCCTCCGCCGGGATTTTGAAAGGCGGACGGATAAACGTAGAAATAGAGACGGCTCACAGGGCCCTCCGGGGATCCTGCAAAGCCGCAAGGACCATCCAGACCGTGATCCAGGCCGAGAACTGGACAAAATAGGTTTCCATGAAGGAGCAAAAAAGCCAGGTAAGGAAAGCGGCATAAGATCCTAGGCGAAGAAAAAAGAAACGGGAATCCTCCCGGGGGTCACGAAGCCGCTCCAGCATGAGTGAAAGCAAATCACGGCAAAATTTTGCCATGAGGAGCAATCCCGAAAAACCTGTGGCCGCGAGAACGCAAAAATAAAGACCGTGAAAATCCGTCACGGACCGGAGAAAACCGGTTCCCAAAAGAGGGTGTGCCCGCAGGATATCCTTGAGCGCATACATTTGGCGCAATCGCAAAATGCCGAGAAAACCGAAATTTTGGGTATCCGCCAGCGTGTATTGCCAGTATTTCCAGTCAAAAAGCCGCGGGATTTCTTCAAAGCGTTTCCCGACCATTTCAAAGGAACGGCCTAAAATCAAAAGCAAAGCAATTGCCAGAAGGATAAAATGAAAAGCATCTCTCCTGCGGATCCGGAAACGGTCCGGAGCGGGAAGATACCGGAATCCAAGGTTCAAAAAAACAGCAAAACTGATCAGGAAACTAAACCATGCGGTGCGGGAGCAGGAAGCAATCATGGTCCCGAGGAGAATAAAAAGGAAAAATCCCTGGATCCATTTCAACTTCCGGTCGTTTTCGGCAAGGAAAAGGCCCAGCGCATAAAAAGAAGTAAAAGCGCACAGGATTCCGAGGTGGTTATTATGGAACAAAGGCAGATCGAGAAAATCCGTATGAACAATCGTATTTTGAAAAGCCAAAATTGCCTGGGCAACGACGCCAAGAATAAATAGCAAAATGCTCCGCTTGAGAATTTCCGGATTCGCGGAAGGGCCGGTGAGTTCATTTTTTATTCCCATCAGATAAAATAGGGCCAGCATAATAAAAAAAACATTGATGGTAATCCTCAAGGCCTGGAATGGCGCATGCAAACGGAAAAAATTAAAAACCCCGATTCCCAGGAGGAGCAACACAGGATAAAGGGGTTTGCTTTGGGGGATTCCCTGCCGGAAAAGTTTCAAGGGATTGCGATTAACCGCATGGGCGGCCACGGACAGGAGAAATGCCAGTTGAAAATGTTTCAGGGAAAAAATCAAACTTTTTGAGAAAAAACCGGCCGGTTGAAACCAGGCGGCAAAGAAGAACAGGGCATAAAAGGAAAATCGAAGATCGATTAAAAAAAACATGCACAGGAAAGCCCATCCGGCCGCGGCAATCCAAAGCCCTTGCCCGGCAAGCAAAGTCGCCGCCAGGGATACCGCAAACAAGACAGAGAGAAAGAAAGATTTTTGGCCGGACTGCTCGATCATTTCTTCCTTAACTGGAGGTTGAAAGAGATTCGATTTGGGGGCGATGGCGGTCTCGGTCATAGAACCCCGTATAGTAATGCCGATTGGGGAAAAATGGAATCAGTTTTGTATTGTCATTACCCCTGTCATGGGCATAAACAACCGGGGCGTCCAGGAAGGGGCTGTTGCGAATACTATCGTCGGGAGCCATGACCAGGCTGTCGCCCAAAAAGCCCTTGAGAAAGACAAGGGCCGGGAGTTTGGAGTTTTTTTCAGCGGCATCATACAGGGCCCGGCGCTCTCCGGTGATTTGATGATAAAAAGTAAAATGGCGGATTAAAAGCGGAATCGTGGCAAGGGCCGAAAAGACAAGCGCGCCTGAAATCATTTTCCGGATTTTCAGGGCCGAAGATTTCCAGGTTTGGACAAGGCAGAAACTGACAAATAAAATCGAAAAGGGATAGGCTTCATAATAGTACCGCGGACCGTATTGATTTCCGCCCCAGGAATAATAAAGCATATACCCGGCTGCAAGGAACACAATACTTGCCCGGAGGCAAAAATCCCGGGAACTGACAGGCCGGCGGATAAACGCGGTGAAAAGAAAAAACAAAATCCAGCCCGGCGGCGTCCAATCAATGAGATAAAAAATCCGCTGCACGAGGTATTGCAGTGCCAGCGCCGGAGGATAGCCCGCAATGAATCCCAGTTTTTCATGGGAATGAAGGTAATGATTGGGCGGATTCCAGAAACGCCCGGTCAAAAGATGATTGTAAAAAAGCTGCAACCCGAGAAGCAAGAAAACAAGGACGCTAAAAACCTTAAAGGGAAATTTGTTTTTTCCCCTGTTTTTCAGTGTTTGAATGAAAAACTGAAAGACCAGCGGCGCGCTCATGGCCGCAGCGGTCAGATAGCGCGTACCCAAGGCATATCCCAAAGCAAGGCCGGCCACGGCAGCCCAAATCCACTTTCCGGTTTCTTCGAGGCGGAGCATGGCGCTCCAGAAAAGCAGGATCAAAAGCAAACATAAATTATGAGAATAATAGGCTGCGCCGGTCATGAGGAAAAACGGGCTGATGACGAGAAAAACCGAGGCCAGCAAAGCGGTTGAAAAACCGTATGTTTTCCGTCCGCTGTCAAAAAAGAAGGCCATTGAAACCGCCGTAATCCAGGGATTGAGGACATCCTTGAGGTGGAGCTTGAGACCGAGCGCCCAAACCAGCGGCCACCCCGGAGGATAGACGCTGAACCACTTGTCCCCGATGGCTCCGATATGCACGGTTTCAAAAAACGCTTGCAGCGGATGCGGCCGGGCCCAGAATTTTCCGGCCTCCAGGCATTGCGCGAAAAAAAAGCAGGAATGCTCATCCGCAGAATTCATGAAGGAAAGCAATACCTTCCGGTTGATCGCAATGAGAATCCCGGCAAGCAACAGAATCAGAAAAAGCACGGTGAGCCGGGCATGCATTTTAAAAAAACGTATCCCCCGCTCCAGCCATCCCGGCCAGGCATCCGGCAACAAAAGTCCAACCAAAAGCCCAAGCAGCGGCATGGTCTGCAGAAAAAAAGTTTGAGTCTCAATAAAAAGACGAAAGGGCGGATGAAAGGCCATGGCTAATTCCGTCTCATTTCTCGAGGTTCGTGCAGCAGAATTTTCCGGACGGCTCGGTCGTGCTCGTGCTGGCAAGGCCAAAAGCTTCCCCTGCGGTACCGGGAGTTCGTCCGCTCCAGCGGCGAACGACTCCCTGCTAACTCACCGTCCGGACCCGCCACAAAAC
>CAYGIT010000002.1:0-24555 GCA_964349955.1 uncultured bacterium
TTGTGCCTGTCCCCGGATCGGTGCCTGGCACCATTTCTGCCATTTCTGCGGTATCCGGCAAAGGCTGAACAAAAACCGATCGTATTTCCTCTTCAATAGCTTTCCCGACTTCCGGCTCAAGTATCCGCACCTCGGAGCGGGGATTTAACTTTGTCATCGTTTCGATAAGCAGATCATATATTTGGTCCGCCGTTTTAAAATCCTGAAATTGCGCCTCTACTCTTTTGCGATGAAGCTCCATAATTTCAGGCTTACCTTTTTTTAGATATCGATCGACGGAAAGAATCTGCACAAAGGCATCCGTCACAAAAGGCCGGATCGCCTTCGCAAACGGGTTTAAAAGCGCTTTCTCAATCACGATCGGCCGGCCTTGCGCATCCTCCCATTGCGGCAGCCAGCTATAGATATACCGGAACCAGAGCCATACCGCATTCGCATAGGTAAAACCCTGCTTCTTTTCCAGGGTACGGATTTCATCGACGGTTTTTAAAATCATTTCCTTATGCGCAAAGAGCACGTGCGCCATTTCTCCTATCGATTGCCAGTCGGAGAAATCCAGAGTTTTTTGCTCCCTGTGGGCAAGTAACCTCGCAATGGCATGAAGTTTTGGCCCGGTGCCGGAATCCGTATAAAAACCAAAAATGCTGACAATGTAGTGAACCAGACTGATCTTTAACGCCCTCCAGATCAGCTGCTCTTCGCGTTCCAAAACCGCAGCATCGAGCCGGCCTCTTTCCAGAGTTTCCAGCACAAATTGAACATTGGGAATATGCGGTTTTAAATCCAGCTCTTCGGAAGGCAATAATCCCCGGCGGCTATGGAAGCCTACAAAAAGGAGATCTGCAGCGATGGCCCAATATTTATAGGCACCAGGCAGTTGCTGTAAATTTTTGGTCAGTCTTGGAAATGCACTCGTTTCGGCCAGGCCCCCATAGAATCCGCCGATACTCATGACAATCGCCAAGGTCTCGGAAATGTATCCGTTCGCCCCTGCTAATTGATGATAAAGGCGGGCGATTTTTTTTAATTTCTTCAAATCCTGCAGAGTAGCATCGCCGCGCTCCAAAATTGAAAGGTTGAGGACCGTCCATGCAGCAAGTGGATGCTTTTTGTCATATCCCAAATCCTTATCCATAAGATTGTAATCCATGATTTCCTGCACATCGGCAGGCAAACCGGTATAGATCTTTTCAAAAAAAGCAGCGTATCGAGCGGGATCGTTTTCTTTCATAATTTGATATAATTCGTCGATTGATTCAGTTGTTTGCCGTGCCTCGGAGCGGCCGGCTTCACCTCCTTCGACAGCCTGTTTGATTTCAAGAGCTACCTGCTGCATCCCACTGCTCATCTGTTTAAATTCATCCTGAATCTGCTGGCGTTTTGGGATGAGCTCCTCGAATTCCCGGACACGGCGCTCGAGATCTTCCTTCACCCTGGCCAGGGCCTCCAAATCCACTTTCAGAACCGAGGGATCAAGGTCCAGAATTTTTTCACGGTGCAGCCTGGCTTCACGCTGTCTTTTTTCCATGGAAGGAATAACTGCTGAAAAGCTCTTTATCCTGCGGGACCAATCCAGAAGTATGGCGTCCGTCATATGATCCGCCCCCCTATGAAGGTATGCCTTATCTGTAAAAATTCTGACCGCGGCCTGCAATTTCTTAGCTTCCTCCTGGGACGCGTTCACAATCACAAGATATCGCTGATTCTGGGCGCCAAGCTGCTTTGCAAGAGCAAGGAGTTCCTGTGCAATGGCGCGGAACTCAGCTCCCTGCTGCGCAATCTTTTCGGTGAGTGACTGCAAATCAGGAAACGATTGTTGTTTTTCATCGACAAACCATGGAGTCTCTAAATCTTTCGGCATGAGGTCCGGCGAATCAAAACCAAGACGAGGAGTGGGATGAGACTCCATCGCAACCTCAAACGCCGTTTTTCTTGGAATTCCATTGATGATCCCGGCGAGTTTCGCCGCATTTTGTTTTACAAGAGTTTTTACGCTCTTATTCTCCGTCGCCAGTATATTGATCACATCGACGGCCGTCACAACGGATTTGCCATAAAGTACCGCAGCTTTCTGCGTAAGAAGTTTTTCTAGTCCCTTGAATTGGACTTTGTTTAAAATGGCATTGACGAATCTTGTAAGTTCCGGCTGGCTTGCCCGCGCTTCGGAGCGTTTCTGATCTTCCAGGAATTTCTGCAGGCCTAGTTGCAAAAGGTGTTTTACCTCTTGCACTTTTTCTCCTGGCAATCTAAATTCTGCCGCAATATTTTCATCACTTTCTCCATCAATCATCCGGTAAGCGATTTCCTTTTCCTGTTCATCCATCAAGGAAATCAAACGATCCAATTGCTCAAACATCTCTCCTCCAACGGCGCCCGCAAAAGGACCCGCCTCCGCATCAAAGGGCTCAAGTTTTTCGCCTTCAAAGCCATGCGCATAGTTGACCGAACGGCCTCCCCACTGCTGGATGAATCCCATCGTGGTGTCAAGATTAATAAGATGAAAGGCTAACTTTGTTGGGGCATCCTCTTGACTGTAATTCTTTAATGTCCGTCTGAAGGGTCCAATCTGAAACTTTCTATAAATGGGGCTACGGCCGCGTTTTGTCAGTTCAACCACAAATCGGACACGTCCATTCTCAATCCAGCTTCGCGCAATAACCGCCTTCCAGCCTTTTTCAGGAAATCCAAGAATGGGCCAGGTAAATCTGTAATGAGGAAAAGGGGCCCAGTGAATTCTGCCCTTTTCTCCTGTCTTCCCAAGTTGAAGTCCCTCAAGCCGCGGAAGATGAGCCTCTTCACCCTTCAAAACGGTATCCGAAGCCCGTGTCATTAATTCCGTTAAAGCCCGAAGGCCGGGCCGGGCATTGATCTCCAGAAAGGATTTCGTCCGGCCTTTTTCTTTCAACCTTCCTTCGACTTTTTCGGTAAAATGCCCCATCTGAAAGGTCCTTAAAACCGGGCGTTTCCCTTTTTTCGTCAGCCGCGCGGTGATTTCATAGTAGCCATTCCTGACTCCGCTCTTCACAATGAATCCCTTCCAGCCTTTTTCATGGAATCCAAGAATCCGCCATCGAAAGGGATAATTTTCTTCAGGAGCAAAAGTCACTTGCCCATTCCCGTTTGTTTCACCAACCGAGAGCCCCGCCAAATCAGGAAGATATTCCCGTTCAGCTTCCCAGTCAAAATCAGAAGGTTTCCGGACAAGTTCCGAAAGGGCCTTTAAACCAAGCTTTTGCCCCATCTCCAGCACAGGCATGAATGCTCCTTTTTCGGCTTTCGCAAGATCCTTACCTCGATAAGGGATTTTGCCCGTAAAAAGAGGACTGAATTGATAGGTTTTATCGATGATGCGTTTCTTTTTTGTGAATCGTACTGTAAATTCAAATGCCTTCCCATGGATTCGGCTTCGCGTAATCACCCCTTTCCATCCTTTTCCGGGAACTCCGGTGTCATTCCATGAAAAACGATAATTTTCCAAGATTTTAAACAGGAACCGCCCTCGGCTGGCTGTTTTCCCAAGCCTTAGATTCTTCAGGTCAGGAAGATTACCGGTTTCAATCCGCCAGCCCAATTGATCGGGCTGCGCCAGGATCTCGCCAAGCGCACGCAAACCAAGGCGGTCATTGATATCAAGAACCGTGACCGTTTTCCCTTTTTGTCCCCCTCTGCCTTTAAGAACCTTTGTGTAGGATCCGATCTGGAAAATTCTCCGGAGGGTCCGATCCCCCTTTGACAATTTCACCACCAGCTCATAGACATTCCCTTTTACTTTCCCTTGTTCGATTACGGCTTCCCAGCCCGCTTCAGAAAAACCCAGAACGGGCCAGACGAAATAGTAACTTTTGACAGGACTGAAGCTAATGGCACCGTTTTCTTGTGTTTGCCCCAGAGGCAAACCACGCAGATCCGGAAGTGCGTTGGCGGCATCCTGCCATTTAAAATCCGAAGGCTTTAAAATCAGTTCCGACAGTAATTGATGGGTCTTCAATTGAGCGGAAGACGTCCGTTTCCATCCTCGTCTTTGAACGCGATCCAGCAGTCCTGTTTGTCTTAAACGGTTAGACATCATCTTGGGGGATACGTTGAATTGTTTTGCAAGATTATCGAGCGTAATGCCCTTTTCGCCGGCACGCTCAATCATCTTTTCAATTTCTTCTTTAGTAATCGACGGCGGCCTGCCTCTTTTTGAACTACCCTCCGTCCGCGCTTCGGAGCGGGACAAACGGAATTTGGAGAGATTTTGAGCGAACCATTCATCCGCTTCTTGGGCCTCTGTTACACTCAGCCGATTTGAGGACTTTCGATAGCTCTCGTACCATTTATTCCATGCGGTCGAGGCATACCTCTCGAGCGACTTCTTATCCATATCTTCGAGTGATGTCTTGCTGAAGAAAGATGGAATAAGGCCCTCTGTCTTAAGTTCTTCTTCGAGGAATTGATAATTTCTTTTGGTAGCGTCCCTTAATTTCCCGGAAAATTCCTCATCCTCATCTAATGCTATTCGCTTGGAAACTCTGGATTTCCCATAAAGCATTAACGGCTGCAGCATTTCTTCATTTCCAAGCTTTTGGATGGGAATGCTTTTGGTTCTATTCTGAAGAACATCTTCGCTTTGCAACTGGTCGAGTCTTTTTTGGAGAACATCATTCAGATCGAGCGCTGTGAGTGCCACCGTTTTTGCGATCCAAAGCCCCTGGTTTTGAGGTCTTACGATTTCGATACGCCGCCACCTTTGGTCGGCAAGACTTCGGTAGAAAACAACTTTCCTTGGCTTGCTTTCACCGGGATGCAAATACTTGCTGACAATGAAGGGCCGCCATTCGTTTTCGCGATACTCATAAACCTTAAAAGCGCGAATGAGCGCCATTTCACCGGGCCGGATTTTTTCCTCCGGTTTTTCGCCGACCGTAATACGGTTAGGAACAATTTCATCAATGGTGAAAGGCTCGTCAGCAAATTTTCCATAAACAAGGTTATAATGCCTTCGGTAACGGATAATATCATGTGGGTGAATCATACCGCGCCGGCCCAGCTCAATCGCCTGCGCGGTTTGAAGGTAATTTTTGATATACACTTGCAAGTCCTGATTGAGCCGTTGTTTTGCTCGATTGATTTTTACGTTTGGCTTTTTTTTGCCAAGGGATTGATTTTTTAGATACACATAATAACTATAGTTTTCCCGCATCGCTTGTTCATAATCACGCAGAAAATTACGGTCGAAGTATTCGGGATAGATTTCCGAGAGCGGAACTTCCATCAGGGGAATATCTTGCAAGGCATCCATCAAGTTTGAGCGAAAACTGCCATCGCGCAGAACTTTTGAATCCATTCCCTTCCAATAAAGCTCAATCAATCGATCCGCAGCCAAACCAAAATCACCCTTCTGAATCAGGGATTTGATTTCCTTGATCTTATTTTCCTTATCATCCGGCAGCGCCTTTTCTTTTTCTTCGGCATGGGCCGAAAGCAGGCCGGAAATATTAAAACGGGAGCCCACACCGTGATATTTTTTAATATTGTCTAATTCTCCGGCCTCAAGAATGAGCTGGGCCTTATCCGCCTCTTCATACAATCGCTTAATACCTCCCTTAATGCTTTTTAGGCCTTGAGCGGAGTTTCCTAATTTATTAAGAGTGAATCCTCCTTCAATGGCTGCAAGGGCTTGTACGAGAACTTCAAAGATGATTTCTCCAGGAAACCATCCACTTGCGGGAGAAAGCCGGCCTTCAATCTGCTGTTCAGGATAACGCAATCGAAAAACTACCTTTTTGATTTCTTCAAGCCATTCTTGAATTTCTTTTATCATCGGCTCATCCAGCGATCCCAATGCCAGGTATGCCTGGGCCTTTGGCCGAAGCGCTTGAAGTTGAGCCAATCCGGTTTTGATATTTTCTTCCTCGCTTATCCGCGCTTCAGAGCGGGTTTGTTTGCGTTCCTGAATTCTATTAAGAAGCCGCTGCAGAAACAGTTTGGCTACAACAGGGCCTTGATTGATCTGCTTGGTCAGGGTCACCACATGCTCATCGGTTACCTCATTCTTGTTTTGCCCTCCCGTATTTATAACATTTGGGAGTTCACCGCGAATCAGTTGCCGCCCCATTTCAGCGGCAGCCATCGGAGCACCGGGGGAGCCAGCCAGGGAATCATCCAGGATCATGATGTGTCTGCCATCGACCGTTCCACCCGTCTCCTTTTCAATTGTTTGAGCCGCATGCTTGATAATAAAGGGCTTAGCCACAAGCATTAAATCAATCCATCCACCATCTCGGCTGATGGTTGGGTTCACACCAATATCCTCGACAGGAATTTTTGGAATCCTCGATAAACGCTGTTGAATCTTGAGGGAAAACCTGGTTTTTTGGATGGCCTCACGAAGAGCTGGTTCGGCTTGAATTGCTTGAGCCATGTCTTTAAATCGAATGGCAAACTTTCCAGGTCTTTCCATGACTTCTTGCGCTTCAGGAATAGCATTGGTGATTTTTCTGAGTTCATTGATTTCTAATTCAGAGAGTAAAGTAACGGACTGATCGGCAATCTGGGCAGTATCCCAATTGAAGTCATGCAAAAGTTGTGAATCCCAATTGGGTTGATAAACGCGAAGGCGGGCACCACTGCCGCTATACAATCGGATTCCATCGGCCAATCCTTTTTGGGTAAGAGGCCCAATGATTTGCCCGCTTTTTCCATCCTCGCCCGCCAATCGGTTTTCCGTACCAGCAGAACCAAACACCAGAAATACCCCTTCATTTCGAAGACCAAGAATGAGTTCTACAAATTCAGAACCCAATGGGGTCTTGGAATCTGAAACCAGATTGCCGTCTATGTCCAAAATCAAGATGCGAGGATGACTATTAAAACTTCTGACATCTCCAATAAAACGGTCTATTGCAGTTTCACCGAAACGAACAAAATTCAACATTTTCTCCAAATCGAGCCAGGCGTCGATACCTTCTTTGCCCAAAGCAAGGCTAAGAGGGATCTGAGTCGGGCTTTCTGCATCGTACTCACGGGTTGAAAATCCTGCTTCATGACTGGCAAGACCCCAGCCATTTCCATTTTTTGACGCCTTGTCATCGGTCCCTACAATGCTTTTTTCCGGAATGGAAAATTTTTCGGCCATAAATTTTAAGGCCAAGGATTTATTGATTCCCTTAATAATGAGATCCACGCTTTCAGCCGTAGCGACGGGTTCAAATAAATGATATTTGGGATTGGGATAATCCGCTAAAAATCTTTGAAGCTTTTCGGTCATCTGATTGGCTAAGTCGCTCATCCCCCCCTTTTGAGGAATATTCAGCCACATTGAAAAACTGTAACGCATATTTTCTTTTAATTTGATGGCTCCAGGGAATTCCTTATCCAGATATTTTTTTATCTCCGAATAGAAATGTTCACTTTCTTCTGGCGTAAAGATAAAATCGGAGGGGACGAGACCATATTTTTTTGCAAGGTCTATCTCTAGACGCTTTCCATTTTCTATCCACGTTGCATAAGTAGCGTGTTCGGGAAATAGAATAAAGCGAGAAAGTTCCTCGGGAGAGAGCCCATGGCGAATTTGTGCTGCCACCTCTTCAATATCAGAGGAACCTAAAGATCTCATCTCGGGTGATATCATTTCAGCGCGGCCGCTTGCGAGAGCACGCGGTATTCCCTGCGTGAGGCTTTCGCGAATTTTGTCAATTGCCCTTGGATCGGCCTCCGCGGATCCTTTTCGAGTGATGTTTCCGTCAATATCATCGATCTTCGCCCAATAATCTTTTTTGATCGCTTCCTGCAACCTTGCTTCAGCTTCGAATTTTGTAATACGCGCCTCGGAGCGGGCAGCTGCGGCATTTTGCGGCTTGGCGCTTGCTGTCCGGGAAATATGCTGACGCGTGGCGGAACGGTTTGTGTTGGATACACTTTTCGAATGGGCAAGTTCGCGATATTTCAGGTCCATTTCTTGAAGAATTTCTGCCCCGCTTGATGCGTTTGTCGCGGGTGTAATAGATTCAACATCACGAATAAGGTCTTCGGGATTTTCTTCCGTGCCCGAATTTTCTACCGGAAATGCCAAGAGATGCGGCGGCGAAGTTGCTTTTGCGACAAGACTGGGCAAGTCCATGCTGTGATAGCCCATTTGCATGAGTTGTTTGTAGTATTGCTGATGCTTCAGACTGATTGAAGTGATTTTGGGTGTCACAATGCTGTAAGAGAGCCCGCTCGCATTTAGCAATTCTTTGATACTTCCCTTGTGAAAACCGCCGTAGACCAGAATGACTGGCGCATCGTCATTGCGAGCCGAAGGCGAAGCAATCTGATTTTTGAAAGCAGATTGCTTCGCTTCGCTCGCAATGACATATTGATCAAATTCTTTCTTAATCATCCCGTCACGTTCGCGCGCGACTTCGTAAAATTCGATGGCGCTTTGGATATGGGTTTCCCAGATTTTTGAGAGCACTACCGACTTGTGGCTTTCGGCAGCGAGAAATTTTGCGATCTTTGCGGTGTCTATTTGCTTCAGGCTTTCCTTGACGGCTTCGTACTCGTCTTCGGTGACTTCGATGGCGTTTAAACGTTTCAGGAGCTGGATCAGTTTATAATAACGGAAAATGTCGCGGTCTCGCATTTCTTTCAATTGCACTTTGGCGTAGTCATCTTCAAGCCGGTCGATTTCTGCGAAGAGGGTTTTGTAATTAAGCGCGGCTTTGCGTTTTCCTAAAAGTTTTTCATCCTTTGTTTTATCCGCGGAAAGCAGCAACGAAATATTCGGATATTTTGCACCAAATTCTTCAAACCAGATTCCTTTGAGAAAAAGCATCTGTGTCCTGCGAAGATAATCCAGCAAATCGATTTCCTGGCGGTCAAAGCGCTCTTTGATTCCCATCCATTCTTTGAGGTCCCGGGTAAAATATTTTTGCGCGAGTTTCCGGATCGCGGTGCCCATTGCCTCAAGGTCCCGTTCGGTGTCTTGGCGGTATTTCGCCGATTCCTGATATCGTTCGATATTTTTTTTGTGGAGTTTGAGATTGTCGGCACCGATGAGGTCGAAATCATGGGTGCGAGTGATATGAGCATATTCCGCTCCCCCAAGCCGGAGTTTATCCATCAAAAAGTAAGCGACCTTTTCACGGATTTTCGGGTCCTCAATTTTTCCAAAATATTTATCGGTGGGGACCGGGCCTTCGTAGCCTTCTTCGTAAACGGTTTTGACGCCGTATTTGTCCACCAGATAGTGGATGATCTTGGCGATGTTTTCCTGGGCTTCGAGGGAGTCGTGGGCGTCTTGTATGTAAATGATTGTTTTGGAGGAGGGGCCGGAGAAGAATTCTTCAACGGTACCGAGAGAGGAAGGAATATTTAATTGTAGGGGCGCCCCTTGTGGGCGCCCGGAGCGAAGGGCGGGGACAAGCCCCGCCCCTACGGACGAGGACGGCGCGGCATATCCGGCGCCATTGCTCAATGCTAAAGAAACGGACAGAAAAAGCGCGATGAAGCGTTCAGAAAACGAGAAATTTCCTTTGGGGGTTTTGTTTGCCATACCCTTTTGCTAATTTGTTGTTAACTACTTGCCGAATAAGACGTTACTAAATAATACCCGCTGTTTTTGGGGAGTGCAAATCTGAGGGTTTTTATGGAGTTTTTGCTAGTTAATGCTAGTAAATACTATAAAAAAACTACTCATCTCGGTGTACTTCTATTGGCGAATAGACACCTAATGTATTATTTGATATAACTTCGCGTGGTTTTGCGTGCCCGTAGCTCAGTTGGATAGAGCAACAGATTTCTAATCTGTCGGTCGCAGGTTCGATTCCTGCCGGGCACATTTTTTTGAAAAACAGGATTCGAAAGGAGCACTGATTATTAACGTGACTCAATGTCACGTTCATGGTGCGAATGGCCGACCCGTAGCGTAGCGGAGGGCGCCGATTCCTGCCGGGCACAAATTTTTTTACGAAGGGACTTCTTCTTTTTTTCGGCGGGAAAAGGCGTGGGTGGAGACGCCGTAGAACATTTCGGCGGCTTCCATGAGGGTTTCGGAGAGAGTGGGATGGGGATGGATGGATTCGGCCAGGTCGCGGACCGTGGCGCCCATTTCAATGGCCAAAACACCTTCGCTGATGAGTTCTCCGGCGCCGGCGCCTGCAATGCCTACCCCAAGGATACGTTCGGTCTCGGGCTCTACGATCAATTTGGTCACGCCGTCGGTGCGGTCAAAACTAAGCGCGCGGCCTGAAGCCGACCAGGGAAAACGCACGACTTCCACGGTAATCCCCTTTTGTTTGGCTTCACTTTCGGTGAGGCCGCACCACGCCACTTCGGGGTCGGTAAAAACAACGGCGGGCATCACAATATCCTGGGAAGAAGCGTGTTCGCCGGTGATCACATCCACGGCAATGCGCGCTTCGCGTGCGGCTTTGTGCGCGAGCAACACGCCGCCCGCCACATCGCCAATCGCGTAAATGGATGAATCGGTTGTTTCCATCCGTTCATTCACTTTGATAAATCCTTTTTCATCAAGCTGAACACTGGTGCTTTTCAAACCAAGATCCTTGGTGTTGGGGACCCGGCCCACGGAAACCAGCACTTTGTCATACAGCTCTTCGACTTTTTTGCCATTGTACTCCATGCTGACTTTGATGTGCTTGCCGCTTGTCGCCATTTTTGTAACTTTGGCATTCAAACGTACTTCCTTGAAATTTTTTTCGGCGTATTTCATGACCGGGCGCGCGAGATCCGGGTCAGCGCCCGCGAGAATACTGCCTAAGGCTTCCACCATCACGATCTTGCTTCCCAGCGTGGCATAAACGGTACCCAGCTCCATACCAATATAGCCGCCGCCCACCACCAGAAGTTCTTTAGGAATGTCTTCGAGTTCAAGCGCCTCGGTCGAAGTCATCACCCGGGGATTACCAAGATCAAAAGCGGAGGGCAGGGCCGGTTTAGAGCCAACCGCCACAATCGCCTGCTCATATTTGATAAATTTTTGGCCTTCGGAAGTTTCCACACGGAGCGTATTCGAATCCTCAAAAAGTCCGCGTCCGGAAATCACCTGGACATTGCGCGTTTGGGCGAGACCGGTGATTCCTTTGGAAAGTTTTTCGATGATGGATTCTTTCCAGGCCCGCAATTTTTCAAGGTGAATTTTCGGTTCGGTAAAAATAATGCCGCGAAATTCGGATTCACGCGCTTCGCTGATGAGCTTGGTGACATGAAGCAGCGCTTTGGAAGGAATACAGCCACGATTCAGGCAAACTCCCCCGAGCCGTTTTTCCTGCTCCACGAGAATAACTTTTTTTCCCTTGGCAGCCGCGTAAAAAGCGGCGGCATACCCGCCGGGACCAGCACCTAAAACGACAATTTCGGTTTCAATGGGTTCAACTGCCATCTTATTTTCCTATTTCCCTGTCATTCCCCGGCTTGACCGGGGAATCCAATGGGTCCCCGATTAAAACATTCGGAGACGACAAAAAAGCACATTCGATTATTTCCCCAAATTAAAATCTTTTTCATTGGGATTTTCGAGGCCTGTCACGATTTCGCGGATGAAGCGCGCGCCGTCGGCGCCGTCAATCACACGATGGTCATACGAAAGAGCCAGCGGAAGCATCATGCGCGTTTCGACTTTCCCTTCCCGGACCACGGGTTTGAGGACGCCTCGCGCCACTCCGAGAATGGCCATCTGGGGCTTACTGACAATCGGCGTGAATTGCTGGCCGCCGATACTGCCGAGATTTGAGATGGTGAAAGTTCCGCCTTGAAGCTCTTCGAGGGAAATTTTGCGCTGTCTGGTTTTTTCGGCCAAGGCAGTGAGTTCGGTTGAAAGCGCGAGCACGCTCTTTTTATCGACATCTTTTAAAACGGGAACGATCAATCCCTGCTCGGTATCCACGGCAATCCCGAAATGATAATAATTTTTGATCACGAGCTCGCCCGAGACCTCATCAAGGCTGGAGTTGACACCTGGATATTTTTTCAACGCACTTACGAGAGCTTTGAGAATCAAAATAGTGACCGTTAAACTTCCGCCTTTTTTCTCATAAGCGGGATTGTGTTTTTTGCGGATCGCCATTAAATCGGTAATGTCGGCCTCGTCAAATTGCGTCACATGTGGAATCGTTTGCCAGGATTCCTGCATTTTCAGGCCGATGGTGCGCCTTAACGAGGAAAGCGGCTTCTTGGTAACCGGACCCCATTTTGAGAAATCAATGCTTTCGGCCGGAGGCTTTACAGCGGCCGCAGGAGCTGCCGGCGCTGCGGGCTGTGCCGCATGTTGCTGAAGATTTTGAATGTAAGCGCGAACGTCGGCCATGACAATGCGGCCGCCCGCTTCGCTTCCGCGTACTCGCGTGAGGTCAATGCCTAAATCTTGCGCAAGCCTGCGAACGGTCGGAGAAGCCGGAGGCGCAAAACCGCTTTTGGATTGATACGCGTAATCCTGCGGCGCCGAAGTCGAAGTCTGGGCCGGAGGCTGAAATGAGGACGCGGCAGGTTTGGCCGGAGCCGAGGTTTCGGTTTTGGGCGTTTCGCCGGAACCGGAACCGGCGCTAGAAAGGGTCATGATCGCGCCGCCCACCGGAACAGACTGGCCCTCTTTGACTAAAATTTTTCCAATCACGCCGTCGGCCGGTGAGGGAATCGGCGCTACGGCCTTTTCCGTTTCAAGTTCCAGTACGGTCTGCTCTTTTTTAACGCGGTCGCCTTCTTTGACAAGGATGCTGACGACGGTCCCCGCACTGACCCCTTCGCCTAATTTTGGAATGCGTATGTCCATGATTTCCCTTAGATTAAAATCGGATGAACTTTTTCGGGATCGATTTTTAAATCCTTGATGGCTTGCTCAACCAGCGAAGCCTTGACCAGGCCTTTTTTGAAAAGAGCGTACAGGGTGCCGACCACGGTGCATTCGGCATCCACTTCAAAAAATCTTCTCAAGGCCTCGCGCGTATCGCTGCGTCCAAACCCTTCGGTTCCCAGAGTAAAAAGCCCGCCAGGCACCCAGGGTGCGATCTGGTCCGACACCATTTTCATATTGTCGGACACAGCCACGAAAACGCCCTTTTCTTTTTCCAAAAGAGATTCGAGATAGGATTTTCTCGGTGTTTCAGACGGATGCAGCATGTTCCAGCGCTGGGCATTGAGCGCTTCCACGCGCAATTGTTTGTAACTGGTGGCACTCCAGACATCGGCAGAAACGCCGTATTTTTCAGCTAAAATTTCCTGGGCGCGTAAAGCTTCGCGAATAATCGGGCCGCTTCCAAAAATATGCGCTTTGATCGCCGCTTCCGGGGCCTTCTTGAACCGGTAAAGGCCTTTCAGCACGCCCTCTTCCACGCCTTCCGGCATGGGCGGCATTTTGTAATTTTCATTATAAACCGTGAGATAATAAAAAAGTTCTTCCCCTTGTTCATACATCCGGTGAATGCCGTCACGGATAATCACAGCGGTTTCGTAAGCAAAAGCAGGGTCGTAAGCAACCAGTGACGGAATCGTGCTGGCTAAAAGATGGCTATGGCCGTCCTGATGCTGCAATCCTTCGCCGTTCAGAGTTGTGCGGCCCGCAGTTCCCCCAAGCAGAAATCCCTTGGCCTTGATATCCCCGGCCAGCCACATCATGTCGCCGACACGCTGGAAACCGAACATGGAATAATAAATAAAGAACGGAATCATGTGGATGCCATGGGTGGCATACGAAGTGCCCGCCGCAATAAAGGAAGCCATCGAACCGGCTTCATTAATACCCTCTTCCAGGATCTGCCCGTCTTTGGCTTCCTGGTAATAAAGAAGGGTTTCACGGTCCACAGGCTCGTAAAGCTGGCCTTTCGAAGAATAAATGCCGATCTGGCGGAAAAGTGAATCCATGCCGAATGTGCGGGCTTCATCGGGAATAATGGGCACAATCTGACGGCCGATTTTTTCATTGCGTAAAAGTTTTGTGAGAATCCGGACAAAGGCCATTGTCGTCGAAACTTCATTCTCGCCCGTACCTTTTAAAAACTCGGAATAGTCCACCTCAAAGGGTTCCATGGTTTTGGATTTGACTTCGCGCTTGGGAAGAAATCCTCCGAGCGCATGGCGGCGTTCGAGTAAATATTTCATTTCCGGGCTGTCATCCGCAGGCCGGTAAAACGGCGTGTCGGCAATATCTTCGTCGCTGATGGGAATGTCAAAACGCGCTCGGAACTCACGAAGTTCCTTTTCATTCATTTTTTTCTGCTGATGCGTGACATTGCGCCCTTCACCTGCCTCGCCCAGCCCATAACCTTTGATGGTCTTGGCCAAAATCACGGTCGGCTGGCCTTTATGGTCCATAGCCGCTTTGTAAGCCGCATAAACTTTTTTCGGATCATGGCCGCCGCGCACCAATTTCGAAATCTGATCATCTGACAGATGATTCACCAGCTCGAGAAGTTGCGGGTATTTTCCGAAGAAATGCCGGCGAATGTAACTTCCCGGCTCGACAGAATATTTCTGATAATCGCCATCCACGGCTTCTTCCATGCGCTTTAAGAGCAAGCCGGTTTTATCCGCGGCAATGAGCGGGTCCCAACTCGATCCCCAAATGACTTTAATCACATTCCAGCCCGCGCCCCGGAAAGCCGCTTCGAGCTCCTGGATAATTTTTCCGTTGCCGCGCACCGGGCCGTCAAGGCGCTGAAGGTTGCAGTTCACCACCCAGGTCAAGTTTTCGAGATTTTCACGCGAAGCAAGGGTAATGGCGCCAAGAGATTCCGGTTCATCGATTTCGCCGTCGCCTACATAGCACCAGATATTGGGTTCTTCTTTGATGAATCCCCGGGCCTTCAGGTAACGGTTGAAGCGGCCCTGATAAATCGACATGATGGGCGCAAGGCCCATGGAAACAGAAGGAAATTGCCAGAACTCCGGCATCAAATAAGGATGAGGATAGGAGGAAAGCCCGCCGCCTTCGGCCAGCTCCTGGCGAAAATTATGAAGCTTTTTATGGCTTAAGCGTTTTTCGAGGTAAGCACGCGCATAAACACCGGGCGAGGCATGCCCCTGAAAATAAACAATGTCGGCCGGCTTCTCCCCATCTCCCCCGCGAAAGAAATGATTGAAGCCCACTTCATATAAGGTAGCTAGCGAGGCATAAGTGGAAATATGCCCCCCGAGGCCATTATGAATGCGGTTGGCCTTGACGACCATGGCCATGGCGTTCCAGCGAATCAGACTCTTGATCCGCCGCTCGATTTCGCGGTCACCGGGATAATCGGGTTCATCCTCCGGAAGGATGGTATTGAGATAGGGCGTGGTGACTGCTACTGGGACATTCACTCCGGAATCGCGGAGGCCCTTGATAAGGTTATTAAATAGAAGAGGGACACGGTTGGCTTCCTGATTCGAGAAAACATGCTTCAATAGGTATTCGAGGGATTCGATCCAGCGCTTGGTTTCCGCTTGCTCATCTTTACGATGGCCTACGCCAGAGGGCTCCGCAGGGTGGAGCTCTGAAACCTGCCCGTCTTTCTTCTTCTTGGAAGTCAATGTTTCCTCGCTTAAAGAACCCACAAACAGCCTCTTTACCTCAAAGTTAAAGGTTAAATTTACCTAATTATAGCCGTTCACGCAAACATTATTTCATCCGTCCTGAATAGTAAGCTTCTTCTGTCATTCCCCGGCTTGACCGGGGAATCCAATTAGTTGGCCAAAAACATGGATTCCCGCTTTCGCGGGAATGACAAGTCAGTATAATACCCAATCATGAGATATATGGACAGGACATTCAATACCCCGGAAGAGAACCTGGCCTGCGATGAGGCCCTTCTGGATCTATGCGAAGAGGGCCAAGGGCCTGAAATCCTTCGTTTTTGGAAGCCGGAAAATTATTTTGTCGTAGCCGGTTATTCCAATAAAATCCAGACCGAAATTCATGCAGAAAAATGCAAGAAACAGGGCATTCCGATCCTGCGCCGCCCAAGCGGAGGCGGCACTGTCCTGCAAGGTCCGGGCTGCCTCAACTATTCCCTGATTTTAAAAATAGACCGGCACCCTGAGTTTAAAACCATTACCTCAGCCACACGATTTATCATGGAGACTCATGCCAAGGCTTTGACTGTCATTCTGAGGCCGAAGGCCGAAGAATCTACAAATGGATCCTTCGCTACGCTCAGGATGACAAAGGAGATGACTTCAGAAATTCAGGTCCAAGGCATCAGCGACCTTACGCTTGGCGGACTCAAATTCTCCGGCAATGCCCAACGCCGCAAACAACACGCTTTCCTTTTTCACGGAACCTTTCTTTTGAATTTTGACATCTCAGCTATTGAATCTCTATTAGCCGCTCCCAGCCGCCAACCGGCTTACCGCAAAGACCGTCTTCATTCCCAATTTCTGACCAACCTGAATCTTCCTTCAAAAACTATTCAAGAAGCTTTGATCCAAGAATGGAAGGCCCTCGAAAAATTTCCGCCCCAGGCCCTGTTCCTGGATAAAATTAGCTCCCTCGTCGAAGAGAAATACTCCCACCCCGAATGGAATTTCAAGTTCTGAATTTATGGAGTCACACTCCACAAATTTAGCAGAATTTATGGAGTCAAACTCCATAGATTCAGATAAATTCAGGGATTATCAGAGTCCCCCAAACTTGTAAACCATAGTGTAAACCACAACTTGTAAACCATAGTTGACAATCCGTGGCTTATAAGCTACACTTCCATTTGTGAAAACTAAGGAAATTGTCCAGTACCAAACATGGGCAGGAAGCATCCCTTTCCGGGAATGGCTGCTTGGCATGAAAGATAGTGCAGCTCGAGCCAGGATACGAACTCGATTAGATCGTTTGGAACTTGGCAATTTTGGAGATTATAAAGCCGTAGGTCAAGGTGTTTTTGAATTAAGATTCCATTTTGGGCCAGCTTATCGAGTTTATTTTGCCCAGGATGGCAAAACCATTATCGTTTTGCTTATAGGCGGAGATAAAAGCAGTCAAAGCAAAGATATTAATCTAGCCCAAACCTATTGGGAAGATTATCTGAGGAGGAAATAATATGCGACCATCAAGAAGCTATCACGAAGATTTGATTGAAGATCTGAAAGATCCAAAAGAGGCATTTGCCTATTTGAATGCAGCGCTTGAAGAGGGCAATAAAAATGCCTTTTTATCGGCCCTGCGCAATGTGCTTGAAGCCCAGGGCGGAATGACAAAATTTTCCCGCCGCACGAAAATCAATCGGGTCAGCCTTTACAAAATGCTTTCTAAAACCGGCAATCCAGGCTTTGAAAACATTCTCCTTTTGCTCCATACGATTGGAATAAAATTTCAGGTCGCTCCGGAACCAATAGTCAAAACCCATTATAAAAAGGCAGCTTAATCTTAAACAAAATAGTCTGAATTACCATGCCGAAAAGCTCTCGCTCTGTTATCCAAAACCGTATCCGCGCGAAACTCGTTTTGTCCAAACTTCGCGATCAGGCCGCCGATCAAAATCTGGATAAAATGACTTCCAAAGAAATCGACAAAATTATCAAGAGAACACGGCAATCAAGAAAAAAGTGAACTTCTGGATATTCAGCAATTGGGGTTTTGCATTCTTCCCCTCTCACCCCCTCATCCTAACCTTCTCCCCCAAGGGGGAGAAGGAATAAGAAATCCCGGAATCCGAGAAATGAATTAAGCGGCGGTGTCGACTTCGGAGGCTGTCAGGAGGGTTTGAGTTAATTGTTCGAGGAGTGTATCTTCAAAATGGAGTTCTCCCTGGACGATCCTCACATAGCCGCTCATGGCAAAAAGCTCTTGCAACTTTCCTTGAATCGAAACGTCCTGTTCCTTCAGTAGACTGGCCTTTTTGAGCAGGGCCGCGGCATAAAGACCGGCAAGCATCCTCGCGACATAAGCCACCACTCGCATATGCGGGTTAAAGTCCAGACTGCCCGGCTCAATTCCCTTCACCCGAAATGAACCTGCTACAATTTGAGTAGTGGCTTTTGTATCTCCGCTCTCCAGGATAGGAAGAGCCTCCCGGTTACTGACGCCCTTCAAACGACGCGCTGAAAAACGCCCGTCAGACGAAATATTGCCAGGAGCCTTGCCTTTCAGCTCATGCGCAAGCATCTTAGTACCTTCTTTAGTCAAAAGCGGTAAAGCAATCCGGTCTCCTACCAGTTGAAAAGCCTCCATAAAGCTCGCATCCTTTTCCGTCTGCAAAAAACCCATCGCAAGACCGTCTTCCAGTTTAATTTCATCCATGAGCTCTGAAAACTTCGTGAGCATCTTCGAAACCACGGCTTTGGCCTCTGCTTTACTCAAAATTTTTTGAGGCACGGCAGCGGCATTCGCTTCTTGATCCGCTCGTTCCAATAATTGCCGGACTTCCGACCGGAAAGCCCCTTCAAAATCATCCAAACCAAATACTTTCAATTCAAAATCGCTCGCCAATTCCCGCGCCCAATCTTCCGGTTTTTCGTTTTTATCTCCCACCCTGAAAATAACGTAAGGCGCCAATCTAGCTGCAAGTTTTTGAGCCCGCACCTCGGATTTGGGAGCAAGGCGGGCGGCGTTTTTAATTTCTTCGAAAGACCAGCCTTTTTGGCCGGGGGCTTCGATGCCGGGGAAAGTTTCCTGTTTCTTGCGTTTATAAATTTCAAGGATTTTATCCACAATATCGGTAGCTTTATCTCTGTCATAAAGCGCCGTGAGAAGAGTAACGACCGTCTCCTCACGCCATGAGAGCGACTTTTTACCCAATCGGACATGCTCCCACAAAACACGCGCCATGGCGGCGACAAGAGGTGATTTCGAATTCAGGAAGATGTCGGGATCCGGATTTTTCTCATGCTCAAATAAATCAAATTGATTTTTTACAGGTTCTAATTCCTTTTTTACAGGTTCGATTCCATACTTTCGCCATGCTTTGGCCGCCAGCGAAAAGAGAAGTGCTTCTTTACCATTATAAATTTGCGTTTTGGGATCATAGGTTTCTCCTGAAGGCAGCCGGGGATCCCCCCTTTTTCGCTCTCCACCAGTTTTGCTTTCAAATTCAGGCGGCAGATACTCATCCGCCTGGGAAAGCCATTTCAAAAGAAGGTCCGTTGAAAGCCCCTGCTCATTTTGAGCATCCTGACCCTCAATATACTCCTTAACGCCTTTCCGAATTTCCATCTCCGGATCATAAAAAGCATGGACTAAAAGCTCTTTTGCTTTTAAAGAAGTCGCAGGATCGGATGATTCGGCAAGTCCTAGCAAGTCAAAAAGCGTTCGCTCCCGGGTATAAGCCTTGCGGCTTTTCAGAAATTCTTTTTCAAGTTCCTGGAAATCTAAGCTCCGTAGTTCAGAGCGACGGAGCGATGAATCAGGGATCTCAAGCCATCCCTTGATTATTGCTAACGCCTCATCTTTGAAAGGCCCCTGGGAGCGGATTGTCAATGTTTGGCCAAAAACAAGCGACGACAAAAGATGACTGGCAGAATCCATAGGAAGCAATCCGCCTTTTACATTACTCAATTCAATGGTTGTATCCGGATATTGTCTAACCGTTTCAATAATTTTTTGCGCCCTGAATGCATGCGTCTGCGGGTCGCCCGCAAGCAGAGCTTTCCCCTGACTCCATTCTTCCTTCGAAGTTTGACTTTTGGGAGTCTCTGCCGTGCTGTAAATATCCTCCGGAGGCACTGCCCTTGCCTCGGAGCGGAGCATGGGGGCGATGGCTTGGAGGGCTTGGGAAATTTCGGGTTTTGTGGCGGGGATTTTATCTTTTTCAGCGAGGATTTCTGTCCGGATATGGGCCGCTACATTTTCAAAGCTGCTTCTGGCATCAAAATATTTCGCCCAATTTTCCCAGCCTTCGGCGGGCGAGTTTGAACGATTCAAAACTTGCTGGATTACGTCAGCGGCCCTCTCCCATTCCTGCAGACGAAGCCTGATAATCACAAGCTGGAATAAATAGCTCTGATTGACAGGGTTTAATTGAGCGGCACGTTCCATCGCCGCTTCAGCCCGGCGAATGGCGTCAGCATCCTCCCGGTCATCGGTGCCTGCCACAAAAGCCGTCATCCCCCTGCTCGCCCACCCCTCGGCGAGATTTTCATTCAATTCTGTTACCTGGGAGTATGCCTTGAGAGCATTTTCATACTCGCCCACCTGAAAATAAAGATTGCCGAGCCTCCACCAAATCTGTGGATTCATTGAATCTCCGGCCAGCGCATGCGCGTAAATCTCCTCCAAGAGGGCCTCGCTCCCGGGTTCGGACTTTATTTTATCGGCCAAATCGAACCACAGCGTGGTCGAAAGCCCTTGAAGCGGAGACGAAATTCCCACGCCCCCGTTCACTTCCACCGCCTTACCGGCAGACGGTACCCGGATCGTTTCACCAAAAACCGGAGTTTTCAGGGCCAAAGCATCTGATTCTTCGAGAATATCGTTTGGCGATTCATCATCAAGCGAGAAAAAAAGCGGCTTTTGACCGGCTTTCGCGACAAGCGCCGTTTTCGGGCGGTTGCTTTCACTTTTGGGTTCATATTGGGAAAAAGACGCCCAATAATTGCTATACTCGAGTTTTGAAAAGAAATGGCTAAGGACCGCAAACCGGTTGGCGCCCAAACCAATATCCCCCTTTTCGCGCAGCTTTCGAAGATCGGTATAAGGGCTATCCTCATCGTCATTCAAACAGGAAAGGATTAATGCTAAAAGATGGTTGAAGCGAGTGGTCTCATCAGAAGGCCGCCACGTCCCCTTCCACCAGGTATCCAGGAGAAATCCCATCGGCTTTCTTGAACTGATGGAAGTACCGGTCATGCTCTGAAAAAGTCTTGCTACGAACTCCTCCGTCTGTTTAGGATTCAGGCTGTGCTCCGGCATTATTGGTTGAAAGGCCGGAACCAGCGACTGCGGGTTGGGCCCCCGCAAAGACTCGATTCCTTTCAGGGACACTTGTAAAAGGGTCGTTCTGAAAATAAGTTCCCCCAGGCGAAGAAAACTCTCTTGAGGATTCGTAAGGACCGCGATACGGTCGAGTTGACGTTTCAAAGCCTCCGGATTTTCCGCCAGGTCCTCAAAAGGAGACGGTGGAAGGCCCAACGATTCCCGGAGGGCACGCGCCACAACAATCAAATCCCGGAGCGAAATGTCCCGGGCGATTCGCAGACCGCGAAGATTCTTCGTTGCCGGATCAATATCGATTTCATAAGGGACTCCCATGCTGGAGAAATCCTGGAATTCAAGAGAAAACCCCAGCAGGTCCGCCCACCTCGCGGTCAATTTTTGACGTGATTCGTTTTCATAAGGCTTGAGCTGAAGATCGCTTTCCAGAGCGGGGTTCTGGCGGAGGAGCAGAGCCACCCATTCCTCGGCTTTATGCCAGGATTTTAAAAATTGGGACGCCTGGTTGAAATCCACCCGGCCAAGAATTTCCCGGGTGATCCTGCTGATTTCTACCGGATCATTGGAAAGGGTTTTACCCGGAAGATTTTCTTTGATCCATCGGGCGGCGGCGGGAAATTGAAATTCCATGAAAAGATTTGAAATCATTTCCCAGGATTGTGTATTCGCCAGGTTTTTACCGATAAGCGCTACAAACATAAATTTGATCGCATCAGTATTGTGTGCCATTGCACCCGTAAGAAGCCCAAGAGATAAGGCTTCTCTATAATACTCGGCGTCGACAAGTAATGAAATCAGGTTGCCCTGACCAACGGCCTCAACGAGCTGAACGTCTCCCTTCGCCAAAGCATCCCAAAGCTGGTGCTTCGCGCTTTGAAACCAGACAACAGGTTCTCTTTCCCCGGCCCTGCCGGCATTTTCATAAATCAGATCGATTAATTTCGCCTCTTTCTCCGTCCTGAAAGCCGCCGGAGCGGAATCATATTCCGTGATTAAATCTGACCAAAAAGAGGGGTTGTCCGCAGCAAGGAACATCCTCTTTTTTAATACTTCGGCCTTCGACTCGGAAAAATAATTCCAGAATTGACTGTATAAATATTCAAGCATCGGTAATGCATACAACGTTCTGGAAGGCACGGTTGCAACAGACGTGGTAATCGCAATTTGAGCAGAACTTCCCCATACCAGTTGTTTGGCAAGAAGAGAGCCCAGGTGCGGAGAAACAAATTTTAATTCGGCTTTATTTTTATCCTGCCTTCCATCATTAATCTTATAAATACGCTTCCCTAAAACAGCTTCTCCAAATTGCCAGTTTCCGGTTTCTATTGATTTTGAATTTGAATTAAAAAAGTCAAAATCAAAAACGGTATATCCCGCTTGAAGCTGGGCCTTCGCCCGAATAATCTGGATCCAGGCATATTCTTTGAAAGTAGAATCTGAAAGGGCCTTTTTAGGAAAATGGTAATCCTTGATAAGAATCGCGGGCAATAGCTCAAAATTCCGGCTATCTGAAAAATCTAGCTTCCGTAGAAGCCGGCCTAAAAGTTCAGAAAATGAAATTTTATTTGGAATATCTTCATCCAAATCTTTTAAAACTCTCCGGACATTCTCTCCGCCTTTGGAATCAAGCTCCATCAAGGATTCCATTCGGGCAATGGCGGCTTCCATGAGCGTGGCCGAAAGCGAAGTATCGGCCCAAATAAAGGCGGCATCGGAAGGTTCATAAAACGGCTCCAGGCGGGAAAGGGATTTGAGGAATCGTTCTTTCCACTCCTTTGCTTCCGGGCGATTTTCGTCCTCTCCGCGCAAGGGACTCGGTGGAAGATTCAATTGCTTCCCGAGTTCCGTGGCCAGTTTCAACCGCTCCGCATTTGTGATGTCGGTTGCGATCCAGAGGTGGCCCAAAACCTTTCCTTCCAGGCCTATTTTATAAGGAGTTCCGTTTACCGGGCGATCGTAAAATTCCACGGAAAGATTAAGCAGCTTGGCCCAACCCAGGAAAAGTTCTTTTTCATTGCTTTGGGCATAGCGTTTTCCATCAATCCCCTTTTCCAGAGTTTCACGGAATTCTTCATAACGGGGGCCGGGCTCTTCGGGAGGGAAAGTCACTCCGGTTTCCGAGCCGGCAGGAAGCTCGAGCAATTTCTCCATTTGCTCTTGCAGGGTCTTTACCATGGATTCTAATCCCTGACCGGCGGCTTTTAGCGCCTCCGGGGCTCCATTGTCGATTTGAGTCGAAAACCGGCGGACCCATGCCTCCAAATCCATGGAAGCCTTGATATTCTCGCGGAAAGAGTCCCTTTGTACTTGTGGAGCATTCCGAAATGAGTTCCTTTCCCTGTATACCAACTGGACAAGAAGGTCTTCTTCTTTTTCTTTCAACAGGCCCACGAATTCTTTTTCGAAAGCGGCGCGTTGATCCGCAACCCACTTCTCATCGAGCTTGACCATTTCATCGATGGCCTGCACCAAATCCGCCATTTCCTTGAGAAGCTTTGAAGATCGGGCCTCGTCTTTCCAATAATTCGGATCAAAGAGGGTACGCCGGAACTCCCCTGAAATGCGCCCGTATTCTTTGAGAAGTTCGTTCAGATGTTTCCTTTTTTCCTCATCGCCCTTAAGACGAGGCTGCGCCTTTTCAAGACTTTTCATGCCGGCATGCAGTTTATTCAGGTATTCGCGAAAGGGCTTCAAAGTAATCTCTGCCTGCGAAAAATACTCCTGAACGGGAAGGTAAATAGCCGCTCCATCGGTGATCAACCGGAAATATTGCTCGCGTGAAAGATAAACTTCGGATTTTGCTTGCAAAAGTTCTTCCATCTGGTTCTTGATTTCTTCCAGAGCCAAAACCTTGTCTTTGAGCCATCCAAATCCAAAAAGTTTTTGCCATTCTTTTAATTGCGCGATCCAGGATTCAATCCCGGAGAGTCCCCACTTCTCTGAAGATACGGGCAGAATGTCCATCGATTCCGCTGCCGACTGGACCACTTCCGACTCCGCTTTTCGAAGCGCGTCTCCGTCTTCCCTCCCTTGAGCGTTTCCGGTCCGGATATAGCCCAAAACAAATTCTTCGTCATTATCGAGACGCCGTTCTAATTCACCCATCAGCGCGGGATATCCTCCCTCCCCTGCTTTTTTCATGCGTGAATTCACCATCTCTTGCGCGAGAAGCTTCGATCGATAAGGATCCAGCTTCGCCGTTTTATCTTTATTGTTTTTATTGGTATTCCATGTTTCCCAGAGGACTAAAAACTCATCCAGATTTTTCTGGATTTGGTCAAGAAGCTGCTGATTTCTCACACGGCGGCTTTCTTTCATCCAGTCATTAGTGCGGGAAGCCCTTGCTTGAAGACTTTTAAACCGGTCAGAGTCCTTCTTCTTGTAATTCTTGATTTCCGCATCGCTATAAGTTTCTCGATCGGCGGGTTTTCCTTCCTCTTCAACAGAAGATTGGCTTTGGGCTTTCGAGGCCAATACAGGGTGGCCAATTCGCAGTCCCAAAAAAGCGAAGAAAGGATTTTTGAATTGCTCTTCGACCTTTTTTGAATCCCACGCAACAGTATCCAGATTAATCTCCTGTAACTGCATAGTAACAATTTCCGCGATCTCGCCCAATTTTTCCGGTGGAATATTGCCTTCGAGCTTGCTTTTATTTGAAATATCCAGGGCCTCACGCAACACAAAAAGGCCTTCAAGCGAAAGAGAAAATCCGGCATAAATCTCGTCGAAATAACGAGCAG
>CAYGIT010000002.1:24565-39385 GCA_964349955.1 uncultured bacterium
GTTGATAGAGTTTTTCAGTTTTTCACGAAATTCATCTGGAGACAAAAAAGCATGATTGTCCAGCAAGCGAAGGGCCTGCTCCCGGATTTGAATTTTCAAATTCGCCACAAGCGCGATATCCTCGCGGATTTTCCGGATCCATTCCTTGATTTGCGCTGTCCGGGGATCTTGAGTTCCATTGTTCTCCAGACCCCGCTCGATCCTTTTCAAAGTTGCACCGAGTTTCGTGAGGTCTTTTTCATTGTAAAAAACCGTTCCTTTTTGGGCCATGGCGCCAACGGGCCCGAGGTCCGCCAGCGTTCCGTTTGATTTCCTGGCTTGTCCTGCCAGGCGATCCAGAATTTTTCCGTAAAAAATTCGCGAATGGGCCAGTGGTGAGTCTGGATTTTGGCTTCTCCGGGACATCGCTTCGGAGACATTTTTCAAAGAGCGCGCCGCGGTTTCCAGAGCCTGCAAAAGCCGGCGGCTTTGCCTGGGCGGCTCTGAAGTTTCCAGATCCGCGAGGCTTAAATAAATCTTCTGCCGAAGATTTTCCGAATTTGAAAGCCCGTCAAGCGCCCTTGGAATCTGGAAATCTTTTTCCTCCCTGGACCTAAGAAATTCCGAAAGGACCGCCCAAAAAATTTGCGCGGCCCGGTCCGTCAAAGAGAGAATCGCCCGCAGATCTTCTTTCGCAGCCGAAGAATCCTTTTTAAAATCCAGGAAACTCCAGTCCGCCTGTTTTTGTCTCAAATAAGCGAGGGTAATTGCCGCCCCTCGCGCAATCCCCGGCTCGAGATTTTCCTGATTGAGCAGAGAAAGCAGAAGCTCCTCTGATTCATCAAGAGGTTTTCTGTCTTTCTTCCGGCCGAGATGAAAATAATTAAGGGCAAGCTCATACCGGATCTTTTGATCTCGGGGAAACATTCCGGCAAGCGCCAGAATGGCGGGCTGGGCCTTTAGGTATCGATTCAGCCTTTCGTGCTCGATTTTACTGTCATGCGCCCATTGTTCATAATATTCGAACCGCATCCAAAGGATTTTCTCCAAAAGACCTAGATCCTTTCGCTGCTCGGACTCCGTCAAAATCTCATCCAGGCGCGTCCGGTCTTGCCCAAGAAATACTTTCTTTTCTACATTCTGCCGGATTCCGTCAATTGCGACAGACATCTCTGCCTCACTCATCCGAACTTCGGCGCGAGCATTAGGCTGAGTTTTCGCAACGGGGAGAAAACGGATCATTCGGACAAGGGTTCCCCGGGAAATTTGGACCGGAGCGTCCCGGCCATCACCCTCAAGATCATCAAAAATCACCCGTTCCTTCCCGCTCGCGACATCCAGGATTCCCCCCTCGCCCAACATAACAACCTGTCTGGCGGCAAAAAGCCCTGCGCCGCGATCCTTGCGCCCAGTCCTGGAAACCCGGAATTTGGCCGCTTCACGGATCCCCGGAATTTGCTCCGATTTAATGCCCGGTCCCCGGTCTGCAACAATCAATTCAATGGCCTGACGTTCCCCTGCCTTAATCGTCCGGCCCAGTAAAAGAGGTTCCGATTCGCCTCCATGTTGTTTCGCATTATCAAAGAGTTCTAAAACTCCAGTCTGCAGCAACTCACGTTCCGTGGGATGAACATTGGGTTCTTCCGGATAGACATCCTTCAGGGTATCGGTTATGAGATGCCCAACTTTTTCCAGCCCGGCTTGAAACCCCTGATGGACTAAAGGCTGCAAATCACGGGCCTCAAAGTATTTTTCGACCGCCGAAATCACTTCAGCAGAAAGATCCTCTAGATGCTGACCAGTAAGGGCCAATTTTTTGAAAATCTTGTTGATCCATTCCTGGGTATTTTTTTCGCGTTCCTCTTCCGAAACAGTTTCTTTGCCGGTGAATTTTGAAACGGCGATGGCCTGAAGAGGCCCGAACGGCGATTCTGAAGCCTGGGTCTCGATGTTCCAGAACTCCTCGAGCCCGTCGCCTCGCATCACGTGATCATCGAGGATCACCACATTCGGTCCCAATAAGGCCGCAGGTTTTGCATAAATAATGTGGCGGGAAAAAAATCTGGCGGTTCTTTCAAGGTCTCCGCCAAGCGAAGCGATTTCCGGGCTGTAGGGTCGCAGTGCTTCTTGAATCGGAAGTTCCAGATCCTGGGGAGACTTGAAGTACTGGCCTTTGTCATCCCCATATAGGTAGAGGGGGTCCTTCGCCTGCCACGCATCAGACTTCCAATCAAGAGGTTTTAGATTTTCGCGGGTCAAAATAAGCCGCCAGGGATAGTCCGGAAATTGCTTTTCCCATGCTTTTTGGAAAACTTCGGTATAATTATGGTTGGCCGCTGTCCAAACAACAGGCCGCACATCGCGCTTCGCCAAAGCTTTCAAAATTTCATCGAGATAAACATCGTTTCGAAAATCGAGAATGGGAATTCCTTCTTCGTCATAAACGATCTGCCCTTTTTCATTATGGCGTACCCATGCGAGCGTTCCGTCGAGGTCAAAAACCACAACAGGCCGGTCTTTTGCAAGCTCTCTTTGCAATCCGAGAAAACGGGAATCCAGAATAGAGCCATGATAAAAGGGGCCTGGAAACAGAAGTCCGTTACGGTCACGGAATCGGACAGCCTTTTCTTCTCTCCCAACGATCTCGAGGCCCTCCATCTTGAAAGTTTCAAGCCGGGATTCAATGTCTTCCGGGGAAAGACTTCCGTCTCTTTTCCAGACAAGCATTTCGCCCGGTTTTTCGGGATCGCCGATGGCCGACAAATCATTTATTTTCAGCGCATGCCAAAATTCACGGGGCACGAAATCCCGCCGGACCCTCTGGTTGTTGTTCATTTTTTCTTCAATCGCATGTGCCATTTCAACGGCATTGGCATAACGCTGTTTGGGATCGGGATGAAGGGCCTTCTCGATAATCTCCCGGAGAGGATTATCCTCCAGGATTTTTGCCAACCGAGGGCGAACATCGGTTGCCTGCCGCTTTCTTATTTGAACAGTTAAAGCCGATGTTGATTGATGGCTCCAGATTTCTGCCAAACTCAATCCTAGTGAAAATACATCGTTTTCAGGTGAGACAGCACCCTCCAGAGCTTCCGGCGGCATATACTCGACAGTCCCAGGGATCAGTCTCTCAATATCATTTCCTGCATCTTTCTCTTCTAAATCCACAGCCGATTCAAGATCGATCAAAATAATCTTTCCATCCTTCAACATGGCAAAATTGTCAGGTTTGATGTCCCGATGGACAATGCCCATGGCATGGAGATAGCCAAGCGCTCTGGTCATTTCCAGAGCTAGTTTCTGAAATTCAAAAGGACCGGTAAAAAATGATAAGGGGTGGAGTCTTACATATTTTTGGGCTAACGTTTCTCCTTCCCATTTGTGAAAAATAAGGCCCGAGGTGTCTGGATTCCAGATTCCAGGAAAGAAATACCGCGGGGTGTAAATACCTCCGCCAGGAGGTATTTTGCCCTCTTTTTCGAGAAGAGCCGCGGAATGCTTTTGCATTTTTCTGAAAATATGAACTTCATGTTTGAGCTGGTATTCCCAAATCAGATCTTCCTCGGCGTCCTTAGAAGCCCACTTGCCGCGATAAATTGAAAAAGGATGCGAAGATCCTAAGGAAGGTACCTTTTCTGACACCTGAAGCCCTTGAATTTCACGGATATCCTCCACCGAATAAGCCCGAACCAGGTCCCCGCTTTTCCAGAACGATGCCAGATCCGCCGTGCTCCGCGCCTCAGAGCGCATACGAATACGGGCGATACGATCTTCCCCGACTGAAACTTCGAATTTGTATTTGGCCCTTTCAATCAAAAGCACAAGTTTTGGCAGGATGTCTGCCTTGAATTTTTCGAGGCTATAATCCCCCGAATGTCCCTGGACTTCGATTTTTTCGACATTCCGCTTTTCCAATTCAGCGATGATAGTGTCTGCTGAAAACTCCCAGCTTGTAGGCAGAACGGCTTGAGCCACAGGCTTAGGTATAGCGCTGGTCGTAGACACGGAAATCTTGTCAAAACCCAGCATCTGCCGGAGCAAAGGCACCAAGGGTGCGTCCAAACGCTCATGGAGAGGGGGAACACTGCTGGGTAGGATTGCGTAACGGAAGTCCGAGAGAACATTATCCAAGGCTTTATATTCTTGATTGTCAAATCCCAAACTCTCTCGTTTCAGAAGAGGATTCTTGAGTTGATCGTGGAAAAATCCTTTCAAAAATTCCGTGTAAGGATCCACGCCGCCATGATCATACAACCCCCTTTGAAGAAATCCGTGAAGATGTCCATTGATGGCGACAAGCGCCATATAGAGAACAAAATAGGTATAACCAAATTTCTGTGCCGCATTAAGCTGGTCTGATTCTGCAAGCTCGGGATCTTTACCGAGGGTCCAGCCTCCCAGATCATGCCAGGTTGTGGGTTGATTCGCCTTTAAATCAACGCTCATATTGCCCCAATGCGGTTGGTGGGGATAAAGTTCTTTATCAATGAGGCTTCTCAATTCTCTTCCATATTTTTGATACATGGCGGCGAACTCACCGAAGCTTTCGGGAGGAAAGTTCGCCTGAATCACCTGTCCTTCTACCGGCGTCTGACTTTGCTGGCTTTGAATCAATGTCCATAAAGTCTGAATTTTTTCTTTCAAAAGATCGCCGTAACGTGCCGGAGAGCCTTTCCGGACACCCGAAATAAATACCCCAAGAGAATTGCCATCTTTTTGTATTTTCTTTCCGGATTTTTGATCTATATGATAAGTTCCGTAAGCGATTGCAAGAGGGCCGCGCAACTGAAGCGACGGCAATAAGGTGCGGGCTCGGAAGAATTTTCTTTTTGCGGATTGCCCGCCATGCCCTCCAAGCTGTGCGTACGCTTCATCTTTCCAAACCGGGCGACCGTCGCGGCGCATGCTAAAACCGGTTTTTCCGATTTTCTCTCCTCCGGGAAGCTCCTCGGAAGTTTTATCGGTCCCCACCATTACCATTCCTAAAAAAGGTTTTCCCAAATTTGCTTCAGTGAACAAAACACCCGTTATTTCAATGGCCTCGAGAACTTCGTCACGAAACTGAACCGGCTTTTTGAAACGAATGCTGACTGTCCTTTTTTGTTTCGCTCCTCCGATCTGCTTATCATAATCACCCTGCTTCCAAGCTGCGGGATACTGCGAAACAATACGCTCTAGACGTTCCATCACATTGTCGGACTCCCTGCTATCATATTCTTGAATTATCCGCAAAAACTCTTTGTCAAAAACCATATCGATTGACCGCGCATTTTTTTCTTTTCCCTCAAATCTCACTTTCCTCAGGTTTTCTTCCTGGGTCAGCCCCATTTTTTCTTTCATAATTTCACGTAAGATAGGGACAAAGGGCGCGTCCGGACGCTCATAAAGGGGTGGAAGACTTAAAGGATTTCGAAGATATTTCTCGTCGTAGGCAACGTATTCCAGAGTGTTGCGGCCTTGGGGATCAATCTTGAAATCGGAATAATTCAAAAGAGGGTTCTGGAGTTGATCATAAAAAAATCCCCGGATAAAGGCCTTGTAAGGATCAATTAATTTAGCTTCAAATAGGTCCTCATAATGATTAACCAAATCACGTTTGATCACGGTAAAAGCAAAAGTTAATGTCATGTAAGCATAACCAAAAGCTTGCTGGGGAGTCAGCTCTTCCCGGCGATGCCAGCCACCCAGGTCATACCATACCGGCTCCATCTTACCTTCAAGATCGGCTTGAAAATTGGCAAAATGCGGCGTATGCGGATAAAGGCCCTTGTCGATCACGCTCCGCAAAAGCTGGCCGTATCTTTCCGCAATCCGGTCAAGGAACTCATACCCACCTATCTTTCTAGCAACATCTTGCGGAGGAATCTCAACCCGCAAACCAAACCCCGTCTGCGACAAACGTTTGAGATGTTCTTCCATCTGCCCACTCTCCATGACCTTTTTGTTTACCCGGTCCAGCTCCGTTTGAATTTTCTTTTCAAATGCCTCTCTTTCCCTGTGCCAAATAGCGTTAAACCTTTCACCGCCTTTACGCGAGGCAGAAATAAAAACTCCTAACGGTTCATTATTTTTAGAAAGGCCGTCATATTTGGCATACCCCACGGCAATTGGACCTCGCAGACCCCGCGTAGGAAGGGCGATTCGCGCATTTTCAAATTTTTTCTTGGCAGTTTTATATCCATGTCCGCCGACTTGAGCGTATTCCGCCGGAGTAAGATTTGGCCGCCCATCCGGGCTAACTGCAATATTAATTCCATCGGTTTTAATCATGTCCTCGGGAAGATCTTCGATAGAATATCCCGTCGCCCCGGCAGAAAGCCCTTTGAAATCCTTGCCTAAATTTTCTCGGGTAAAGAGAACGCCGGAAACTTCAATACCGTCAATTTCCTCCCCGTTGACCATGCCCTTCCACGCGATTTTGACTGCCCTTTTGTCTTTAGAAAATCCCACCTCCCCTTCAATGTCCCCGTCGAGCCAGGAGGTCTTATAATTAGCAATCACGCGCCGGATCTTGTCTTTGACCTCCTCGGGCAGCATAGCCCAGAGCTGTTCATCAAAAGTGATTTCTGCTGGCCGCTCACCGCTCAAGCTTTCCCGGTTTAATCCCGGACTCAGAGTTTCGGACGAAGTTTCGGGTTGAGTTTCTGGTTTTTTTTCGCCGAGAATTTTCCGGATTTCCTCAGGAAAATTATTTTCTAAAGTCAGAATTGCCGTAAAAATAGCAGCGGCGACAGGCGTTACGGGCTTATCATATCTTGACTTTTTCCAATCGAAATTTTTCCACTTTCGAGTAGTAAGAAAATTTTTAATGTCATCCGCTTTGCTGGACTTTCTCTTGAAAAGATCAATCAATGTTTGCTCTTCGAGTAATTCTGTCCAAAAATATCCGGGAAGGTCTTTTGCTGGCGGCCTTTTAATTTTATCCAATATCGATCTTAAATCAGTGAGGACTTTCGCTATTTCACTTCCCTTTTCCATGCGCGCCTCGGAGCGTGCGGAATCCCAATGATTCCGCACCGCAAAATCCGCAGGCTTATGACGTGCCTCGGAGCGGCGGGTATAAATGTAGGAGAAATTGGAGACGAGTTTGCCAGTGTGGATGGGCAGGGAGGCATCCATGAAATTCAGGGCTTCGGGCACAAGAGCGCGGGCATTGTAAACGATCAGGCGCGCGCCGGGTTTCATCGTTTGGAACAATGGGACAAGACCAGCGGCCCCGTTTTGCTCGGGGCCGCGTTTGGTGTCCGTGCCGGCCTCGTCAAAAAATACGACATCGTAAGCGGATAAATCCATCTCATTCTTCTTCAAAAAGAAATCCTCATTTCGAAACTCGATATTCGGATTTCTTATCAACTCATCCGTGATTCTCTTCTCTCTCAAAGACTGTTGGCTCAATTCCACTAAAACATTATCCGGTTCAAAGCCTGTCCCTTTTTTAGCGCCCAAGGCCCCGGCAGTAACAAGCACGCGGCCATCCCGGCTTTTCAGATCCGCTATGTTTGCATTGGGCATTCCTGCCTGCGTCAGCAATTCCGCGATATCAATAATTTCATCTGACTTGGCCATGAGTTTTCCTAATTCTTTTTTGCGTTCTTCCAGCCTCGTTTTTTCTTCCTCTGTCCGTTTCGAAGGTTTCTTTTTTCCTTCTTCCGTCAGTTGTCCTCCGCGAAGATCAGCATAGAATTTTGTAATTTGGTTGCCCTTTTTTGTGGCATCCGCCAGGAAGTTGCCAGCGAGGGCTGTGCGAATTGCTGATTCAAGGGCCTCGGCATCATCCCATTGCACATCTGTGTAATCACGGTCATAGATCGGATTGGTAAACCGGATATTGCCCTCCGCTAATTCTATAAGCTTAATCTTGTATCCCTTGCGTAACCTCTCAAGCAAAGCGGCTTGGGAGGTCACTTCATAGGGATTTTTTCCAATCCAGATTTCCATTGTGACGGTTCCGCTCTTTTGACTCCTGGAAACTTTTACTGCGGGGAGACCTGAATACCTTGTCATTTCGAGAGGTTTTTCGGAATAATAGCCTTCGGTGGGAAGCCCAAGAAAATGGAAAATGATCGCATTGGTTTCGTCTTGCAGACGCAAACTATCGGTCACTCCACCGAAAGAGGGAAGCTTTCTGGTCTGTAAAGCCATGAGAGCTGTGAAGGTGGAATAGGAAGTCAGACTCACGGTCGGCCCTAGCAATCGTTCAGGTGAGCCCAGCCGTGATCTCATCGTGTCATGAAATGCGGCATAAGCACGGGTAATATTTTCTTTGATTTCTTTGATACTATCTTCTTTGCCCGCACCGAACATGCTGACAGAACGCGTTATGCCCTCATACACATCCTCGTCATCATGATCCTTGCGGCCGCGCAGGAACCAGGCCCCGCCCAAAGCCTCTGCCTGCAGTTCATGAAGAAACTGTCGCTGATTTTGATCCAGGGAATTCAAAAATTGTCGGTAAGTCAATGGCAATGCCGTTTTGCCCCCATTTTCCGCGAAGGACTTCGCGATTTCTCGCTCAAAGGCAGAAACTTCCGCAAACACGGGTGAGCCCTGATGAATGGCCGTCAGGGCGCGATCCCCAAGACTTTTCACATTTTTCCTTATCTCTTTTTCAATTTCTGAATCCCCCGGTGTAGCATAGGGTGCTACCCTGCTCTTGTAATATTTCTCCGCTTCCGGCGGATTCACTTCCTGCAGGACTTTCCAGGCAAGATAATTCTTCAAATATTCTTTTTCCCGGGTCTCCAAAGAAGGATCTTCCTGCCCATATTGCTTGAGAAGAATCCCGGCAAATTCACGATAACCGTCAAAATTGCCCCGCGAGAAAAGTGAGCTTGAGACATTCAATAAAATGTTTTGATCATTTTCTGAATACCGGCTTTCATTTCCGGTTCCTCCCGGTTCCGGAACAGTTAAAATAATCTTTTTGAGAAATTCGCCCTTCAAACCTGAAAATTGCAGGAACTCATACCATCCTTTGAATATTTTCGGCGAAAGTTTTTCGCCCGGTATTTTTCCCGACACCTCCAATTTAAAATTGGCTCCCATCAATTTCCGTAATTGCTCCCCGGCCATTTTCAACGAATCCTCAAAACTTGCCCGCGCCTCGGCCCGCACTTGTGGGTGCGTACCGGGCACGGTGGCTGGCCGTTCGCCAGCCGCTCGTGCCTCGGAGCGGAGAGGATTTTCAATGACTTTGGTAAGGTCGAGGATTCCGGGCCGCCTTTCAAGGAAATGGACAAGGCTTGCCTTAAGCAATGGCTGTGTTTTACCTTTTGCTTTATCTTCAAGAATTTCGAGTTGCAGGAATTCTTTTTTATCCTTACCGGTGCTGATATAAAGAGCGGTTATCTTTTTGCCGGGCGCCTCTCTCTCAAGAATAACGGGATGTTCATCGTCGGGAAAGTCGGGGTCGTGCCCCAAATCAAGACCGTAGTAGGCAATAAGAGCTTCCTCTTTTCCCGGAGGCGTAAAGTAGGCCAGCCGGTCGTGTTCTGTGCGCAGATCGAAAGTTTCCTGGCCGGTTCCAGCGGCATCAAGCTCGGCGCCTTGTTGGGATAAATCTTCGAAGGATTTGATGAAATGGACAACTTCTGTCCCATGGTCTTTGCGGCCGCGCAAGAGAACGCGGCGCGGCGTCAACCGAGCCTTGATCCCCTTTTCAGCTTGTTTTGAATAAAAAAGGGCCGATTCCAATCGCCTGACCACTTTGTTTAACTCTCCTTCGTAATTTTGAAAATATTTTTCTCCTTCAGGGCCAAACGGGTTATTCTGCAGGGTGTGAATCAGATTTTTGATTTCCAGCATTTGTTTTTTCAAACTTACCCTCATTTGAGAATAATCAGGATGAAACCGCCACAACCGTTCAAGCAAGCTTTTGAAGGAATCTTCCTGAAAATTAAGCCCATTGATCAAAGGAAAGCTCAAATAAAAAAGCTCCGCAGTAAATCTTTTTCCTAACTGATCATTCGCTCTCAAGATTTCAGCGCGGGCCTGCCGGAGATTATGAAAAATGGCCCGCCGCTGCGGGTCAATGGCCAAAACAACGCTTAAAAAAAGGCGTATTACATACCAGAGACTCTGCCAAAGAGAGGAAAAAAATGTTTGAATAATCCCCTTCCTTTCGATCCGGAGCCGGTTGCGCCGGTCGCCGATCTTAACATCCCTTCTCTCACCGCCAGCCGACCGGACCTCGGCGCGATTCTTTGTTTTTTTGATCCGGGATAAAGTCCGAAGTGTGCCCAGGGTTTTTTTTATGTTCAGGCGGACAGAAGCCGGGTGGAGGGGTTCCGCAAAAATCGTTTGGTCGAGCCCCTTGTAAATTCTGTCTACATCTCTCGGATATCTTATGGGCCAAACCAGAACTTTTTCGAGTGAATCGGAAAGAAGCATGCCATTCTGATCAAGAAATTCGTCCAAATAAGCCCACTTTAACCTGAACGCGGAAATATCCAAATGCCCGGACTCCCGGGCCTCTATCTCTTCGAGAATTTCAATCGCGAGATCCACATTTGTCAAGATGACCGCGATCGTTTTCTCGGCCTTTTTTTTCCAGGTTTTGATTTTTCGTGACGCCATATCCTCAAGATCCAAATCATCAATCTTTGTTTTCCGGAAAAAGCGGGCGAAAGACCCAGGGGGCAAAATCTCCCGGATTGCGACAAGAAATCGAGCTACACTAAAGCGAAGTTCTTCAAGCGCCTCTTGCATTTCAGGAGATTCTCGATTGCGTCTCTCTTTTTGTAATATCTTGAAAGCAGCTTCAAGAGAAGGCCCGGGAGCTACCAGGTCCAGAGCGTCCATTTGGCTTTCGATATGAATCGCGCTGAAAAGTAAATCGGTGGCAATTGTCCGCATACCATCAATTCCCGGAAATATTGAAAGCTTTTCTGAAAGATCAATATAATCCTTTATATCCATGAGGCCAGAAACGCTTTGGACGGCAAGAAATGGCGCCGAAACCGGAAAATGGGAATAAGCCTCCGGGCTGCTCTTGATTTTTTCGTTATAGTGCCGGACCAGTATATTAAAGTCCTGATATTCATCGCGTTGAATTGGGAAAGGGTTGTCAAGAAAATGGGCCGCGAAAGCCTGGAGGATTGTCCGTAAAACATCATTTTCATTTTCAGGAACTTCCGCAGGTCCTGTATTCTCAGTTCGTCCTTCAACAATTTCAAATGCACGCTCTGAAAGCAAACCCTCAACCTGCCCGCGGTAAGTTAAGAGATCTGCGTCCGTAAGGTTTCCTTTTTTTACAATTCCGGCCATTTTATGCAAAATCCCGCGCATTTTTTTAAGTGTCCGCTCTTTGCTTGCCGCTCTGGCTTCAGAGCGGGGGGGATTGACTGGAACTTTTAATTTTTTCTTCAGGGTAAATTTGTCTTCGGCCCGGCGGCTGGCATCCAGAACGAAATTAAATGTTTCTTTTTCAGCTTTTGTAATCTCTCGAATCACAAATCTGGAAATGAATTTTGCCCGTCTCGGATCGAGTCCGCTTGATTCTTCCCTACGGATGTAAGCTTCCCGGGCTTTTTCGGCCGGCAAATGAAGCAGGAGGGTTTTGGCTTGAGGAAGAGAAGCCCCAAACACGGTACGTCCTAAAATACCTTCAAAAATAATCACGGTCCCTTTTTTAACCGGAAATTTATCCCAGGTTTTCTTGCCGGGCAGAAGGACTTCAAGGGTTACAGCCCCTTTGTCCTGCAATGTTTTTTCCAAAACATTCAATTGTTTTTTCAAATCGTCCACTTTCACCGAATCAAATAAAAGACGGACTAACATTTTGATCAGAAAATTGTATGCCCAGCGGGGAAGAAAACTTAATTGAGTGATAAAGTTTATGACCAATACCCGCAGCCCAAGTATTTTCGGCATATCTTTTGCGGTATATTTAAGGAACCAATCCGTTTCGATCACAACCGCATCATTGCCTTTGTCTTCGATTGTTTTTTCGAGGTCTTTTGCCAACCTTGATTTTCCGGATCCCTGGAATCCGGAGATGAAAAGAACCGGGTTCGGCTGCCCCTCCTCCGCCTTAAGTTCTGCCGCAAGACGATCCAGAGTGTTGTCCAAGGTATCCGGCTGGTAGAGGGGGAGATAAATTCTGAAAAAGGTACCTGCTGGTTTGTCCTTTTCATCATTCCAGACCTCGGCTTTTATCCGGCCGCCGTGGCCCTTGACGATATGCCAGGCTTCGGCAAGTCCCAGCCCGCCGCCTTTTGTTGAAACATCTCTATAAAAAATCGCGGGACGGCCGGAAACAATTTTTCCGGCAACTGTGCGGTCTTTGAGCAAATCCTCCGGGATACCGCCCGCATTGTCTTTGAAGGTAAGAACCATCTCTTGATTTTCCGCGTCTAACTCCGCGGAAATCTCAAAATAAGGATTCTCTATCTTCCTATCGCCGGCGGCCTTTTTGGAATTCTTGGCGAGTTCCCCCACCAGGCGCCTTAATAAACGAGATTGGACCGGCAAAGGCGGTAAAAAACTACCGGCCTTTCCTTTTCTTAGATCCAATTGCCCCTCAATACTCGCCTTGGAGCCGATTAAGCGATTAGTGTCTCCAATCCAATCATTCAAAAAAACAGGCGTAAAATGGTAATCCCCTTTCGTGAACTCAATCTGGGCCTCAAGGACATCGATGACTTCAGGCAGAACATCTGAAATATGTTGTAAAATGTCTGCCCATACCCCATCTGCCTTAAAAATTTCTAACAAATCCGCACGGATTTCTTCTAAATACTTTTCAAAATCTTGCGTCTCAATCAGGAAATTTTTGAAAATTTCAGGGATAAGCCCAGAAGGATCTTCTCCCTTTTTAAGGTTTCCCTTGGCATTTTTAAATTGGTCCTGAAATCGATTGATTTTCCCGTCGTATTGAAGAAGTTGTTCTTTTATTTCGTTTCCATTCGCCAAATCGTCTATGATCATTTCAACGTTTACTTTCAAAACAAATAAGTAGGATCCCATCAACCGGTCCAGCAAGGAGTGCCCTTCAACACTCATCACCGCGATTTCCCGCCTCTCGGCTTCGTCGTCCTTCTGGACACTCCGCACCTCGGAGCGGACCATCGAAGTTTTAAAATCAGACAAGGATGGAATTCCGGAACGGTCGATCACGATTTCTTCGGCGGCCTCCCCTCCCTCTAACTTTAAAAGTCTTGCGGCAATGGGACCTTCCTCCTTGTCCGGATTCAATACAAGCGCTCGTATCATATCCTTCTCGATAAGTAACTTTTCTCCGGCGATTGCCTGCTCCGCTAAAATTTTTTGAAGCGGCAAAGAGGCATTCCCGACTGAAAAGTAAATTCGCCTCACTCTTTGCGGCGGTTCATAAATGTAAATGCCCGTTTTTAAATTTTTAAGTTTTTCGGTTACCTCGGCATAACGTTCATTCAGTTTTTGAGCAAAGATTATTTGAGCTTCGGCCTCTTGATCGCTGACCTGGTTTTTATCCCGGATCAAGCGCCCATTTTCGATCAGGCTTTTTTCCAGATTCAGATAAAATATTGATTGTGATTCGTCAAACTTGTAGGAAATTTCGAGTTCCGAAAGCAGGGAGTGGTAGAATAAGTCCGATAGAAAAATGGCTCCCAATATGACTTCTTTGGTCCCTTGCAGCTTCATCTGCTGCAAATAAGATTCCATTAAAAAACGGCCCCGCCCTTCCTTTTGAGGAAAGGTCATCAGCTGTTTCATGTAAATGATGGAGTTCTTTTCGGGTTGCGAATAAATCACGCCTGAAATTTCTCCTTTTTCACCGACTAGCCCAAAAACATCATAACCACCGGAAAATGCCCCAAGAACCTCTCCGGGGAGATGTTCTACCCTTGTGTATTGAACAAATGGGGTCATTTTTTGAATGGCCACGATTTTCTCAATTAACCGTGTCTTCGCCATCTCGCTTAAACTCTTCCAAAGGCCATGGCCTTCTGTGGTTGAAAGCTGAATCACCCGCCCAAGCTCCGAAGATCGGGCGCTCAAATCCCTGGCGTTACGAAAAGCTTCCTGGATTTCAAGTTCGATTGCCTGATTCTGAATTTCGGGAGCTGCCGCCCGGGCCTCGGATTTAGAAATGCCTTGGGCAAGAGATGCTAAAAGAAGATCGCCTGTGAGTATGGGGCCGATTTGGGATTGAGCGGTAGAGGGATTCAAGAGCTTCAGGATGTTTTGTTCGGTGAGTTGGTGGCTGGATTCTAGGATGCGGAGGCCGGAAAGGAAAGCTTCGGCGCGGGCGAGTCCTTGTTGAATTTTGTTGTTCGATTCTTTTTTAACAGTTTCATCCAGGAAGACGGTGTAATTGCCGGCTTTTTCGATTTGGTCTTTTTCGGACAGGTCGCGGATGATTTGGTCGCGCCAGCGTTTCACGAGTCCATAGTCAATAGTCCATAGACCATAGCCTCTAGACTTGTCCGAGATTTGTGTTTTAAATTTTTCTATGGACTCTGGACTATGGTCTATTGTCTGTGGTTTATAGACTAATCGGTCCCGCGTCGCGCGGACAAAGGCCTTGTAGAGATTGATGCGGCCATTTTCGACCTCGAAATAGTTTTTCCAGGAGACATCGCCTCGCATTTGGTCGCGGTAATGGGTTTGTTCGGGAATGGATTTGATTTCGGGCGTGACAAGGACATACGAAATCCCTTTTGCGCGCAAGCGTTCGGCCAGACCCTGGGAGTGGAAGCCGCCGGCGACGAGGATGGCTCCCGTCCTGTCATTCCCGCGAAAGCGGGAATCCATTTTCGGAGATGACAGGCGCATCAGCTTCATCAAATTTTCGAGGAAGGCTCCGTCGCGTTTTTCGGCGTTTTCGTAAAAGGCAAGATGATTTGAGAATGATTGTAG
>CAYGIT010000003.1:0-35881 GCA_964349955.1 uncultured bacterium
CTAATGGAAAGATACACGGTGATTTATAAAAAAGCAAATCAAAATACAATATTTTTTAACTTATTATAAATAAAGGAGTTAGAGATGGTAAAGCGCTAGCAGGAAGTGCTTTTTTAAAACAATCGCAGGCTATGTCATCTTGAGGAGCGCAGCGACAAAGGATCCATTCTTTGAGATGCTTCGCCACGCTCAGCATAACAAAAGTGAAAGGGTTACTTCCGCGCCGCGCGCGATTGATTCAATTTCTCCGCCAACCGGCTTTCATATCCTGAATTTTTCGGCCGGTAATAATCTTTTCTTTGCGGGAGAAAAGCCTGGGTATCCGGGCCCGGGAGATTATGAGAGTATTGATACCCTTCTCCGCGGCCCAGTTTTTTCGCCCCCTTGTAATGGGCGTCGCGAAAGGCCGCGGGCACTTCCTGCGAAGTTTCATTTTTCACATCCGCAGTTGCTTCCGAAATAGCAATGGTGCTGGCATTGCTTTTTGGCGCGGTTGCCATATACGTGACAAGCTGCGACAGGATCAACCGGGCTTCAGGCATTCCGACAAATTCAATCGCCTGCATTCCCGCCGCAGCCAGAATCAGGGCTTGCGGGTCCGCATTCCCGATGTCCTCGCTGGCAAGAATTAAAATCCGGCGCATGATAAAACGCGGGTCTTCCCCGGCATACAACATTTTTGCGAGCCAATAAACGGCGGCATCCGGGTCTGAACCGCGCATACACTTGATGAAAACACTGGCGGTATCATAATGATAATCTTCATCCGGATCATAATAGACAATCCGCTTTTGGCAGGATTCTTCCGCAGCTTTTTCATCCAGAAGAATCGTACCGCCGGAATCCGGAGGCGTGGTAAGGACCGCAATTTCAAGGGCATTGAGCGCCCGGCGCGCATCCCCTGAAGCCGATTTGGCAATATGCGCGAGTGCCCGAAGCTCGGCCTTGACTTTCACTTTTCCGAATCCCCGTTCTTCGTCCTTCAAGGCCCGGTTTAAAAGGCCGGTCAAATCTTTTTCTTCCAGTGGATGCAATTCGAAAATCGTGGAGCGCGAAAGTAGCGGCCCGATAATCGCGAAAGAGGGATTGTGGGTGGTCGCGCCAATCAAAACAAGCCTGCCCGACTCCACATCCGGCATCAGAACATCCTGTTGCGCTTTGTTGAAGCGGTGGATTTCATCGATGAAAAGCGTAGTGCGTTTGCCGGTGGCTGCAAGACGCTTGGCATCTTCAATGACCTTGCGCAATTCAGCGACATTGGAAGTCACGGCATTGAGCGTTATAAAATGGGAGCAAGTGGCCAGTGAAATGACTTTGGCGAGTGTCGTTTTGCCGCTGCCGGGCGGCCCATACAAAAGGATGGAAGTCCAACGGTCGGATTCGATAGTACGGCGAAGCAATTTCCCGGGCGCGAGCAGATGCTCCTGGCCTGCGATTTCGACCAGGGTGCAGGGCCGCATGCGCGCGGCTAGTGGAAGATTCGTTTGCTTTTCGGTTTTCGAAAAATCTGCCGGGTCTGAAAAAAGTTCGGGATTCGTCACATTATTGAAACGTGGCCTGAAACTGCCTGGCGAGGGAATCTGCGATTTCGGTGTGGAGCTTCTGGATTTCATCGGCCAGCAGGGTTTTTTCGCGTGATTGGTAAATCACGTGAAAGCCGATGTTTTTGCAGCCTTTGGGAATGCGCCCCCCCGTAAAAAGGTCAAAAAGCTCGACGCGCAAAATCAGGCCGCGGCCCAGTTTTAAAATCCGGTCCTGGAGAATTCCGGCTTTTGTGGATGCGGGGACCACCATGGCAATGTCCCGGGAAATCGAAGGATATTTCGGCGGGTCGCGAAAGATCCGGCATCCTTTTTTTATCATCGCGGTAATCTTGGGAAGCGAGAGTTCCGCGTAATAGACCCGCTCTTCAATCCCCCAGGCAGCTAAAATCCGGGCATCCAGCTCTCCGATGATTCCAAGCACGGCATTGCCCGAAGAAATTTTTTCGCTGCCCGGCCGGATTAAAAAGGAATATTCCCCAGGCTCGCACTCAAACGTTTCAACGCCCGAATGCTCCAGAAAGGCATTGACCGCTCCTTTTAAATCGTAAAAAGACGCATCTCGCTCGGCATCCAGCCAGTTCTTTTGTTTCCATTTTCCAAACAACGCCAATCCCGCCGATTTTGTTTCTTCGGTGAGTTTATTGGAAAGCAAACGGTAGAGATTGGCGATTTCGAAAAAGGCCCCTCCTCGGGCGCCCTGGCGGATATTTTTCTGAATCACGCCCAGCAGGCTCGGATAAAACCGGGGGCGCATCATTGTCAATTCCTGATTGCGCGGGTTGTCGACCTTCACCGCGTCCGCCGCATCGTCAGGTTCCGCTTGAGCCGGCGAAATCAGGCTAAAGGTGACCGTTTCAAAAAATCCGGCAGCACTGAAAAAATCACGGCCGGTTTCTTCAAGCTCAATCACGGGATTAGCCGAAGGGAGAAACGGCGCTTTGGCCGGCAGGGTTTCGGGAATCCGGTCGTAGCCGTAAATCCGGGCAATCTCCTCGACCAGGTCCACCGGATGGGCGATGTCCGGGCGAAAACCGGGAACGGAAACTTTCCAGCTTTCTTCCGAATCTTTTTTGACCTGCATTCCCAAGCGGGTCAAAATCGAAAATGCCTCATGCGGCTTGACCGGCGCTCCGAGTTTCTTCGTAATTTCAGCAAGGTTCAGATGCACGGTTTCACGCCCCGCCGCCGGTTTGTCCCCCGCTTTTAACACCGCGCTCACAAAACGGGGTTTGGCATATTGACGGATGAACGCAATCGCCCGTTCGCGGGCAAAATCCACGCCATCCGGATCCACCTTTCTTTCGAAACGATACGAGGAATCGCTCGAAAGTCCGAAGCGGCGCGAGGTTTTTCGCACCCAGCGCGGATTAAAATAAGCCGATTCGAGAAAAATATTGCGCGTGGGTCCGCTGATTTCCGTATTTTTTCCGCCCATCACCCCGGCAAGGGCTGCAGCCTGACGCGCATCCGCAATCACAAGATCATCCGCCTCAAGCTTGAGCTCGCGCCCGTTGATCGCGATCAAGGCCTCCCCGGCCTTGGCACGCCGGATCCGGACCTCGCGGCCCTCTAAAAGATCCGCATCAAAAGCATGCAAAGGCTGACCGGTTTCAAAAAGAACGTAATTGGTCACATCCACAAGAAAATTAACGGAACGCACCCCGCAGGCTTCCAGGCGCGCTTTCATGAAATCGGGAGTAGGTACCGGATTCACGCCTTCTATATAGACGCCGGTATAATAAGGACAGCCCTCGTTTTCTTTCAGCTCCACTTTCCATCCGGGCGCGGCGGGGCGGTTGGCCACCTTGTCAATTTCAGGCATTTTCAGGGAGAGATTTTCCACAGCTGCGATTTCACGGGCAATGCCGAGATGCGAAAGCCAGTCCGGGCGGTTGGAAGTCACTTCGACTTCGAAAAGAATGTCTTTTTCTTTTTGTGTGGAAATCGTTTCGATTTTTTTGACTTCGAGACCCGCCATGGTCAAATGGTCGGCAATCCGTTCAAGCGGAGGGGGCAAAGTGACAAAATCCTTCAGCCAGTTCGTGCTTACTTTCATGAGAATTGCCTAAGAAATCTCAGGTCATTTTCGTAAAAAAAACGGATGTCGGGAATGCCGTGGCGGAGCATGGCGATGCGTTCGACGCCCAGCCCAAAAGCAAAGCCCGAAACGGTCCTGGGATCGTAGCCCACGGCCTGAAAAACATTCGGATGCACGGTTCCAGCACCTAAAATTTCGAGCCATCCTTTTCCCCATTGAATGTCCACTTCGACACTCGGTTCGGTGAACGGAAAAAAATGCGGACGAAAGCGGACTTTGGTTTCCGACCCGAAAAGTTGTCTCAGGAAAAGCAGCAGAACTCCTTTTAAATCGCTGAAAGTAATCCCCTCATCGACCATCAAGCCTTCGATCTGGTGGAACATGAAGGAATGGCTGGCATCGACTTCGTCGGGACGGTAGACCCGTCCCGGCGCAATGATGCGCAGCGGCGGTTTGCGGGCCTGCATGGCGCGGATTTGCACAGTGGAAGTCTGGGAACGCAAAAGCTGCCCGTTGGCGGTATAAAAAGTATCGAAGGAATCGCGGGAAGGATGGTCGGCCGGAATATTCAGGGCCGTAAAATTATAAAATTCCCCTTCGATTTCCGGGCCATCAACACGCTCGAATCCGAGGCGCTCAAAAATCCGGGAAATTTCGCGGATGGTCTGCGTGAGCGGGTGAATGCCTCCCAATACGGGAGAAATTCCTGGCAGGGTTTCATCGAACAAAGGAGCCGCCGAGGAAACCGGCGTTTGACCGGCCTTACGGCTTTGGATCGCCTCCAGCAAAAACTCTTTCAGGCGATTGACTTCAATCCCGAAAGCTTTGCGCTCTTCTCCGGTCAGACCCTTCAACTGCTCCATGAGCCGGGTGAGCTTTCCTTTCTTCCCTAAATAGTCAATCCGGAAAGACTCAAGCGCCTCCGGAGACTTGATTTCGGCAAGCCTTTGGCGGGCTTCGGCTTCAATATCCTGAATCGAGTTCATAGTCAGAGATCCCCGATAAAAACATTCGGGGATGACGTAAAAAGCACGTCATTTTTTCGTTCCGGCCAGCTCCACAAGTTTCTTGAAGGCCGCTTCATCGCGCACGGCAATATCGGCCAAAACTTTGCGGTCGAGCGAAATATTCGCATGCTTCAAACCCGCGATAAAACGGGAATAAGTGGTCCCGAACTTGCGGCAGGCGGCATTGATGCGGATGGTCCAGAGCCGGCGGAACTGGCGCTTGCGCTGTTTCCGGTCACGCGTGGCAAAAACCATGGCCCGCATGACGGTTTCATGCGCAGTGCGGAAAAGCTTGCGCCGGCCGCTAAAAAAACCTTTCGCGCGTTTGAGGACTTTTTTCCGTCTTTTTTTTGATGCGGGTGTATTGGTTGCTCTCGGCATAGGAAAACTCCTTTATTTATCATGTCATTCCCGAATGATTTTGTCGGGAATCGTCAACTTGTTGATCCCCGACAGAAAATTTCGGGGATGACTGGTATTATTTAATGTCCGTAAGGCAAGAGCTTAAAAACACGTTTGCGGTCCGTAGGATCCACATGACGGGCTTTCCGGCTCTGCCGTTTTTTCTTGGGGCTGCGGTCCGTCATCATATGACGGCGAAACGACCCCCGAGACAGTACTTTTTTGTTTTTAGTGATCCTGAAGCGTTTTCTAGCTGCTTTGTTCGTTTTGATTTTTGGCATCAGTTTCCCCTTCTTTTTTCAAAACTTCTTTCTTTAAAACTTCTCCCTCACGCGGCTCCGGCTTCTTGGGTGCAGCCGCCTGCGGGGTAAAATAAAGATGAATGGCATTGCCTTCCAGCCCCCCATTGCGTTCGATTTCGGCGACATCGGAAATGTCTTCGGTAAAGCGCTGAATGATGCGCCTGCCGATATCCGCATGCGTGATTTCACGTCCGCGGAAAAACATGGTGAGCTTCACTTTGTCGCCCCGCTCGATAAATTTGCGGGCATTCCTTAGTTTGGTCTGATAATCGTGTTCTTCGATTTTCAGGGTCATCTTGACCTCTTTGACCAAAATCACTTTTTGCTTTTTGCGCGCTTCTTTTTCTTTTTTACTCAAATTGTACAGAAACTTGCTGAGATCCAGAATCCGGCAAACAGGCGGTTTTGCCAGCGGGGCCACTTCCACGAGATCATAACCTTCTTCCTGCGCGCGGCGGAGAGCATCCCGCGTCGGCACAATCCCGATTTGCTCGCCTTTGAAGCCGATCAGGCGCACTTGCGGCACCCGGATCTGCTCATTGGATCTGACTTTAACGCTGCTAGGGTTTCTGTACGGTAACAATGAACCTCCTTATGGTTAAAAATTCGCTAGATTTTTTTCTGAATTTCTTCCTGCAAACGCGCCACCAAAACGTCGATCGCCATGGCCCCGAGGTCCTGACGACCGCGCTTTCGCACTGCCGCGGTTCCCGATTCCGCTTCCCGGTCGCCGATCACGAGGGCGTAGGGGATTTTTTGCATTTCGGCCTCGCGAATTTTATATCCGACTTTGTCCGAACCGAAATCTTCTCCCACGCGAAACCCTTTGCCCTTCAGCAAAGAAGAAATTTTTTGCGCCGCTTCTGTGTGTTTTTCGGAAATGGCCAAAACCCGGACCTGCTCCGGCGCCAGCCAGAGCGGAAAAGCGCCGGCATAGTGTTCCACCAAAATTCCGTAAAAGCGCTCGACCGATCCGAAAACGGCGCGATGCACCATGACCGGTTTTTTTTCCTTGTTATCGCTGTCAATAAACCCGAGGCCGAAGCGCTCGGGCATTTGAAAATCAAGCTGGATCGTTCCGCACTGCCATTCCCGGCCGATGGAATCTGTAATTTCAAAATCGATCTTGGGGCCGTAAAACGCTCCCCCGCCTTCCTGAACCTGGTACTGAATGGCATTGTGCGTCAAGGCCGCTCTCAACCCTTCCGTGGCCTTGCGCCAGATTTCGTCACTGCCCATGGAATCCTTGGGGCGAAGGGATAAACTGATTTTAATTTCTTCAAATCCGAATGTCTTGTAAATCCGTAAAATCAGGGCAATGCATTGTGCAATTTCGCGCTCGATCTGGTCTTCCGTGCAAAAAATATGGGCATCATCGATGGTAAATGCATTGACCCGGAATAGCCCGTGCAAAACGCCGGACCGTTCATGCCGGTGCACCAGCCCGAGCTCCGCCAGTTTCAGGGGAAGTTCGCGATAAGATTTTTGCGCGGTGCGGTAGACCAGCGTACTGCCCGGGCAATTCATGGGCTTGATCGCAAAACTGCCTTCCTCCACTTCGGAGAAAAACATATTCTCTTTGTAATGATCGTAATGCCCGCTTTGGCGCCAAAGGCCGTCTTTGAGCAGAACCGGCGTCTTGATGATTTGATACCCTTCCTTTTCATGCTCTTCGCGCCAGTAAGAAACCAGGGCCTCATACAGGATCATGCCTTTGGGATGATAAAAGGGCATCCCGGGCGCTTCTATATGGAAGCTGAAGAGATCAAGCTGGCGGCCGAGTTTGCGATGGTCGCGTTTTTTGGCCTCTTCAAGACGGGTCAGGTATTTTTCAAGTTCCGCTTTGTCAAAGAACGCAGTTCCGTAAATGCGCTGGAGCATTTTATTATGCTCATTGCCGCGCCAGTAAGCGCCGGCAACCGAAAGAAGCTTGAAGGCCGCCACTTCTTTCGTATTATGAATATGCCCGCCGCGGCATAAATCCGTGAAGGGGCCATTTTCAACCAGCGTGATTTCCCCTTCTTTCAAGCCATCCAGGATTTCAAGCTTGTAAGGCTGGCTGCGCCCGGTAAAAAAAGCTTCAGCGTCTTTTTTGACGACCGGGCGCTGCCGGAATTCCTGGGCCTCGGCAACAATCTGTCCCATCTTTTCTTCAAGCCGGCGTAAATCTTCGTCTTCAAACGGCGTTTCCCGGTCAAAATCATAATAAAAACCATCCTTGATGGCCGGACCGATCGCCAGTTTGGTTTCGGGAAAAAGAGCCAGGACCGCTTGAGCGAGAATATGCGCAGTAGAATGGCGCAATTGTTCAAGCGCCTCGGGACTTGCTTTTACCATGCCTTGCGTGACCGGTGGATAATAATGCCTTCCTATGTTCTATATCCTGTAAAAGGGGCGTATTCTACAATGCACCCTCTTTTCCTGCAACCCTTTTCCTTATGATGAGTTATAAATCCGGAGGGCTTATGCTTTGGGGGTAACTTTCTTTTTTCTGCGCTTTAAGCGGGCTTTCAGGCGTTTTCTTTTCAAACGCTTTTTGTGATCACGGCTCATGGACCCTCCTTTCGGTGCATAGCAATAACATAGACAGGGGCGCTTTTCAACTCATTTCACCAAAATATGCTTTCCTTCCCACTCTACGCGGCTCCCCGCCCGGACTTTAAAGGCTTTTCGCATTTCAGGGGCTCCATTGACTTTGACCTGCCCCTCGGAAATGGCGTATTTGGCAGCTCCCCCGCTTTCGCAAAGGCCGGTCACTTTGAGGAGTTTAAAGAGCTCGATGAATTCCTCTTTTAAAGAAAAGGCCATTTCGCTCATGCGTAGAGCGCCAGCCTCTTGCTCTTTTGTTCGTCGCTGGCCAGGTATTCGTCAAAGGTGGTATCCCGCGCGTCAATCATGCCGCGGGGTGTAAGTTCAATAATACGGTTGGCAACGGTCTGCACAAATTGATGATCATGGGAAGAAAAGAGAACCGTCCCTTCAAAGATTTCCAGGCCTTTGTTCAGCGCCGTGATGGATTCCAGATCCAGATGGTTGGTGGGCTCATCCAGAATCAAAACATTGGCCCCGACGAGCATCATGCGCGAAAGCATGCAGCGCACGCGCTCTCCTCCGGAAAGGACTCTTGATTTTTTCAATGATTCTTCGCCGGAAAAAAGCATTCTCCCCAAAAATCCACGGATAAAATTCTCATCCGTCTCTTTCGAAAACTGGCGCAGCCAATCCAGCAAATTCAGGTCGTTCTCGAAATATTTCCGGTTTTCTTTCGGGAAATAAGCCCGTGAAGTGGAAACGCCCCATTTGAAGGTGCCGCTGTCGGGCATAAGCTCTCCCATCAGCACCTGGAACAATGCGGTTTTGACCCGGTCATTGGACCCGACAAAAGCAATTTTATCCCCTTTGTTGACGCGTAAATTTAATTTTCGAAAGAGAGTTTCTCCGTCAAGTGACATGCTCAAGTCTTCGGTCTGAAGCAAATCATTGCCCGATTCGCGTTCGGATTTAAAAACGATATGCGGATAACGGCGCGAGGAAGGCTTGATGTCTTCAAGGGTTAATTTTTCTAAAAGTTTTTTACGCGAAGTGGCCTGCCGTGATTTCGAGGCATTAGCGCTGAAACGGGCGATGAAAGCCTGAAGCTCTTTGCGCTTTTCATCGATCTTTTTATTGGATTCCGAGCGCTGGCGAAGGGCGAGCTGGCTGGATTCGTACCAAAAACTGTAATTGCCGGTATAAAGCTGGATCTTCCCGAAATCAATGTCGGCGACATGCGTGCAAACGCGGTCCAAAAAATGGCGGTCATGCGAAACCACGATCGCCGTGTTTTTGAAATCATATAAAAAATCCTCGAGCCACATGCAGGTTTCCAGGTCCAATTGATTGGTGGGTTCATCCAGAAGCAGGATATCCGGATTTCCGAACAGGGCCTGAGCAAGAAGCACCCGGACTTTCTGGCTGGCTTCAAGCTGTTTCATGAAAGCCTGGTGGAAATTTTCCTGGATTCCAAGGTCGCTCAAGAGTTTGGCCGCCTCGGCTTCGGCATTCCAGCCATTCATTTCCGCAAATTCATTTTCAAGCTCGGAAGCGCGGATCCCGTCGGCATCTGAAAAATCCGGCTTCGCATAAATGGCGTCTTTTTCCCGGATGATCTGGTAGAGCTTTTGATGCCCCATCATGACGGTCGTCAGCACCGTGAGCTCATCGTAGGCAAACTGGTCCTGCTTCAGCACCGAAATACGCGCGTTTCTCCCAATGCTTACTTCTCCCGCATTGGAATCAATTTCTCCGGAAAGGATTTTCAGAAAAGTGGATTTGCCCGAACCGTTCGCCCCGATCAGCCCATAGCAATTCCCGGGCGTGAACATGATGCTCACGTTTTCAAATAAAACCCGTTTTCCGTACTGGAGTGTGACACCGCTTGTGGAAATCATAAGCCGCGCATTATACCCGACGGAAGCCCAAAAGCAAAATTTTCTGGACTGCGCGCCGGCAAGGAGGGAAGCTTCTCCTGCGGCACCGCCCGATTCTCGGTTCGGCTTTTCGGGTCCTGTCCGGCGGGTTCCCCAGGGTGAGTCAAAAACTTTTTTCCCTGATGCAAGCCCTTAGAGTGAGAATCCCGAAGGGAAGTCTCGCCATGGGGCTCAAACGGCCTTTTGAAGTCCGGCATCCGTGGAAGGGGAAAAAAGTTTTTGCCTCACCCCGGGGATGCCCCTCCGCCGGCCACCCGAAAACTCGACTCGATCCTCCGAAAACAGTCAGAGAAAAAACTGTCTTTGCCTCTGACCCGTTTTCTTTGTTCAAGCCCTTGGGCCGAGGCCGGCAAGGAGGGAAGCTTCTCCGGAGGCAGCTCGTGAGGCGTGTTTTCTATGGAATCGAAAACACGCACGAACGCGCAGAGAGGAGCATACAACCCGATATCAGATTTATGCTCCGAACGGTGCCGCAGGAGAAGCTTCCCTCCTTGTCGGCACGGGCACGACCCGTAGTTATGAATGGAGAGAAAGGCCGGACTTTTTCAGAGCCCGGCCTTTAGAGGCTTAATTTTTCTTGCAGCAACACGGGCATGACTTGACGATCGAGATCAACAGGATCAATCCCGACACTGCTACCAGCCCGTAAACGGCTTTGGCCGGAAGGGTCATATCGCCCAAAATCCTGGTCACTAAATTCACCTGAAGAAACGCGACAAGCCCCCAATTCAGGGCCCCAATACCGGCAAGCAGCGTCACCAATTTGCAAACAGGACATTTTCCCATGGTTGAGCCTCCTTGTGTATGGAATTTTACCTTTTATGATTATCGGCAATCTCATGCCAAGCCTGACAAAAATCTTTGAAACCTGACTCCAAATCAGCACAAAAATGCCGATAAAGGAATATGCCATTTTTAACTTCATTAGGCGTGTTGTTATTCATTGCCCTGATTGCCCGGTCCGTCTGGATTCCGGCTTCCGGGCGGGAGAAAATCACCGGGGCTCTTTTCTTTGCCTTGTATTGCGATATCGCGTTGACTCTTTACTTGTGGATTCGCGCACCGAAAGAAATTCTAGTCATCGGTTACGTTCTTTTCGGCGCCGGAGCTTTCTGGTTTACGGCCGAAACCCTGGGGTATTTCCTTAAAAAAACCAATTTCTTGCCGGAAAATTTAAATCTCCTGAAAAAATACCGCAAAGGAGCCTATCAGGAAATCATGCTTGCCTGCCAGCAGCTTGCGGAAGCAAAACAAGGCGCATTGATGATTCTCGAGCGCAAACAGCCGTTAAGCGCCTGGTGCCAAAAAGGAATTTGTCTCGACGCCATCATTTCCAAAGAATTGATCTATTCAATTTTCACTCCACCGGGCGCGCCGCATGACGGCGCCGTTATTTTTCAAAAAGAGCGGATCGCCGCCTGTGCCGTGATCGTTCCCCTCACTTCCAACAGCCGGCTGCCCAAGGAACTCGGCACCCGTCATCGCGCGGCCGTGGGATTCAGCGAAATCACCGATAGCATATGCGTCGTCGTTTCCGAAGAAACCGGCAGCATTTCCATCGCCGACCGGGGAGTCCTGAATTACAATATTCCTTTTGCCCAATTGCCCGAGGCTTTGGAAAGGGCGCTTCGCTTCAAACGCCAAAAGAGAAAAACAGCTTCTCCCGCATTCGCCAACTCCCTCTGAAGATGAATCCTTTTCTGCCTTTGTATTTTTTCTTTGCCGAAATTGGTGATCTTACCCGTTTTATCGGCAGCGCGGTGGCTTCGGTTTTTCTGCCGCCCTACCGCAAATCCATTGCCCGGCGCCAAATGGATGAAATCGGTGTCGGTTCCCTGCCGATCGTCACTCTCACCGGCCTTTTTATGGGGCTGGTGCTCGCGCTGCAAAGCATTGTCGAACTCCGCAGCATCGGGGCGACTTCGTATATCGGCCGCCCGATTGGCACCACCGTCATCCGGGAATTAGGCCCGGTGCTTTCTTCCATTATGGTAGCCGCGCGAGCCGGCTCCGCGATTGCCGCCGAACTGGCGTCCATGACTATCAATGAACAAATCGATGCCCTGCGTGCCGAAGGCGCCGACCCGGTCAAAAAACTGGTGGAGCCGCGCTTGATTGCCTGCACCCTGATGATGCCGGTGCTTACCACGTTATGCGACCTGGTGGCCTTTGTCGGCGGATGGCTCGTGGCTGTGAATGTCGTGCAGGTCAGCTCTTCCTTTTATTGGGATTCCGTGCTCGAAGTTTTGACCCCCGCATTTATTTGGGGCGGGCTGATCAAATCCACGGCTTTTGGTTTTGTCATCGGCACCGTGTCCTGCCATGCGGGCATGAAACACCGGCTTGGGTCTTCCGGGGTCGGCGAAGCCACTACCCAGGCCGTGGTGATTTCCTCCATTTCGATTCTCATGCTGGATTTTGTTCTCACAAAAATTTTCATCATGACCTGGTGGTGAGCAAAATCCATGCTAAGACTTGAAAACGTAAGCCTTGACTACGGCAGCCGGGAAATCATCCGTGATGCCAATCTTCACGCAAAAGCCGGAGAAACAAAAGTCATCCTGGGGCCGAGCGGAGTCGGGAAAAGTACCATCCTCAAGGCTTTCCTCGGACTTTTAAAACCGCGGCATGGAAAAATTCATATCCGGAACCGTGAAATTTCCCGTCTCCCGGAAAGAGAGCTGGTGAAATTGAGGCTCGGCATGTCGATGGTTTTTCAGCACGGCGCTTTATTTGATTCCATGACCGTTGCCGAAAATGTGAGTTTTCGCCTCCGGGAATTCGGATTGGAATCACGCGAAAAAATTCAGAAGCGCGTGCATGAAGTGCTTCACTTTGTGGGGCTCGCCCATACGAAACATCTGCGTCCGGCCGAGCTTTCGGGCGGCATGCGCAAGCGCGTGGCCATTGCCCGCGCGCTGGCCCCGGACCCGGACATTTTTCTTTTCGATGAGCCGACCGTCGGCCTGGACCCCGTGAATCACTACAACATTGAGCAGTTAATGCTGAAGCTGAAGCATGAAAAAAAGCGCACTTTGGTCATCGTCACCCATGACGTGGAAAGCGCCTGCCGTCTCGCGGATTCGATTGTCATGGTTCATGAAGGACGGTTTATTTTCGAAGGCACTCCTCAACAACTCAAAACCCAGACAGACCCCCGCATCCGGGCATTTTTGGATCCCGCTTCGTTTGCGGCGTCTGCGACAAAAAAGGAATAAACCATGGCTGCTGAACAGGTAAAAACACAAAGCGATTTCCGGGTCGGGCTTCTGACCGTTTTGGCCCTTTGCATTGTAGCGGCCGGCATCACACTCGCCGGCGGAGACAAGGGGCTGCTCTTTGAAAAAACCAGCTTGGTACGCGCCCGGCTTTCGAATATCGGCGGGCTCAAAAAAGGCTCAGGGGTCACGATGGGCGGCATGATGATCGGAAAAGTACAGGATATTTCATTCGTGAAGAATACGGTCCCCCATTGCATCGAAGTCAAGATGTCGGTCAGCGAGAAAATGCGTGTGAATATCAAGGCAAATTCCATGCCCCTCATTAAAACCCAGGGAATGCTCGGCGATCGCTACATTGAAATCAGCGCCGGAGATCCCGCCGCGCCGGCGCTCCCTGAAGATGGAATCCTCATCGGACAATCGGCAACGGACTTCGACGAAGCTCTTCAAAAAGCGAATACAACCCTCACGGAGACCAGCAAATTGCTCGGCGCCATCAACCAGCAGGAAGGAACCGTGGGTCAATTGTTTTATGACAAGGAATTTTATACGAGGATTACCGAGATTGAAGCCGAAGTGCATGAACTGATCAAGGACTTCAAAAAGCAGCCCCGCAAATACATCAAGTTTTCGGTCTTTTGATCAAGCCACTTTTAATGCTTACCGGGCATCAGCGGAATCTGGAGATGAATTAAAAGAAGCGCAACCGTAAGCGTAATGATCGAGACAATAAACCCCGGCTTCATCCATTCCATGAACTTGATGCTTTTGCCGAACTCCTTTTCAAGCATCCCCATCGCAACAATATTGGCCGTGCTGCCGATCACAGTCAAATTTCCGAACAGCGTGCCGCCAAAAAGCATTCCCCACCAGAACGGAAAATCGTAGACGCCCCCTTTTTTAAGTTCCAGTAAAATCGGGATGAAGGTGGCGACGGCCAGCACATTGTCCATAAATCCCGTCAAAAGGCTTATGGCGCCCGTAAAAACAATCAAAAGAAGGGTCGGGTTATGATTTCCGATCGCCAGCATCCCTTCAGCGATTCTTTGTGTAACCCCCACATAAGACAGCGTTCCCACCGAAGCGAAAAGGGACATAAAAAAGGAAAGTGTCCACCAATCCACGCGACGCATAAAAAAATCCCGTGCGTCCGCCCGGCTTAACAAAATGACAATGGAGCCCGCTGCCAGTGAAACCCCAAGAAGAAGGGAATTTTTCTGGAGGCCAAACAGTTTCTCCACATAGGCATGCAGGACAAGTCCCAGCACCGTGCCCATAAACAACAGCCAGCAGAGCCGGATATCCGATTTTGTATGCTTGATATGAGCCGCTTCATGAATTTCTTTTTTCTCGGCTTTCATCTTTTCACCCAGCTCACGAATGCTTGTCCTGAACAGCAAAAAGCAAAGAGGGATGGTGATCGCCAGCGTGAGCAAAGAAATGGGGGTAGCCCAGCGTAAAAAATCCGCAAAGGTCAGATGCGCGCGCATGGCAATCATGACACCGATCGGATTTCCGACCGCCGTCGCGCTGCTTCCGATATTGGTGGTGAAGACAAGCATCAAAAGAAACGGAACCGGGTTTACTTTATAGCGTTTGGCCAGATGGAACATGGTGGACATCATGAAAAGAATCGAGGTGACTTCATCCACAAGGGCTGCAAAAAGTGTCGCCAGTGCCATCAGCACCCCCATCAACAGATAAGCATGATGGCCGATCGCATCCACAACTTTGGCAATCAGGTATTCAAAAAAGTGTTTTTCCTCGAGAAATCCGATCAAGGCCATCATCCCCACAAGAAAAAGAATGATATCCAGGCCGGCAAATTCAATCATATGGGGAATATCGATCAGGTTCGTCGCAAGGAGAAGCGCGAGCCCGCCAAAGGCAAAGGTGAGGCGGAAAGGCCAATAAAAGAGAGTTCCGCAAATCACGATAAGAAAAGCCAGCGTCGCGATGATCTGCTTTGCGGAAAATTGAAAAAAATAAAGGAGAATGCCGACCCCGGCAAGAATTCCAATAATGGTGAGGACTTTTTTCACGACACAGCCACCTTTCTTACAATTTCTTCCATTTGATTGAACAGCCCATGGAGGGCTGCTGTTTTCCGGAGGGTTTGTTTCCTTTTAAAATGGCATCCAGCGCTTCGGCCAGTTCATGCCGTGTCACTTTTGACGGAGACTGCCAGTTATCATCAATCCGGCCGTGATAGGCCAGTGCGCGGTTCTGGTCAAAAACGTAAATATCGGGCGTGCAAACCGCCCCGTAGGCCCGGGCCACATCCTGGGTTTCATCCACGAGGTACGGAAACCCGTATTTTTTTTCTTTCCAGCGTTTCTTCAAATTTTCCGGAGAATCCTCCGCATACTCCGTGGAATCATTGGAGCAGAGTGCAATAAACTGGACCCCTTTGGGGGCATAATCGCGGTGCAGTTGAAGAATCCTCTCTTCCACCGCCTGGACATAGGGACAATGGCTGCAAATAAAAAGAATGACAAGGGCTTTATTCTCTTGAAAATCACGGAGAGAATAATTTTTCCCATCCACTGCGGGAAGAGAAAAAGCCGGAGCAGGCGTTCCCAGTTCTATTTTTTCGGAATGAAGCAGCACCATGCGCGTAATCTACCGATTTTAAGCCCGCGAGGCAAATAAAATATTAAGAGCCTAAATGGAGTAATCTTGCGGGAAGAATTTCAATTCTTTGGCGGTCACAAACACTTCGTCGTCTTTTTTGACTCCAAGGGACTGATACTTTTCCTGCGGCAATTCGACGAGCACGGTTTCTCCGGCATCATTGACCAATTCTACGCGCACTAGCGGGCCGGCCGCGTTGATCAATTTGATTTTCGCCCTAAAAGCATTGGCCGAAGAGGTCTTTTGAATGTCCAGCAAATGCGGGCGGATGTAAACTTTGGTTTGCCTGGAGTCCGCATCAAAGTTCTTTTCCAAGGAAAGAGGCGTATCGGCAATGTAGGCCTTGCCGTCCTGAAGCCGCGCATGAAAAAGATTCACATTGCCGAGAAAATTGCACACAAAAGGATTGGCAGGATTGTGATAGACCTCGTCCGGCGTTCCGATTTGCTCGATCCGGCCTTCATTCATCACCACGACCCGGTCCGCCACTTCAAGCGCCTCTTCCTGATCATGCGTGACGAAAACACTGGTCATATGCAATTGGTCGTGAAGATCGCGCAGCCACTGGCGAAGCTCTTTTCGTACTTTTGCGTCGAGCGCGCCGAAGGGTTCGTCCAGGAGAAGCATTTTGGGTTCGATTGCCAAGGCACGGGCGAGAGCCACTCGCTGGCGCTGCCCGCCGGAAAGTTGGGAAGGATAACGCTGGGCCATCCCATCCAGGCGCACAAGCTTCAGAAGTTTTAAAATTTTTCTTTGAATTTCACGCTCTTCCGGGCGATTTTTTTTTGGGCGCACGCGCAATCCAAAGGCAACATTTTCGAATACCGTCATGTGACGGAACAAAGCATAATGTTGAAACACAAACCCGACCTGCCGTTCTTTGATTTTTTGGCCTGAAAGATTGTCGCCGTGAAAAAGAACGGAGCCGGTATCGGCAAATTCAAGGCCGGCAATGATCCTCAAAAGCGTAGTCTTTCCCGAACCCGATGGCCCTAAAAGCGCCACCAGCTCGCCGCTTTCGATTTTTAAATTGATTTTGTCCAAAGCCGTGAAGCCATTGAACGTTTTGACAATCCCCTGAATTTCAATGCTCATTTCAGTCCTTTCCATTCAATCCAATGTTTTGCGGCAAGCGTGAGGACCGCAAGAAACATCAAAAGCGAGGCCACGGCAAAGGCCGGCGCGAATTGGTATTCATTATAAAGAATCTCGACATGCAAGGGAATCGTATTGGTGAGGCCGCGAATATGCCCCGAAACCACCGACACGGCGCCGAACTCCCCCATGGCCCGTGCATTACTAAGAATCACGCCATACAAAAGGCCCCATTTGATATTGGGCAAAGTCACGCGAAAGAAAGTCTGCCAGCCATTCGCGCCTAAAATGACTGCGGAGTTTTCTTCATCCGCGCCTTGGGCCTGCATCAGCGGGATCAACTCACGCGCCACAAACGGGAATGTCACAAAGATCGTGGCAAGCACAATCCCCGGAACCGCAAAAATGATTTTCAGGTCATGGGCTTGAAGCCAGGGGCCAAACACTCCGTGGGCGCCAAAAAGCAGCACATAAATCAATCCCGAAATCACCGGAGAAACCGTGAAAGGAAGTTCGATGAGGGTGAGCAGGATTTTCCGGCCCCAAAAATCAAATTTCGTAATCGTCCACGCCGCGGCAATCCCGAAAAGAAGATTCAGCGGCAAACTGATTGCAGCAGCCAAAAGCGTCAAACGGATCGCGGCTCGCGCGTCAGGCTCGAGAATGGATTGAAAATAAACCTGAACTCCCTTGGCAAATGCATTCACCATGACAAGAACGATAGGCATCATCAAAAAAAGGACGAGATAGGCCAAGGCGATAAAAATCAAAAGCCCTTTCACAAAACCCGATTCCGAAGTCTGCGTACGTACTGAAGGCATAAGTCTCATAGTGTTTGATATTTCCGGCTCCAGGCCTGGAGAATATTGATCAAAAGCAAAAGAGAAAAGGAAATCACCAGCATGACCGAGGCAATGGCCGTCGCACCGGCATAATCATACTGTTCCAGCTTCGTCATGATCAAAAGCGGGATAATTTCTGTTTTGAGCGGCATATTGCCCGCAATGAAAACAACGGAACCATACTCCCCCAGAGCCCGCGCAAAGGCCATGGCGCAACCGGTCAGAAGCGGTGGAAACAGCATGGGAAAAAGAACGCGCGAAAAGGCCTGCCACCGGCTTGCTCCAAGGCTAAAGGCGGCTTCTTCCAGTTCAGTATCCAAATCCCGTAAAACCGGCTCAAGGGTCCTGACGACAAACGGCAAACCGATAAACGTGAGGGCAATCACAATGCCCAGCGGCGAGAAGGCCGATTTGATTCCAAGCTTGAAAAGATACTGCCCGATCCATCCATTCGGAGAATAAAGCGTGGTGAGGCAAATGCCTGCCACTGCAGTCGGCAGGGCAAAAGGCAGATCGACCAGCGCATCCAGAAACTTCTTGCATGGAAAATCATAGCGCACCAGGACCCAGGCAACGAGAAGACCGAAAACGCCGTTGATCAGGGCGCTGATCAGGGAAGCCGCAAAGCTCAGCCGGAAAGCCGACATGGCGCGGGCCGAAAAAATCGTCTGCCAAAAAGCTTCGGGCGTCAGCGAGGCGGTTTTAAAAAACAAAAGCGAAAGAGGAATCAGCACAATCACGCTCAAATAAAACAGCGTGAAGGCGAATGCCAGATTAAAACCGGGAAGAATGCTGTATTTTTTAAAAGGCATAAATGAATACCCCAAAAATGGATCCCCGCTTTCGCGGGGATGACACGGGAGTCATGTCAGATAAATCTGGTCGAAAATTCCGCCGTCTGCAAAATGTTCAGTTTGGGCTTTTTGCCATCCGCCGAAATCCGCAATCGTCAGTAATTCCAGCTTCAGAAACCGGCCGGCATATTTTCCCGCCACGGACTGCGAACGCGGGCGGTAATAATTCTTCGCGATAATCTCCTGCCCTTCTTCCGTATAAAGAAATTCAAGATAGGCTTTTGCCGCTTCTTCGGTACCGTGCTTCTTTGCCACCTTGTCCACGACGGTCACCGGCGGTTCGGCCAGAATACTGATCGAAGGAATGACCATTTCAAAACGTTCCTTCCCGAGCTCATTCACCGCGAGAAAGGCCTCGTTTTCCCAGGCGATCAGCACGTCCCCGATCCCCCGCTCAACAAAAGTCGTGGTCGCTCCCCGGGCACCCGTATCCAGAACCGTGACATTTTTATAGAGTTTGCCGATAAATTGTTTGGCTGCGGTTTCATCCCCGCCGGACTTTTTCAGCGCATATCCCCAAGCGGCCAGATAATTCCATCGCGCGCCGCCGGAAGTTTTCGGATTCGGGGTAATGACAGAAATTCCAGGCCTCACCAAATCCTCCCAGTCCTTGATTCCTTTGGGATTTCCCTTCGGGACCAGAAAAACAATGGTCGAAGTGTAAGGCGCGCTGTTGTCAGGCAGTTTGGATTGCCAATTTTTTGAAAGAAGACCGCCTTTTTGAAAAAGCGCGTCAACATCGTACCCCAGCGCCAGCGTCGCGACATCCGCATCGAGCCCATCAATAATGGCCCGTGCCTGCTTGCCCGACCCACCGTGGGATTGATTAATCGCCACGCTCTGCCCTGTTTTTTGCTTCCACTGTTTGATGAATGCTTCGTTAATCTGCTTGTACAGCTCCCGGGTCGGATCGTACGAAGCATTGAGCAAAGTCACTTCCTTTTGTGCCGCAAACACCGGGGCAATCATGCTCTGCGAGAGCGCTAAAAATGAAATGAAAATCAATGCATTGAATTTTTTCATGATAATGTTTTTTCTTTATATAAAATACATTTCAGATGTTTTAAGTTTTTCGCTTCGCTCGATCATATCAGCCAAACTCGTTCCGTCTAAAATGGAAATGGTTGCTTCGTGCAGGTCTTTCATCACCATCCGGATCGAACAGGTGTTTTCGTCTTCGCAATCATCGCATTTCCGGTAAGCGGTACGGCTCAAACACGGAACCGGCGATAGAGGCCCTTCCAGAATCCGCATGATCATGCCTAATTTGATTTGTTCAGGCGGTTTTGCAAGCCGGTATCCGCCCCCTTTCCCCTGTTTGCTATGAAGAATTCCATTTTTTTTGAGTTCCAGCAGAATCAACTCCAGAAACTTCTTAGGAATCCGGTCTTTTGCCGCCAGTTCGGAAATCAGAATCGGCTGGTTTTTGCCATATTCTTCTCCCAATGTCGTCAGGGCTTTAAGCGCATATTTTGTCTTCTTGGAGATCATTATCTATATTCCCTATCTATTTAATAGAGATTAAGCTAAAAAGACAGAGCTGTCAATAGGAAAATATCTTTAATTTTTAGAGTTCCAGATTGGAAGGTTTTAAGCTTGTCATCCCCGAATGTCTTAATCGGGGATCCATTTAAAAACAGAACATGGATTCCCGCTTTCGCGGGAATGACATTGAACTAGTTTGGACAGACCATTAAATGCTACCGGACTTTGCGGTAAGGGTACTGGCCTTTGATTTCGGTCTCGAAAAACAAACCGTAAGACGGGGCGTTCAAAAAATTCTCGTAAACGGAAAAAGGAACATTTTCATACTGATAGGTTCCGCCCACAATAAATTCAACCTGGAGCATATTGCGCTTTGCTTCGTAACCAATCCATTCGATTTCTGTCGAAAGCACCATTTGATTGACCATTTGAAATCACCTCCTGTAAAGAGAGTATCGAAATTTCAGCGGGAAACTTGAGTAAAAACAGGGGACAGGCAGCGAATTATTGCCTGTCCCCTGTTTTTACCTGGCTTTGACCAGCCAACGGATCATCGAAGACAGAAATCGCACGTAAGCATCGCCAACTTCAATGCGGATGTCTTTGGTGACCGGGAGTCGAAGCGTCTTGCTTCCCCAATCCACCATTCCGCCGCACCAGTGAGGCGCAACATCGGTGGCCAGTACGGCTGTCCGGGTTTGCGGATCGGCATTCACAACCAAAAGAGGAATCTCCTTTTTCTCGAGGCTGATTTTTCGTTCGTGAACAATCCGGCGCACCGCAAGAACCACTTTTGCATTAGGGCGAGGGACCACTTCATTGAGGCCGCAGATCACAGGCAAATCACGAATGGAAAAATTTCCAAGAATAGCATGCCGGGCTTTGAGGACAATCGCGCCCCCGCCCGGTAAATTGACGCGGTCATCCTGCCCAAGGCATTGGACCGGCAGTAGTTTTTCGACAAGGCTTCCCTTCCATCCTCCAAAAGGTCCCGAAAAAGAACCCCAGCCCCCGATCATGGCAAAGCCCATTCCGTTTTCAACCGCCGCATTGAGGCGGATTTGCACTTTGCGGGAGCATTGTTTTACGGAGTAATCACTGAATAAAATAGCATCAAATTTTTTTTCGAATGAAAGCGGACGAAGCGGTTTTGAAGGCGGAACATGGGTTGTTTTTGCGCCGAGAAATTTCAATACTCCGAGCAAATAATTGGCCGGCCCGCCGACCGGACTGTCGCCCGCGTAAAGAATTCTCACGAATCTTTTCCCTTTTCGTTTTGGCAAGCCTCGCAAGGACAAAGCCCTCTTAGGAAATCGTAACTGTAGATTCCGGTTTCATGGCGGTCGCTCCAGCGGAAGCGGATCGCGTAACGGCCCACCGGCGCCATTTCCAACGATTTAATGTCCGCCGGAATTTTATCCAGAGCAATCAGCCGCTTGCCGCTCCACTCGTCACGGCAGCCGGCGCATGGACAATTCAGGCGCAAAAACCGGTACAGATAAAGGCTCCGGTGGCCATCCTGCCAGTTGATCAAAACTTCTTCTTCTCCGACCGGATGGACTTCGACGGGTTGCATGGGCATAGTAACGTCTATTGTAGGGTTTTGTTTAAACGTTTGCAACGGGCCTCCTTGGGTCTTCAAGCAAATACCCCACCCGCGCTTCTCCGGCCCCGAATTCCAGCGCCAGCCGGATGATTGTAGCGCATTCTTCATACCGTTCTTCCAGCAACGCCTCTTTGAGATACAAGAGCGCGGTCAATGCTACAGGATTTATTTCCAGCCTCCGCCTGTCCGGAGGGACCCGCACATTCAGTTTTTGAGCCATGACTCCTTCTCCTCTACGTTGAAAACAAAAAAGCCCACGACCGGTTTCCCAGTCATGGGCTTTTTTGTAATTTTGAAAGTGTTGTTTAGTTATTTATCCGGCCAAACCCCTTCCAAAGCCCATGACCTCGGCATGAAGCCAAGACGCGCAACGCGCCTTCGCCATGCGATGCATGGTGGGTACAAATGCTTTGGGTTGAATACAATACAAGAGATTCATCGGATTCATACTTATTACTGTAACATGCTTGTCAATAGTGTCATCCTGAGCGAAGCGAAGGATCTCTAAGCGGAACCTGTAGATCCTTCGGCAAAAAACGCCTCAGGATGACAGATTCTTATTCAGCAATACGGCGCTTGAATTCAGACCAGGGGAATTTGAGGCCGGGGCATTCAGTATTCTTGCCCATCACATCCCCGTGCCGAATCACATTTTGACCGCGGATCCCGTAATATTTTTGCAGGGTTTTCACAAGCGTGACAAGACTCTCCAGTTCGGCCTGGGTCATGCGGCTTTCGCTAAAATTACCGACAATGACAACCCCGATCCCCCGCTGATTCATGCCATCGGCATTCGCATGCGCGCCGTCCAACTGTTTGATCCAGCGCGGCCCCACCTGAATCTGGCCGTCTTCTTTTCCGTTCGTTCCGTTGTTGATGAGAAAATGATAACCAAGCCCGTTCCAGAATCCGCGTTTATGATGAAGCTCATCGATCATGAAGGCATCTCCTTCATGCGTGGCCGTGTGATGAATCACAATATGCGTCCAGCGCATCGTTGGGTAAAGAGGGATCACCGAGCGCGGCCCCGTGGTTTTCGGAATCAAAAGCTTCTGACCGTTTGAAATTTTAGTAGGATCGCTCAAATGATTGGCCCGCAACAGCGTATTCATATCAACATTGTAGGTTTTGCTGATACGCCAGAGAGTTTCCGAAGGCCCGACAACATGCACGAGATTGTGAGGACGATCATAGCCGGCCGCGCCTGTCGCCGTGACAACTCCGGTGCCCATCGCGCCTGGCCTGCCCGGGGCCGGGGCATGGGAACAACCGGCCGCCAAAAGCAATAGTAAGAGCGCACAAAATTTTATTTCAATCCGAAATTTTTCAGATTTCATGTTTTTATTTTTTCAAAGCCTCGGAAACCGATGCCTGCAAGGTCCGGAGTCCTGCCAGAGGATCTTTTCCCAAATCAATGGCAAGAAATGGAAGGCCTTTGTCTTCCAGGGCCAGCATATCCCCGAGCGCCTGGGCTTTTTTGAGCTGGCCGAAAGTATAGGGCTCTCCCGGAATTTTGACATCCTTTTTCTCACGGATCAAGAGCTCAAGAAAAAGGCCGGATCGCGTGCCTCCTTTATAAAGTTGGCCGATCGAATGCAAATAACGCGGCCCAAAACCCACAAGAACGGGAACGCCGAGGCGGGCTGCAATCGTTTCGCGTATTTTATCCAAAGCTTTTTGAGTCGCAGCGGAACGTTCCAGATAAGCCAGAAGCGCAACATAGCCGCCTTTGGGGATTTTTCTGAAAATACCCTGAAGGGCTTCGGAGGATTTTGCGGAAATCATGCCTTTCGGATCCTCAAGTTTCTCTTTTTTCTTCAGGTCTTCGAGAATCCGGCCGGTATTGTCTTTGCTTTCTTTCACATTCGGTTCATCAAACGGATTGACTCCAAGTACCGCACTTGCAACCGCGGTCGCAATTTCCCAGCGTAAAAATTCTGCGCCGATGGAAGAAGCGGAGGGCCATTGGATCTCGACGACGGGAAACCCCGCTTTTTTTACTGCTTTCACGGATTTTGACAAGGCCCCGGATTTTTCGCCTTTGAAACTCAAAGCCAGAAAATACCGGTCCTTCGCATAGGCTGAAATTTGCAGAGGTTTTTCTCCCTCCACAGGAATGACTCCCTTGCCTTCCTTGCCTGTGCTTTCGGCGACAAGCTGTTCGAGCCAGGTGCCAAAAGACGCCAGCCGCGGCGAAGTCCAAACCGTCATTTTGTCTTTCCCATTCCGCGCCAACTCCCCCATTAAAATTCCAAGGGAAACCGCGGAATTTTTCTGCAAATCCGCTTCCTGAGCCTGGTTGAACATATTTCGCGCGGCGAAAAGAATATCCCGGATATCGATGCCAATCAAAGCCGCAGGAACCATCCCAAAAAGAGAAAGCGCCGAATAGCGGCCGCCGATATCGGAGGGATTCAAAAAGATTTTCCGGAACTTCTTTTCGCGGGCAAGTTTTTCAAGATTAGAACCCGGATCGGTGATTGCAATAAAGTGTTTTCCCGTATCTGTCCCCTTTTTCGGTGTCTGACACCTCTGGAAAAAATAGCGGAACTGGGAAAGGGTCTCGACCGTGCCTCCGGATTTGCTGGCCACGATAAAAAGAGCGGATTTCAGCGGAACTTTCATTTCTAGATTCAAAAGGCTGGCGGGATCGGTCGTATCCACGACATGAAGCTTCGGAAAACCGGGAAGCCGTTCGCAAATCAATCCCATGACTTCCGGCGCAAGGCTGGAACCGCCCATACCCAGGAGAACGACATTTTTTACTTTTTCCGAGCGGATTTCTTTTTGCAGAGCATCGATGCTGTAAAGTTTTCCAAGCACCCAATCGTGGGCAGTCAGCCAGCCCAACCGGTTCAAAATGACTTTTTGATGTTCTGCATCGCTTTTCCACAAAGTAGGGTCTTTTTTGAATAATCGAGGGACAAAATCTTTGGGAATCTTGTTATCCTGAGCCCTTCCTTGGTCATCCTGAGCGCAGCGAAGGATCTCCGAGGACAGCTTTTCGCTCAGAGATTCTTCGGCCTGGGGCCTCAGAATGACATTCTTCCGCGAATCACGTTTCAGCTCGAGCGTTTTCATCAGCGAATCAAAAGACTGGATAAACGACTTCACACCCTCTTTTTGAAGGATCTCCCCTTGCTCGATTAAATCGATGCCGCGTTTTTTTAAATCCGTGATTACGCGCTGCGATTCATCGAGATCTTCTTCAATACTGTTGGGCCGAACCACGGCGTGATCCAGCACGGCCTCCAGCGTATTTTGCGGCAGCGTATTGACCGTATCTTTTCCCACAAGCGTTTCCACGTAAATCAAATCGGGATACGCAGGATTTTTGGTGCTGGTGCTGCCCCAAAGCGGCCGTTGCACCCGCGCGCCGGAAGCTTTCAACACATGAAAATCCTCCGATGAAAACATGCGTTTGAATTCCTGATAAATCAAACGGGAATTGGCAATCGCGGCTTTTCCTTTAAGATTTCCGGCATCCGGCATGGCTTCCAGTTTTTTGTCCACGAGCGAATCGATCCGGCTCACAAACACGCTGGCCACGGAATGCACCCGGCTCAAATCTCCGCCTTTTTTCTTGTAGAGTTTCAATCCCGACAAATAAGCATTGGCAACATCCCGGTAATGCTGAATCGAAAACATCAGCGTGACATTGACATTAATGCCTTCCGCGATCACCGCTTTGATGGCAGGAATCCCTTCAGGCGTCGCAGGAATCTTGATCATCACATTCGGCCGGTTCACCAGAGCAAAAAGGCGGCGAGCCTCCGCAATCGTGCCATTCGTATCGTAAGACAGGTCGGGGCTGACTTCCAGGCTTACAAAGCCGTGCTCGCCCCCGCTTTTCTTATAGACAGGAAGGAACAAATCGCAGGCCGCCTGGATATCTGAAACCGTCAAGGCATCGTAAATTTCGAAAATAGACCTGTTCTTCCGGAGCATTTTGAAAATGTCCCGGTCATACTCTTTGGAGGAACCGATCGCTTTTTCAAAAATCGTGGGGTTCGAGGTGACTCCCATCAAGCCCTTCTCTTCAATCAGCGTCTTCAAACTTCCCGATTCAATCAGCGCGCGGCTGATATTGTCGAGCCAGGGACTTTGGCCCGCCTGAAGAAGTTCCAATGTCGGTAATTTTTGAGTCATAGAATTCATCCTTTTCTCCTGTAATTAGTCAGGATTTAGGGGACAGGCATGAAGTACATGCCTGTCCCCTAAATCACCCCGACCGTCATTTCGCCGGAACAAGAGCGGCTTTGACAGCCGGAAGATACATCTTCTCGACATACTCCGAAAGCATGCGGTCCGTATTGAATTTTTTCGTGATCGTTTCGATTGAATTTTTCATGAGGCCCACCCATTCGCGGGAAAAAACATCCGACCCCTTTTCGCGCTTGAAATAGATGGGCAAAATCGTGGTCTCCAGAAGAGCAAAAAGCTCGGCCCGGTCATGTTCCGTGGAATGCGCGTCTCCTAAGCCGAACAACCAGCCATTTTTTCCCTGTACAACTCCTTCAGGGACCCAACCGTCGGAAATGGAAACATTCAGCACACCGTTCATGCCGGCCTTCATGCCGCTGGTGCCGCTGGCCTCCAGCGGCCGGATGGGATTATTCAGCCAAATATCCACGCCGGCCTCAAGGTAGCGCGCAAAATCAATGTCATAGCCCTGCACAAAAACAATTTGTGCCTGGAAATTCTTTTCCGCCGCGCGTTGATTGAGCCGCTCGGCGATATTCAAAATTTCAGTAATTTTTTCGCGGCCTGAATAATTATTCGGGTGAGGTTTTCCGGCATAAATAATATTCACCGGCGCTCCGTACGCCCGGTACGCACGTTCCATAAATTGAAAAAGTTTCTCTTCATCTTCGAGCAGCATGGTGACCCGCTTGTATTCCGCAAACCGGCGCGCAAAACCGATCATGAAGGCATTGGGCATAAGCATGTTCTGGGTCTTCTCATAAATGACCTGGGGGTCTGCATTTTCCCTTAAAAGTTGATATGCATGCCGCTCCCTCACCTTCGCGATGAGCTTGACCTTGAATTCGGTATGAAGGGCCCATATTTTTTCATCTGGAATCCGGGAAACTTGATCCAATCCGCCATGTTCTTCAATCGCCGTCCGCAACACGGGTTTCTGCCAATAGGGCGCATGCACAGCATTCGTGATGGAAGTAATCGGTACATTTTTCCCATCCGCCTCCGGAAGGCTCCAGGCAAATCCCCACATTTTGCGGCAAACTTCGCCGTGAAGCTCGCTGACCCCGTTGCGGCAAACGCCGGAGAGCAGAAGCGAAAGCTTGGTCATGTCAAACATGTTTTCACGGTTGCGCGCGCAATTAAAAATAAATTCCCGGTCCTCCGGAGCCAGAAAACCATCCAGATAGGGTTGCAGGTATTCGCGCACAAGGTTTTCATCAAAACGCTCGTTTCCTTCCGGAACCGGCGTATGCGTCGTAAAACCAAGAATCGCGGCGGTGCGGGTCCTGGCTTCTTCAAAGGAAAGCCCCTTTTGCATCATCCTGCGAATGACTTCAAAGGCGGCAAAAGCCACATGGCCTTCATTTAAATGATAGGCTGCCGGCTCATACCCTGCTTCTTCCAGCGCTTGCACCCCGCCGATTCCCAGCAGAATTTCCTGTTCCAGGCGCCGGCGCCGTTCCTGGTCATAATATTTTTGCGAAGCATAAAGCCGGCGCGTGATGTGGCGGTCATGCACATGATTCTCGCGCACGTCGGAATCGATGAGAAGAAGCTCGCATCGTCCGATCCGCGCCCGGAAAACCCGCGCCTTCACTATGCGGCCTGGCATTGAAACCGCAATCATCAGATCTTCTGTTCCGCCCTTTTTCTTGACCGTTTCCAGCGGAAGAAAATCGCGCACGGGCTTGCGCGAAGGAATGATCGATTCATACACCACTTTCATGATGCGGTCTGAACCGATTTGCTGGCGGTAATAGCCGTGCAGATAAAAAAGGCCGATCCCCGTCATTTTAAGCCCCAAGTCGCTTGCCCCGCGCAAATGATCGCCGGAAAGGATCCCGAGGCCGCCGGAATAGGTGCGCAGGATATCAATGCCGTATTCCATTGAAAAATACGCGATCGTTCGGTCCACCATTTCAGGATATTTTTGAGTCACAATAGTTTGGGCCGGCTGCATGTAGGCTTTGTATTCGCGCTCGACCTTGCGCATGAGATTCAGGAATTGGGAATCGATCAAGAGTTCGGCCAGGCGGCGGCGGTAAAGAAGCGGGTTTTCGTGCTGGATCCGGAGAAAACGGTAGAGATTGCGCCGGAAGAGGCTCCAGGCATAAGGATCCACAGCGCGAAAAAGGAGGTGAACGTCGGAATTCCACTCGAACCAGAAATTCGAAACGATTTTTCGAAGCGTGCGTTCTATATCCAGCTGTTCGGGCATTCGATCCTAAAGGCTCAAAACGAATTATAAAAGGTTAGAGAAGTGTATACAGTACCAAAAACAGAGGGAAAATTCACGAGGAAATTATTTTAACAAAAAAGCCCGAGGATCCCGCCTTCAAAGGCGGAACCCCGGGCAGAAAGTTTTCCGGGAGGAAAAATCCTATTTCTTCTGGGGAGGCGGAGGATTGGTGCGTATAACGTTGACGGCCTGCTCGCCCTTGGGCCCCTGGGTGATTTCAAACTCCACCGATTCCCCTTCATTAAGCGATTTATAGCCCTCGCCCTGAATCGCCGTAAAATGCACGAAAACGTCTTTTCCGTTCTCGGGCGTCACAAATCCATACCCTTTTTGATTGCTGAACCACTTCACGATGCCTTTGACCATGGTCTTGTCCGTCCTTTCGCCTTCATAACTGCTCAATCTGACAAAAGTATAAATAAGCCCCCCGCCCCCTGTCAAATTCAAACTTTCACCAACTCTCAAGGATGGGGAGTCACAGCAATGATTGTAATTTGCCTTTTATCCGGGCCATAACACCAGAAGAGCCGGTAAGCAGCGGGAGTTTGATTTTGAACGTAAGCTTCGAAGACTTTCTGCTCTTTTGAAAATGGTGAAGGAATGGAGTGATATTCATGCGTCTTCAAAGAAGGATGACGGGGATTCATTTGAAGGAAAGCCAGGCTCTTTTTGATTTGCTTCATGAGCCCTGTATGTGCGGGACTAACTTCAAGGCGATCCAATTCCCTCTGCGCCGAGGCAGTAAAAAGAATTTCAAACATTATTCAGGGTCGGCATATTTTGAAAAATCTTCGCGCGCCTTGCTTATCTTACCGGCACGAGCTTCTTCAAGGCCTTTTGCCACCGCCGCCTTTGCCACCTTGTTTTGAAACAGCCATGCTTCATAAACCGGAATCGTTGTCTGGGGATCCAAAACATATTGTCCAATTGAATTCCGGTAAATCTTATAACTCGATACCTTGACGCTACCGGAAGCGCCTAACGTGATCCTGTTTTTTGAGTCTACTTTTACCTCGCCGTAAGGCTCAAAATCAGATTCTTTAATGACATTTTCTTTATCCATATCGCGCCCCTATTTCATCAGTCCCAATTTTTTTCCTAGGTCATTCCCGAAATCCTTGTTCGGGAATCCATTTTGTCTCTGACAAAAATATAGCATAGGGTGGGAAATAGATCAAGTGGGAAATAATTAAAAAGGGTATTAAGCACTGCTCATCACGATCGCCTCTGACTTAGAATAGCTTATAGCAATTCATAACATTTCGGGCCTGTCTATTGAAGTCTCTAAGAAAAGCGGTGATCTTTAAGTTTGAAAGAAAGACTGAGGATAATGAATGGCTTCTAAGTTAGTTTCTCTTTTTCTGGCGATTGCGATGATCATGGAACCCATGGTTCCGCTTTATGCTTGTCCTCCCGGTTTCACATGCATTGGGTCAGGTGCCGGGGAACTTGTAAATGCACCCATAGGAACGACAACAACTACGACTACTGACGGTAACGGCACTACAACTACAACCACGACAACTACCTCGACCTCATCGCTGCCGCCTTCAATTTCGGCTACCAACCCACTATCGTCACCGTCACCTTTACCGACACCGAGTGCAACCAGCGCTCCTTCATCTTCACCGAGCCCTGGTACAACGACAAACTCTTTTCCAGCTAATTTTACAATTATTTACAATGGAACAAATTCTGACTACCCGGACCTGCGGCAAAGATTTTCTACTGCTCTCGGTTTTGATTCATCAACGAGAGTAGCGATCATGCTCAATACGACAGAACCCATGGTACACAATGCGCTCTATTTTGAAATCCATGATCTGAATAATCCGTCAGGCCCCATTCAAAACCGGGGCATGATATCCATTTTATCCAATGCGGCGGCAATGCTCACACTGCCTTTCTCCGCCTTCCCTTATTATTTTATGCCGACATTAATTATAGAACCGCGGACATGGGGCCTGGTGGCCGAATACCTTCCACCGAGCATTGTTAAATCGGCGCCGACAACACCTCCATCAACACCCACACCGGCTTCAACGCCATCGACAACCGGCCCAACACCGGAACCCGTCGAATCGGTCGTTCAGTACTTTTCTCCGGTCGCATTTTCCATCGCAGCCACTCCGGAAACCCCGGAACCAAGCGCGACACCAGCAATTGATCCGACACCGACACCATCAACTGAGCCCTCGACTACGCCAACAACTGACCCGTCAACGACACCTTCAACGGAGCCGTCAACGACACCTTCGACTGAGCCGTCAACGACACCTTCAACGGAACCATCAACTACACCGTCGGAAAGTCCCGCTGAATCACCGGCGCCTTCACCTTCATCATCAACGGTGCCAGATCCGTTGCCCTCGCCATCGGATGACGAGTCGCCTTCACCGGAGGATGAGGAGGAACCCACTGATTCTCCAACGCCACCAACGCAAAGCGCTGAAATTGTGTTGAATGCCTGGATTCCCCAGGAAATGACCAATTTTTTCCAATCTAATGAACTTGCCGTTGTGCGCGCTATCGCCAATCAACCTTTAAACTCCCTTAGCCTTAACTGCCAACCCGATTGCGGTTTGGCTTTTAGAAACACAACCACAAACAACTTTTTTTCCGCATTCGTTGCTCTTTCCGATCAAGACAGCATCGACCTCACGACGGCAGAGTTCGTTGGTTCTACGGCGCGTATGAGCAGCGGAATCGTTTTAACTGCGGGGACATCCGATCCGGTTACTATTAAAACATTAACCATTGACCGCGATGACAACGGCCAGATTACTGCAATCCATTTTCTGGACGAAGACGAAATAAGCAAACTGACCCTTCGCTATCCCCAGGAAGTCCTGTCAACGGCTCAAGTCGACCCGATGTCTTCCGATAACTCGATTTATATTTTTAATTCCGTCCCCAATTTTAATCCCGGAGATTTAAAATTTCTAACTTCCCAAACAAACACCGAAACTCCCGGGCCCGTGAAAATCACACTCGAAAATGGTGAGATTCCCGGTTCCGCAGAAACTCAATGGATCTCTTTTTACACGGCGAATGAAGATCAATACAGGATCCTGATTCCCAATGGTCCGCCAGGAACGCTGACTCAAGATGTGGCCCTTTCCAGCGCACAAATGGGAATGATGCAAATGGAAACGAATGAATTCGATCCCATCACAGGTTCTTCACTTTCATTAGGCCCTGCCCCCTTAGACACATTACGGATTGTCCGTGACGCAACGGGCAATATCGTTTCCATCTCTTTTAAGTCTAATGGCTATTCTCTTTTAAAAGTCACCGTTCTTCCCGTAACGGCTCCGGAAGTGAATGAGAACGACAACATTTCAGATATTTCCTTTGCTTCTATTGAAAACCAGGACGAAGTTTCGGAAGAAGACTGGAATGAGTTTGGAATCGTGGAAAGCGACGAAAATCCTTTCTCCGAAGAACCTTCTCTCGACGATCCTGATCTTGAATCAATTCCAGATGCAGCAAAAGCTCAAATGCAAAGCGTCCTGAATTCATTGAGCTTTGTCCTTCAGGTCGCGATCGTTACGGGGCAAGTGGATCAAGGCACATTTGGAATGAGACAGTCCGTAAATCAGATCATAGAATCAAATAATTTGCTCAACTATCCCCAATTCCGGAATGCCTATCAATCTATCATGCAAAGGATCTTGCGGTTTTCAAATAGCGCGAGATATGTGGAAAACCTGCCTGATCCCGCAATGAATCTCCCCGAAGACCTTCCGGAATCCTACCGGCAACTTTTGACGGATTTCATGTCTGCTAATGAGCCAGGCAACCCGGATTTGGGGCCATCCGAGAATTTCCTATCGGCCATCCAGGAGGAACAGGGCCGCATTGCCCAACTTGCCACAGACCGGGACGCGCTTTTTGTCCGGGCATTGACCGATCCCGCGGCTCTGGATCAATGGAACAATCAGCCCGTTTCAATCGCAGGAAGAAATTATTCCTCTCACGCAATGGCCTATCTTGCGGAAATAGCCCGGTCTCAAAGGCGCATCAGTTTTCTTAAACAGGCTTTTCGCCGGGTGATTGCCCCGCGTATGGCTGCGGCAATAACCGCTGTCCAGAACGACCGGCTGGCAGCCCCTCAATCCGCGACCGGTTCACAAGATTTCCGCGAAGGATTTCTCCGGGAGATCAATTATTACGCCACCAATCTTGGCATAGGCACCGAGGCTGCCATGCGGGCCAACCTGGATGCGCTTCGCCTTCAAGCGACCAACGCGATACGAATTGCTGAAGGACTGGGCCAGCCCATCCAAATCAATGAACAAACATTCGTTTTAAACCTCATTGATCTGCTTCGCAGTGTTAATCCACTCCCCATATCCGCTCCCGCAGCCGAGGTAACGGTAAATATCCAGGGAAGCGATAGTCAAACCCGTGCGGGAACCCTATTAATGAATCCGCTCCCAACAATAAGCGATCTTCCGTCAGGAATCGTCAGGTCCGCCAATCCAATCACGGCCGGAGCGGGAGGACGTTTTCAGGCCTCCAATTACAGCCTGGGCTGGAGCGTCGACAACAATAATCAAAAGCTTACTGTTATTGAAACCCGGATATGGCAAGAAAGCGGCCAGGAATGGCGTGAGGTCAAGAATTCCGCCGGAGACTTCCGCAGAATGAGGGGCATTGTCACGCCCGTAACAGCATCTGCAAGGGATTGGAAAATCAGCGAAGTCCAGTATGCTAACGGTTCAATCGTTCGAGGAGACCCGCCGGCTTATGACCGGATTCCGGTTTCACTCCGGGATGCCATGACCGCAATCGTCAATATTCCCGGCGAGCCGGGTGAAATGAGAATTGTCCAGTTCTCCGCTCCGTTGCAGGATGGCACTATCCTTAATTTTGTTAATCCTTATCTTATGGAACAACGCCAGGGAAACCAAGTTTTGGGATGGCAGCTGAATTTGACAAGCTTGCAAACCCTTAGTCAGTATTCTCCGGCCAATCGCATGGCCCAAGCCCGTTTGATAGCTCAAAATATTTTATCCGGCAACAACAACCAAATACTTAACGCTTTGATTGCCTTTACGATGGGACTCGGCCGCTATAATCTCGAAAAGAATACAAACGCAGAATTTGATTTTTCCGAGGCGATAGCACAATTTTTATTTGATCTTACGGGTCCCATGGCAGGCGATGCCTATCAGATTAGCAGGCAATCAATCGCCTTGAATACCACGGGTAACTTAATATTTAAAATTCAAAACGACAACAAACTTAACATGATGGCAACTTACGTAGACAGCAACGGAGCAATAGTTCGCCAAATTCCTGCCTATTTCGGGCTACGCTCGGACTATCCTGGAATGAACAATGGCACCCCCGCCTATAACGGAACCGACATGGCCCGTTCAGCGTATGGTTTATTAGTGATGCAAGGAAATACAGCCGGAGCGCAAACCACCAATAATGCGGCCAATAATCCGGCAAATCTAATTCGAGAGTACAAAGACGATGGAAGTATGAATTTGTGGGTCACAGACGCCACGCCTCTCACCACCATGGTCCTTAATGACCGGTACAGGACCTTAGTTTCTCGCTCCATATTGGGCAGCGATGGTCAAGTAGGAGATTGGAATCTTTCCGTTGCACGATTGGTCAGGATAAGCCATACGTCAGTATCCACTGGTGTCCCTTCTTATTTGGGAGTGATCGGACAATCCTTAAGCGCTAACTGGATTCCGCTCTCCTCTTTTGGACTTGAGACCGACCGTGCACTGCCGAATATTGCTTCGATGGGTCTTCAGGGAATAGGTGTCGGCTGGAATTTCCTCTTTAGTACTGCAAGGTCTGGTTCCCGATTGATGGCTGCCGAGGTTTTTTCCCAATTGGGAGTTGATCTCGGCGTCGAGAACCAGCTTTCCGCTATTTCAAATGAAATTGAAGCTGTCATAGCCCTCGGGCAAATAGAAGGATTAGTGACAAACTCAACGACCCCTCCGCGAGAACAGATCATGCAGCAACTTAGCCGGGGGAATATACCAACATTTATGCAAGGCGATTTTGCCAGAGCTAAGGCGATCCCGGGCGCCACAGCCATTTTGGATTACATGGTCCGGCTTCGACGTGAAGCCAATACGCCCCGGGACAACCGGGCCGGGGTTGCGCCGGGAACACGGGACGCCATTATCAACGCTCCCATTACGGAAGCCCAGCGGGCTTTTGAACTTGTCAAGTGGAGGATCCCCGGAGAATTGAGTAATCTCCGGGCCAGCGCCGGATATGATGTCTTGACTAATGCTGCCATGGGTTTCCTCGCTAATGCTAACAATAAGCTGGCGGAAGAAGCTGCAGCCCTTATTGTTCTGCACGGACTCGGCGCTGTCGCTGCGGCAGCGGCCCGTGTGCCTGCGACAGTTGAAGCAGCCGCGGCAGCCCGAGCGGTCAGCGGAATCACTTCGATTACGCGAGCCAATGCAATTACCGGAACGATTCGCGTGGCAAGCGCAGCCGTAAACACTTCCATGCTTCCGGGCATTGCGGCTTCACTCCCCTTGCATTTAGTAGAAACTCTCCATGCCTTGGGAGAAGGAAATTACGTGAACTTCAGCGATGCTGCCGCCGGACTGGCCATGGACTCTTTTTTTGCTTTCACCATGGTACACGGACTCGTTCAAGGTTTTACCGGTGGCTCCCCTCACGGCACCGGCCCTATCGATGCGGTCCTCCAGAGGGGCGCAAATAATCTCATCGATATCGCTCAAGGTTGGCGGCCCGGGACAGCGGCAGCTCTTGCTCCCTACCTTGTTGCTATTCCTCGTATCCGGGATGCCAATAACCGGCAAACACTCATCGAACAAAGTTCCTTATTAGATCCCATAAGGCTGGAAATCGATCGTTTGCTCAGCCGACAGGCAGCAGGCACTCTTACTCCAAACGAACGGATTCGCTTAGGTTTTTTGCGACTGCAACAAGAAAATATTCTTGGCGGCATGCGCACCTTGATTTCTCTGGATTATATTGAAAGTTCCAGGTCCCAACTGCTCAATGGCCGGGACCAAAGCGCCCTCTCCGAAGCCGAAAGGGCCACTTTCGATCAACTGCAGGCAGAATCAAGACGCCTCAATCAAGAAATTGACAGCCTTTATCGCGAACTTTCACGATCTCTCGTTGAAAGAGCCCCCAATGCAATTGATCTTACTCCTGAAGTTAATGTTACGCGGGCAAACATTCCGACCGCTCGCGGTGCGACCACTCTTTATGAAGGCGGCTCTCTTATTTTAGCCTCTGTGGGATTTGCCGCTCTTGCCGGGCCGGGAGGATTGTATGCTGGCATAATCGGAGTCGGAGCCTTATTTATAGGAGGCCTCATAATGAGGTACTTTGTTCAGAACCGCCGTCCCGGGGTCAATGTCTCCACAACCGATTCAGTCATTGAAATAGGAACCGGAAATCCTAATGGAAGGGTTACTCTTCAGCCCGGAGAATCTCAAGTTTACAGAACTGCAGACGGCGTAACATTCCGGGTACGGCGCGGTCCTGCAACCGGTACCGATGCCGGGCAATACTTTCTTGAAGTTGTCCGCGAAAATACAATAACGGGTTCGTATGATGTAATCACTAGCACACGCGTTACCCAACCAACTCTCAACCTGGTAACAAACCGTTTGGTAATCCGGACTACCGGTCAAAACCCGGGAGTTTATATAGGCGGCACAAAAGTGGCAGAGCTGCCGGCAGAAGGTTCCACAATAACGGTTCCCAGCCCTGAAGGCTCCGGAACAGCCACATTTCAAATCCGTCGCAATAACGGCAGTTATTCCATGATTCAAAATAATGTAGAAACTCGTGTGAATGCCAACGCTCCCACAGTAATCTATGGAACCCGTGTCGCTCAAATTCGTATCAATCTCCTTACCGGCGAAGTCACTAATGAGAGTGGCCCGGGGGCCGCTCCGTCACTACCC
>CAYGIT010000004.1:0-10775 GCA_964349955.1 uncultured bacterium
TACAATATTTTTTTCGCTTATTGACCAAATCGCTTCCGCCGGATTTTCAACGGCTCCTGCGTCATCTGCGGTTTCTATACCGGCGCGGGCAGCAACTCCCCCTCCTCCGGCTAAAGAGGCGCCCTCGCTCCTATCATTATCGAAACCAGCTCCGCTCGCAGGCGGTCTTGCCGAGCCCACTGCGCCCGTAGAGGAAGAAAAACAGTTAGTCCCACCCGAAACGCAATCCATTCAGGCATTTGAGCAGAAGATAGAAGACCGGATCACAGCACTAGCGAAAGCGTTCAGGGCAGGCAGACTTACGCCGGCGAGTCTGGAATCTCTGACGGCCCTCCTGGATGCCGAAGATGGAAAATTGAAAAACTCTCTAGCTCCGGTCCGGTACGAAGAAGCCGGTGAAGTGAGCAAACTCAAGCGGATAGTGCCTATTTTAGTCAGGATTTATTCTGAAGGAATTCACATTACCTCGGCCTTAAGAAAAGCCATTGATGGTTTCAGGGATAATCCAGAGGAAAGCGATCTTTCGGGCAGTGCCGTGGCATTAAAAGAGGTTGAGAGGATTTCCGCGATCGAAAAGTATCTTGAAGAGCACTTTACGGATGAAATAGACGAGGCCGTTCTCACCGCTTATACGGATTTTTTATCAAGGATTGAGGAAGAACAAAAGACGCTCAAGGAAAGCGAGACATTTGCTGAAGGTGTTCAGAAAGAAAACGAGGATAAACAACGGCATGAAGCCCCGGGAATTTCTCCAACGCAGCCAATAGACATGTCAGCGATGAGAAATGCAATAGTAGAGAAACTCGGGAAAATTACCCCCGTCGATATCCGGCAAGTGGCTAAGAAGAACAGGGAGAGCTTCCAGCTCAATACCCTTCAAGACCATTTGGCAACTGCTTTAGGGATGGATAGAGCCGCGTTCCAAGCGATTTCCGCAAACACAGTAAAAAGCCTGCCACTCTCTTTTCAAAGGCAATTGGATGCAGTTCTAGGCATTGAATTCAGCCTCATTGGTCAAATTCTTGAGGCGGGCAGTCTTTATCCCGAGCCTCTTGAGATACGCTTTGAGCAAATCCCGGCTATCCTCAGTGAAATAGGGGCGCGTTCTGAAGCACGGGTCAATTTGAATGATTTGAAACTAAAGGCCGCCGGTATGCAAAAAGCAGCAACCGAAGCCATTCAGCAAAAGGTGGGACAAGTAAAAGAAGCGCGGCAGAAACAACGCGCCGAAGCCAAAAAAATGATCCAGGCCTTTCAGGACTCACTTACCGGTCAATTGTCGGAATTGGAAACGCTGCTCAATGAAATGGCGGCGCCGGGTCCGGCGCAGAAAGAAAAGGCCCCGGCCTATTTGGAAAAAGCCCGGCAGTTTATGACTGGTCTCACGGATGCTCAGGCAAAGCTCACGCAGCAGCTCGGTTCTCTGAATCTCATTATGATCGCCGGAGAGCTTGAAATGGAAACAGACGGTGAGAGAGAAGCCGCGAATAAGGAAATATCCCGGCAAATAGATGCGGTGCACATCCGGTTTCTTGGTGTCGCCCGTACTTTGGGGCTCGCCGCGCTGAATGAACCTCTTAAGATGCCGGCGCAAGATTTTGATTCGGCCATCAATCGGCTGAAAACCGAATTATTGATGATCACGTTATGGAAAACCTATGCCGACCGGCTTCTCGTCATTCAAAACCAGATCCAGACTTTGGAGCCGGTAGCCGGAAGAGAATTGCTCAAGAATGTCGTGGCAGATTTTTTTACCGATCTTCGGAAGCACTTCCAGCAAACCGATGCTGAATATTTGGTGATTGCGGCCGCCGTTTGGTTAAACGATTTAAAAAAGACCAAAGATGCCATTGAAAACGCTTTTTATCAAAAAGATCCGGGCCTGCTGAAATTTACGCAGCATGTCGAGACTTCGATGGGGAAGGACAATATTTTGGCCAAGGTCCGTGAAGAATTGGCCCGGGAACCAAAAATGACCATCGCCACTGCCCTCGATAATGTTCTCGTTCAATTGCGCAAGGAGTTCAATGAAAAGATCGCCGCTCTGGCGGATTCCTCACTGCAAGTGAGCGCCCGGTCCAAGATGGACACGATCATCAAGGCGCATGGCCCAGAAATTCAGTTAGGAGTCGCGGAGCTGGTCAGCGCTCAAATACTGGCTCAAAAGGCTCCGAAGGCCGGGCCTTTAAAAATCAAGCCTGAAGTTCCGGCGCCGGCGCCAAGTCCGGTCGATGCCAATGCCCGAGCGCCGGGGATTGAGAAACCGACTACGGAAGAGATTAAAGCCCCAATCCCCGCGGCTAAACCTGCTGGCGTGGCGGCTTTTTTAAAGAATTGGTGGCCCTTTTTATCGGTAGTTTTTCTCGGTTTTGGCATCATTTTGCTCTCATTTTTGATCCCGTATTTTAGTCCGGCACAGGCTGTTTCCAAGGCTCCGCCTCTTTTCATCGCTAAAGCAATTCCTCAAGTTGAGCCGGAACCCGTCGTGGCACAAAAACAAGAACCCGCAAAAAAGGAAGAACCCAAAAAATCGGAACCGGTTAAAGTGCAGCCCGAGGTGAAGCAACAGCCCAAAGAACAACCTTTTCCAAAAGCCACGATCAAAGGCGGATTCGCGCCCACGTTTATTCCGGAAAATGCGATAAAAGCCAAACCGGGAATCCAGTCTGAATCCGGAAAAGTCAGTGACAAAGTAACCGTTTCTGATCCGAACATCGAAGATTTGATCGACGAGGTTGAAAGTTCAGTCATCAAGATAAGCACACCTGTCAAGGGAGAAAGAAAGCCAAGAGTAGGCAGTGGTTTCATCGTTGCCGTTACGCCGGGTCCCCCCGTGATTGCGACCAATATCCATGTGGTGGCTAAAGTAAACGGCACCGGCGAGTATGTGTTGGACAAAAACAACCAATTTGTGGTGGATATGGATAAGATTTTTCCGGTGACCATGGTCAACGGACAAACCTTGAATGTTCAAGCGGTTTTTCTCGATCCTCTAAATGATCTGGCTCTTCTGAAGGTTGTCGGCAATCCCAACGTGAAATTGTCAGCGCTGACCCTGGCAACCGCTGCGATGATGGAAAAAGAAAGCCTGAAAAAAGGCCATCCTATAGCTGTCTTTGGCCACCCCTATGATTACGGATGGACGGTATCGACAGGAATTGTTTCCCACTTAAACCGCAGTATCACTATGCCCACCACCGATATCATGATAAACAAATTGCTTCAAACCGATGCGGCGGTGAATCCTGGCAACTCCGGCGCGCCGATGGTAAGCCTGAAAGCGAGAATAAAAAACAAGGCAGTGGCATTCGGAGTTGTTACGGCTATTCGCGACAGCGCTCAAAATATATCTTTTGTTGTTCCTGCGTCGGCTGTGCAAGATATGGTGAATCAATACCGGGCTTACTTGAAAGGCGTTGAGGAGGAGCAACAGCGCCCCGGCGCACCAAAATCCGAAGTGCGCAGCGCTGATCCGGCCATACCGGCTCTTGACGAAATCGCTGCGCAAGCGGCGATATTTACCACAGAGATGGAAACATTCGTGGCAGGAGCGCGGGCAATATTAGACCTCATGAAAGCCGATATCGAGGCGGGCACTTTGAGCCGGAAGAGATACGATGATTTTGATGATTTTATGGATAAAAACCTTCGGCGGCTCATGGAAAAATTTCCTCAATCCGGCCAGCAAAAATTATTCATCGACCTGGAGGAAACGCTTAGCGGCGAGGCCGATGAGCTTTTCGCAGGTTACGAAAAAGCAGGGAATGAGCTCAAACCTGAAAAACCGGCGCCGGCGGTTGTCGCCAAAGTTTGGGAAGAACACATTGCTTTAATCCCCGCATGGTTAAAAAGCGTTACTCCTGAAACTCCTGATGGCAAGCTGATTGAATGGATTGCCGGCGATGTCGGCGCTCTTGTCGGAGAACGGGATTACCGCAAACAGTTGTTTGAGATTGAATTGCGCAAAGATAAGGATTCAGGGCCGGAGCGGTGGCTGATTCAAGCAAGGATCGACCAGGTTAAGGAGCAGGTGAAGGATTCTCCCATCGGTCCCGAGCGCGAAAGGGACATCAAAATTGCAGTGATTGAACAGCGTTATAACCTTAGCCCTCATCCTATTCAGTTTAATCCCATGATTGATGACCTAGTACGCGGGACTCAAAATGTAAAGTCAGAAGTTCGTTCGATGGAAAAACTTCAGAAAATGCGTGCAGCCCATTCGGAGAAAATACAGCAAGCCCAAGCGATTATCGACGGAGAATTCAAGCCGGTGGTTGAGGCTATCGATAATTTTTTGGCCGCAATCAAAAAAAGTCTGGCTGAAAAAAAGCCGCTTGAAAATAGTCTGGACGGCCTCTTGAGTCTCCGAAAAATGTACGCAAATGCGCTTTCGGAAATCGAGAAAAAACTTAAAGCGCAGGGCATTGAAAGAACAGATGGTTTTTTCTCCGCTGAAATCCACAGCAGCCTGGAAAACGGAATCATCACGATTGAACAAAAACTGGCCGCGGCAAGCGCGAAAATCACGGCAATGCCGGAACCGGTCGAAATGCGGCCTCTTGAAGAGATTTTAGGAGAAATCCGGACGCAGATGCTGGGCTCTCTCGACAGTTTGTTTTTGCAATTGCAGACCGAGTTTCATATTCCGCAGGGCCGGGAGCCTGGATTTGCCGGTTTTGAAGCAAGTGTAGCAGTACTCAAGAAAAGCCTCGGGGATTATGAAGGCGCGCTGCGCGCCATTCTTGCCGCGGAAAAGATCCCTCATTTTGACTTCTTGTGGAAAAATCTGGAGGGAGAAATTCTTAGCGCGATTGAGAAAAGACTGGATGGAAAAAATAAATATCAGGAAGTGGTTAAAGCGCGGAAGGACTACGTTTATGGTGGGCTCCCTAAAAAAATCGCTGATCAGGCCTTCAGCCTTGAAAGCCTTCGCGACAAAGCCGCATTTTATGCCGGTCAGGCCGCGGCCGAGAGACTTTTAAAGACGAACATGACCAAGCTGGCCAAGATGCTGGAAACCGTGGATCAGAATTTTGACTTCGAGTCTAAAAAGACAGATTTTTTACAAGACCTCGAAAAGGCGATCCTCACGATCCGGGGAAAATTCCCTGTTTCATGGACATCGATGGAAAGCCAGGGGAATAATCCGGATGCGGTCCGAAAGGCTTTTGATACCGAAATTGCGATTGTTCGCGAGAAATTGAATGAGCGCCTGGAACGGGCCGGGAAGGCTTTTGAAAAATTCAAAACACTTTATGCTCAAGCGAGTGCCAAGGGCAAGGAACCCGGCGAGGCCAAGTCAAACAGCGCTTTAAAACAACTTTTGCGCCGGTCCCAGCTTGAGGAAACCGGTGAAAAAGCCCCGGCGGAACCTGAAGCTTTGCCCCCAACGGAACAGGCGGCGGCGCCGTCTCCGCAGAGGGACGAACACATGCAGGCTTTTGCCAAGGTGCTTGAAGACTATTTGCATGCCGTAGCGGAAGGGCAGGCGGCCTTTCAGGATTCGCCCGCCCTGAAGTCCGTTTTTCAGGCACCGGTCGCGGGGCATCGCACGGAGCAGGGCGACACTCTTTTTGACGCGGCCACCGTGGTGGATGATCTGGGGCACCGGATTCTTCAACTGCAGGTGGTTTTACGGAATCCCGAAGCCGGGCTCGAAGGAAAAACCCGGGAACTCGCGCAGCAATATTATGAAAGGCTTTTCGCACTCGGGAAAAGCGCCCGGGAGCTTTATCCTCTGGTCGTTGAGATTGAGGCGGGCAAGGCGGCCCCCTCGAAAATCCGGGAAATTTTACCGCCGCTTTACCGCATGAACGCGCAAGGCCAAATTCTAGTCCCCGAATCGGACAAAATCCGCGACAACACGATCATGCTCAATGACATCCGCGAATTCCTGGATTATGCCGCGCAGCGCATCGAGAATCTCGAAAAACTTCGCAAGCTTGTTTTGATGGCGGCCAATGCAAAAGGAGAAATGGACCTTCATCCGGAAGTTTATGCCGAGATGCTGGAAGGCTATGACGATGCGCTGGCCGCGTTGAAAAGTCAGTATGCGTCAGAATTGGCCGAAGGGGACCTGTCCTGGACTTTGCGCGCACTAGCTGATATCGATACCCGGCTTGCGGTGCTTGAGCCCCAGCGCCTGCAAATCAAAAATATCCGGGAAACCAAAACCCTGGAAGGCATTGAGCAAATATTCAAGGAAAATACTTATAAGAATCCGGAGCTCGAACAGACGAAACTGGGCAAGTATCTGGAGGAGGATTTGAAATTTAAAATCAATGCGATCGACTACGCTCTGAAGCATCCGGAGGGGAAAGACGAGCAGACTCTGCGAGGCGTGCGTGATCTGCTCATTGCGGAGCGTAAAAAATTACACGGTTTGCTGAAAGCAAATAGTTTTGTGCAGCGATGGGAAGCCCCGGCGCAAGGGCCTGAAGTTGCGGTTACGTCTAAACCTCGCACGAGAGCGGAGACTCTTGTGTTGTGGTTCTTCCAAACCCCCAAGCGAAAGCTCTTGCTTGTTCTCGGTGGATTTATTTTGGTCTTGTTGATGGCCGGCTTTGACTTGCTCGGGCAGGTCGAAAAAGGAAAAGGCAAAGGGGACGGGCTTATTGCCCAGATAAAAAACGCTCTGGGCGGGAAAAAAGAAATTACGGATGATGATCTCTTCGAAATCCCTAAAAAAGCGCTGAACCCGAAAAAACCGCTGCCTCCTAAAATGCCGACACCTGATGCGGAGACCCTCCGGATATGGGGAGGCCAGCCGCCCAAATTTTCAGAATTTCAGGCCAAGGAACCCAAAGATCATGCCGCGATCGTCAAAAGACTTGAGGAAATGGGCAAAAAGCATCCCGAAAGGCTGCGATGGCTGCGGGATTATTATGGGCTGGAAATGGGCATTGAAAAAGCCGCGCTCCGCCAAAATATTTTTTCGGTCATTCATGTGGAAAAAGAAAACGATCTTCCCCCGGACTGGGTGGAGGAATTTCATCTCTGGAAGCCGGCCATTGAAAAAATCCTGCGTTTCACCAATCAGCCGGCGGATGAGTCCGACAGCCTCACCACGCTGGACTGGTACGCCAAATTCTGGAAACCCGCTTTTACCTTGCTGCAGCTTCGGGGCATCCGGGGAAAACAAGCCATCGAATTGATCGCCGATTCGCTGATGCAGGAACAGCTCGGTAAATTCAAGGAATGGAATGTTCCCGGAGACCGCGTTTTCCGCCCTTATTTATTTCAATTTTCAGATTCCGTCATGCGGCATCCTTTTCACAGCGAATTATGGGAAAAAATCGAGCGGCGTTGGGAAACACAGCGGGAAACCATGGGGTACGCTCCGGTCTCGCTTCGCCTGCTCTTGGGCGCGGCGATCGAACGGGCGACGGAAGGCTCGGTCGAAGATTTGCTCTGGCAAGCCGGCGTGCAAATGCCAAGGTTTGATACCTTTGGCCCGGAATGGGAGCAAGGTGTCATGCTTTCTCAATCCAACCGGGCCCGGTTCTGGGAAAAAACATTCTTTGGCAGTACCAACCCCTCGTTTCCTGAATTGGGGCGCAATCCTCACGGGCAATGGTGGGATGACGTGCTGCAGCTCAATTTTTATCCCCAGCTTGCCCCTTACAGCCGTGATTCCCAGAGTTTGGCAAAAATCATGGCGGAAGTTTTTTGGGACCCGGGACAAGACCCGAAAATTTCCAATACAAAATTCAAGGACCGGTACAAGACTGTTCTGGAACAATTCAGGCGGATTCCCCAGGTTATCGCGGCCAATGCTCCGGGCAATTATTTGAGCCCATTGGTCCCTTACGGGGAAGCGGATATAACACCTAACCTTGTTGCCATTGAAGAAACGCTCGCGAAGGACGTGCTTTTCCGTTACTGGTTTAACCGGCCCTTTAACGAAGAAAGAAGAAGGACCGATGAACTTTACCGGCGGGAGTCCCAGGCCCTGGATAATTATCTTAGCCAGTACGGGTTTGATACGGTATTCCAGAACTTTCAAGACAAGTTATTCACGTACCGGTTGTATCAATTCAAGGTAGATATGCCGATCCGCATCCTTACTTTTTACGAACAAAACCAGGCATTTCAACTCATTACGCCCCAAACGGTCACGCTGGACGTTAATTCAGCAGGGCTTAAAGCGACTATCCTGGATCCTCTCAATGGAGATACCGCCACACTCGGTTCGACGGAAGCAAAAGTCACAAGCATTGTTAAGGACGGAGATTCGACTAAAGTGTATGTTGCTGATCCTAGTGTTGCCAGCGGACAAAGACTTGTGTCGAATCCCCCCGCAGGCGTACGCGTTGGAGACACCATCAGCGCGACAATCACCGTAAATATTGCAAAAAGAGAAGTTTACTATACGGGGCCCGGGACCTCTATCCATAATAAAGTACCCTTGCCCCTTGACGTTTATAGATTTTTAAAGGGTGTCGCGGTGAATTATGGCGATCAACTGCAAGTCAGTCTGGATAATTTTTATGAAAAACTTAAAGGCGGAGTCAACCCGGAAATCCGCATGGGGACTATTTTCGCTCCCCAAATTAATGAAGAATTCCCGAGATGGTTCAATGATACCTACCGTATATTGCTGGATAAACCCATCAGCGCGGGTGATGAATTTCTCTCGGTGGTCGGAACGCGCGGCTGGCCGATGCCGAATTTCCCGGGGCTGGTCAAGTCTTCCGCGCCGGGCAGGGAGGAAACCGCTCCCCGTTTTCTCAAGCCTTTGCAGCTTCAGAAAAAGAAAGGATCGGGGAGGTATGAAGAAGTTCCGCGTGCCCAGGGACCTCTTCTGATCAATGGCCCCAGACAGGAGCAGATGCAAGCGCAAAAGAAAATTTCGCCCTATCCCAATGAATATCCTGCTTATAACCGAAGCATTCCCCGCATTGTCGGGAATTTCCATTTCTTGACCCGGAACCTGAACAATCAGTTGGGAGAAAAAGCAGAATTGGCGGCCGATCTTATTCGCAAGGGTATGGGAGCGATCCCGTTTAGCCTGAAGATAAGAAATCAGAATGACGTGATTTTCCCATTGAACGAGTTCGAGCGTTATCAACAGAATATTCTCAATTATTCTGGGCTTGAAACCACTTCTAAATCCCATGTGCCCAATTCCGATACCAAGGCCACGGACGTCAATTCCCGGGTCCTGGGCCAGGTCTTTGTGGATTTCGTCCTCACGCATCCGGAGCTTTGGCAAACCCAGCATCCCCAAAGCATCGGAGATATTTTCGGCAATAACGCCAATTTGCAGCGGCTGGTCGAGCATTTCCTGGTCTTGCATCAATCGGGGGTGTTCCAGAAAATGTATCAGTTCGAATTGGGGCCGGATTTGACCGAATTTTTGAACAAAAGCCTGGCCGGGGAACTTGAGATCAGCGTGACGGGACAGGGTTTTCCCATTGAAGGATACGCGGAATTTTTTAAATATGAACAGGCTTTTCTCAAACGTGTTTTCAATGACTCGGGGCTTGAAAAAATTAAATTGGGTAGAATCCATGAAGTGACTCTGGAGAAAGACACCCGCGACGATGTTTTTCCGGCCGAGATCCGGGGAATGCTGCTGCTGGCATTCCGCGTGCGCCCGCAGACCCTTATGGCTCACCCCAAAGACATCAACCCTGCCGATATTCCGGTGGCGGAGATGATTTACTACCGTGAATTTATTAACCAGGCCACCGCGGCCATGCGCCAGCTTTATTTTTCGAACTTGCTGGCCGAACTGGGCGCTTCCTACAATGAAGGAGGCACCGATATCCACGAAATCTCATCGTTTGTCCAAAAGAAGGCCGCCTGGCGGGAAAGTATCCATGAACTCGTGGGCCGGCCCCTTCATCTTTTGGCCGATACCACCGGAAAAGAGACGGGAAAGTTAAGCGCGATCGCGCGGAATATGTCGCCGATCACCCTGGCCATTGCCAATGATCCCCAGACACGCAAAGACGCGGCTGAAGTTTGGAGCCTGATTACCGGACGCAATGACGGCCTGGAGCGCCCGGATGATGCCCAGCTTTTTATGATCGAATTTTGGTCTGTGGTCGGGCCCAATCTTCCGGTATGGAAGGCGCTTCTGAAAAATCCCGAAAGACGCGCCGCCCTGATTAATCTTGCGGGAAGGCGCAGCGGCGTTTTTGCCGGGGAGGGATATACGGTCAACGATTTGGGCCGTCTTACGCCAAAACAATTTGGTTATATTTTGCCGGAAATCGATGCTTTCATCAAATCCCAGGGCCCGAATCTGGAAATAACGGAAAAAATATTCACGGATTATGAATCTCTTCAAGACAAAACATTGAATGTCCTGGAAGGCAAAGATACGAGAATCAATCTTTCCTGGGTGATCGATGACTATAACCGCCTTTATCAGAAATTCAATGACGGGATGATCGCGCTTTCCGGCGAACGCGAAAAAGTGGCTCCCCTGCGTTATCCTTTGGTCAAGGCGAACCGGCTGGATCAAATCGATGCCGATTCCCAGGGGAGGCTTGCCGCGTTTATCCAGGAAGGGGTCCGAAGGGCAAATGGCTGGGAGGAATGGACCGGTTATGGGCTGAAGAGCCGTGAGTCCTCGCGGGTCCAATTGATGATTAATTATTTTGACCAGATTATTGAAGAGTCGAAAACCCCGGAAGGTCGCAAAAACCGGTTACGGGAATTTGCCGATGCCGAAAGAGATGAACGGACGAAGTGGGGAAATTTCCGGAAATTTCCGAAATTGACGCCCGTCAGTGTTCTCGTGAATTCCGAGGCAAGCCTGGTTT
>CAYGIT010000004.1:10785-32773 GCA_964349955.1 uncultured bacterium
TTACTGGAATTATGTCTTTTCACTCGTCATCCCGCCGGAGGGCGCGGTGGAACGCATTGCCCTTCCCGAGCCTATAGCCGGTGCCAAAGCGGGGGAGGTCAAAACCCGTCCGTTTTTTGAAGTCACCGAACCGTTGAACGCGGCCTTCGATTTGACTTTGGAACAAAGAGTGGAATATCACTCGGTCCGGGAAGTTTGGGAAAAGGAAATTTATCAAAAAATGCTCGGGCAAGGCGAGCCGGCGGCAGGACAGCCGGGGCCGATGGATTTGTATTTTCGCCATTTTAAAACGTATGTCAATCTGGGAACAATGAATAAACTCGGCATGACGCCGCTTGAGGCGGTGAAGTTCTACGCCCGCATTCTCGATGATGAAAAGGCGCTTTACCAAAGATTGGGAGTCAAAAGCGGCGCGGCTTCGTTCCGTATCTTCCGGCAGATCCGGGGGCAAAACATGCTCGCGCATCCGGAACGGGAAGCGGTCGCCAGGGCCCTGGAAAAAAATTGGGCCGCATTTGCCCCCAAAAAAGGCTGGCCCAATATTTCTCTCATGCATGTTCTTGACGTTGCCGGGGAACGCCTCACGGAAGGCCCGACAGACTTTTTGCTTTTGAGGAATTCGGCTTCCGCCGTCCCGCAAGGCGCCGCGAAAAGCCTCGAAAATCAAATCCGGGTTTCGCCGGCTTTTCAGGCTTTGGTCAATGAACATCATTTTTATACGGAAGGAAAAAACTGGGCCGCGGCGAATGCCCCGCAGTATGACCCGGCCAATGCCTATCTTCAGCAAAGCACGCCCATAAGCTGGAGACTGAAGGCCTATGAAATTCCCGGTTCTTTTGCCGAAAATCCGCTCTATTCGGTTTATCAAAAGATTAACGCTCTGGACAAGATGGAAAGGGATTATGCCGCTCAAAACATCAATCCTTGGGAAAACCGTGCGGCGGCCGAAGAGCACGTGCAAGCTTATGAAAAGATCCTGAAGGAGGCCATCCGCGATTTTGGCAGGGAAGCAGCCGTGAAATTTTGGGTAAGCGCTCATTTTCCCGCCGGCGATTGGCTTACGCCGGACCAGCGCACTTATATGGAAATCAATAAACCCAACCCCCGTCTGCTCGAAGCCCTGGAAGAGTCGGGTCTGGACAATTTATTCAACCGCATCCTGCGGGATTTTTCGCGCCGGTCGGCCCATTCGATCAAAGTCCTGATGCCGATTTCCTATGAGGAGGTCAAAGACCGTGAGCCGCGTTACCTGAACGTCTTTCTGTATCCCGCCAAGGCTCTTTTGCGGCCCACTGGGGAAGAACAAAAACTTTTACGCACCGACGCTGATTTATACGCAAAAACATTCGAGTTTGACGCCGGCGATTACCCGGAAAAAATACGAGGCATTGAACGCAGGGTGGGCCTTGAGCTGCCGGTGCCCCGTGATCCGGTCAACCTTGGCCGCGAATTCAAAACATTTTCAGATTCTATTCTCTCACTCCTGTCGGAAGGTTTTCCTTCCGGGACAAGCGGGAAAGCCCGGCGCCCGGCCAAGGGGAATGAAAGACCCAATGTTCCGCTCACTGAAACAAAAGGGAAAGTTGCGATTTACGGATGGGCGTATTTTTCCGAACGGCCGGCAGAAGCGGGCCCCGAAACTTTTGAATTGCGGCCGGCCCCGATGGGCATTGGCAGTCCGGCTTATTTGATGCGCAATGCGATGAATACTCCGCAATTCCAGCGGAACCGGGAAATTCTCATGCAGGCCTTCAAATCCGCTTATCAGGGCAAGAACGTGCCTTTTTCGATCGGGCTCAAAAAAGACGGCGCGATGAGAATTTATCCGATGACTCCCCGGGCGCAGTACATGCTCTTTTTAAACGAAGGATTGCGTCTTTCGGACCGCGACCCTCTCCTCGCGCTTCGGGCTTCAAAATCATTTCCGGCCCACGGCCGGCAATTCGTGGATGATGTTCTTCTGCCCATAGCGGTTTCGCGTCCCGAAGTCTGGAATGATCCGACGGGTAAAAAGCTGCAAGCCTTTGCGGAAACCGTGATCGGGATCCAGCAGTCCTGGCAGTTTCAGGATACCCTCGGACAAAGCTGGGGAAATCCGTTGACGGAACTTTTTTTGACGCCGCTGCGGCAAGGCAATCTTGAAAACAGAATTTCATTCCAGGATTGGGATCTGGACCGGACCCGGGCCCTTCTTCCCGCCACAGGCGGAGACAAGGCGACACTGACCATTGCCCAGGGGAGCAAACAAGTGCAATATCAGTACGGCATTTCGGCTGCCCCGGATTTTGTGCCCACGATCGCGATGGAGGAGCTTTTGAGCAGCACGGGACGAATCTTGCCGAAAAATACAAAGCTGGTTCAGAAGGATTCGGGGTACGCGCTGGTCCATGCGGATTCCGGCAAGGTTTTGACGCGTTTTGCCACCCATCCCCTGACCCGCGTGTATGACAGCAAGGAATCGCTTCCGAAGGGTTCCTCGGTCACGACCTGGGAGATCTCCCAGGGAGCGAAGACCGTTACGCGCTATTATTTAAGAGAGAAAAAGAACGGTTCTATTATTGCGGAGTGGGACCGCTTGCCGGCTTTTCTTGAAGAAGGCTCCGGCCCGCTGGTATGGCATCGCTTTTCTATGAATGGGGAAGATACTCTGGTCAGCAGGCCTTATAGCAAAACCGCGCCTCCTCAAATCCCGGAAGCCGTCCCGGGCCGAGAACGCAAGGCTAATCCTCTGGATGGGGAGCTGGCGTATGCGCGAAGAGTCGAAGAGGCGGCCATTTCGCATTTGCTCAATCCGGAAGGGCAAAAATTATACTATTTACGGCAGGGAGACAAGATCGGGTTCAAACATTTCAATCAAACCGGCCATTCCAAAGAAGTGCTGGGGCAGTTTTTGGGTTTCCTGAATGATTCCCCGCGCGCGGTGAGCGATGACATTTCGGAATTCGAATGGATTTCGCATACCGAAAAAGATTACCTGGCTCGTTTTATTTTTAATTTGCGGTGGATGGCGCAAAGCTCGGAAGAAGAAGCCCTGGAAATGCAAATCTTTAATCCTCCGGCGCCCGCCGCTGAAGCGATTCCCCGCGACAAGGGACGGTCCGAGGTACGTGAACAAGCGAAGACCGAGATGATGCCTGTCGAAGCGATCCGGGAAAGTGAAGATGTGCTGGCCCTTTTGCGCAAAATCGAAATTGGAAACCTCGACGGTCAATTGAAAGGAATTAAGGATCGGGAAAAAGAATTAAAGCTTCAGATGGCGACCCTCAATCTTTATATGAATCCGAAAAATGAGGCCGGAATTTACGATGAAGACCTGCTCTACCGGTTACGCCTTCAATATGATGATGCTTATGCGAAAGACCAAGAGAGACTTTTGAACGATAAACGTAAAAAGCCTCTTCCTGCGCGATCCAAAGACGAGAAGGTGTGGGTTGTGAAGGCGCTACGGGTCCTTGGAAAAGATTTGAGAGAAACTTTAAAAACCAAAGACGATTTGGAGAAAATTCCGGCGACAATTGAAGTTTTGGAAACCCTTTTTAACGCGACCGAGGACAGCATCTACCTCTTGAAACAATCAGAGAATGAAGAGGATCAACTGAAGTATTTAGCAAGTGATTTGAGCACGAAACTCTCGCAAGTCAAAAATCTACTGAAGCCTTCCAACCCGGACAACCGCAGTCTAAGTAAAGTATTTCTTGCACTCACCGCCGATTCCTTGGGAGATGAACTTTTCAAGGTTGAGATTTGGAAAAAAGGCGGGCACCCGATGGTCGTTCAGGCGGAAGCTCAAAAAGAATCTCCCCGTGCTCCTCCGAAAACCTCCTATGTATGGAATATTATTGTGACTTTTGCGCTATCCCTGGTCTTTCTGTCTCCGATGGTTGCCTCCTGGATGCAGCAAACTTATAGCCAGGAACCGGTAAAAGCACAGGTTCAGGACGATGAAAAGGCAAAGCAAAAAGCCTTGGACCGGCAAGAGGCCGTCAAGGAAGAGGATCGTCTGGACGAAATCGAATTAATCCGTCTTTCTAACGAGAAATATAAGGAGCCTGATTCCGCCGGGGAAGGCAAGCTGGACTCGGCGGCCTACCGGAAAATCCTTGCCAAGTATGACGGTTCTATCAAAGAAGAACCGCCCGGCCAACGCCATTCTTTCATTCCTCTTCCGCTCGGCCAAACAGGGAAGCATCATACTTTTGAACTCGTGCTTGACGGCCGGAAAATTCCGCCTTTTGGAGAAAACAAGAAAATATCATCCAAAGTCAGGGAAGAACTTAAAGAAGCTGGAATCATTACGGGAGCCGGTTTTACCGGCATCCGTTGGTCCAACCGCATCCCCGGCCATATCAATTTTCCCGGCTGGATCGAAATCAACAGCGATGGTGCCTCTTTCATCCCGAGTGTGCCGCCTCATAATGTTTCCGGCGGTACTTTCAGGCCGGTCACGCAAGGCGTGGCGCTCGGGGAAGAGAAAGACGGAACTTTGCCCTGGATTACGCGAATGGAAATTAAAACATCCGATCAATCCAATGCCATCCGGGTCAAAACCTGGATCCGGCATGTCAATAAGGATGGGCGGGGCTTTGTTGCGCGTGTGGTCACGGTTGTGCGGGCAAAACCCGAGGGGTTTCAGCAGGGGAAAGCGGAGCTTGAAATGTATACCCGGACCATGGTTCGGCCCCTCAAAGGAAGCGGCGTTGTGCGGGACCTGGGTTTTTCAGCTAATGAGGTCATGTTTATCCGCGGGCCCGGAGAGAAATTCGCTTTCAGTGACGGCGATCAGGTGAAAATACGCTACCGGACGGCGCAGGGCGAAGAAAAATCCAATGTTTATAAATTTACCAATCCTCAAAAGGTCACCCTTGCGAATCTTTTGCCTGACCGCGCTGTTTTGCTCGGATGGGATATTCTTAATACCATTCCCGCCAATCATACCCAGCCACCCCGGGATGCCCGGCCTGCAAAAAAAGGGCAGACGGCCAGGGAAGCACGGGCCAGTAAAGCGTTCGCCCCCAGTTTTCACACTAAAATACTGGGAAGTTCGCACAGCGATCAAATCAAAAAATTGGTGGTTCACGGTTTTCCGTATCGCGGATTCAAAGGCGAGGACGATGAGGAATTTGACGAAATTGACCGGTTTCCCAGGAATTGGGTAGTGTCCGCGGGTGGCATCGATCTTCCGGAAGGAGAAACCCTGACGGTTGAAACAGTTGAGACGGTCAATGGCGATCATTCCGGTGTCCGGCCCTACGTTGACCCTCTTTTCCCCGGACCGCGCGATCCGAATCGCCTTTTGTCGAAGATGCTCGTTCGTCAGCAAGATACCGACGACCCCCGGCTTTTCACGCCCCAGCATCAGGAATTGATCAAGGACGCGGTCCTGCTTTATCGCAGTTCCCGGCCGCTTGAAAAAGAGTTTCAGGGCCGGCCCACGGATGAAATCCTGAAAACCTGGGGGGACCGAGCGCTGGCCGATTGGAAAATGCTGATGCAGGACCCCGATTTCCAGGGCACGTTTTCAAGCTGGTCGCTGGCGCGCGTTAAAATGGGATTTGAAAAAGCCGGAGAAGAAAAAGCCGCGGAGTGGCGCGCGCGGGTCAAGATGATGCCCGGATATGACAATGCGGTCCGGGAATTGATTTTGAAAAGCACGGGCCGGGTGGCCAATTTCAAGGATGGAAAAGATACCGGGACGCGCGACAGTCTGGCCGATACGATCGCGGCGGCTGTGATCAAAGACCTGAATAATCCGGTGGCGCCCGTGTTCAGCGGCAAAACCAAGGCGGGCAACTTTGAGCTCAATGACACGATTTTGATCGGCATGCTGAACGAAATGTCCGAAGCCGTGCCTCTTTTCATCTACGGTGCGGACAAGAACGCGGACCGCTCGGTGCCGCTTGCCGACTCCGTGGCCGGGAAAATCTACCGTAAATTTTTCGCTGAGAATTTTGATCCGACCCATCCCAAGCAAGGGGGCGGATGGATGAACGGCCATTTGCAGGAACTTGTCGGCCTGATGAGCGATGAGAGAGATATGGCCGAATGGCTCAAAAATAAAAAGCCTCTTCCGGAAAGAGTGCAGGCAATGCATCGAAGTCTTGAAGGAGCGATAGAGTTCAATAAATCCGATATCATGCGCGACGTTTACAATGCCATTACGAACGCCAAGAAAAACACGCCGCTTGGTGACCGTTTTCAAGAGAAAAATCCGGTCCACTATGGGCTTTTGAGGGAATTTCAAAAAGGGGGAGAAGCGCGGGCACATTTTTTTATCAATACGGTGGAGTCCAAGGTTTTTGAGAAGTATATGCAGTTGATCCATGAAGATCCGAATTATGACTTCCGCCGTGATCTGTTTAATAATTTTAACAGCGCCGGAAAAAACGATGACCTCAAAGACAGATTAAAGGCTGAAACCCGGTATCTTGACATCGTCGGGGGAATCAGCCGTTTCATGAACCAGTACGGGGATTTGGCTGCATTGGAAAAAGCCATTCAGAAAAAAATCGATATGTATGAGGAAATTCAAAGAGTGGAAGACAAACGGGCCGATGTGGAAAAAATAACCGCCCGGCCCGTAACCGAGGTGATCCGGAATATGTATGAAAATCTCGGGTTTCACAGGCCGGTGGAAATCCTCGGTCAAGAAGCGAACAACATTTACGAACTGCACAGGATCCTGCGGCTTGGCCAGCGCAATGCTCGTTATCTCAATGAAGAGCGCAAAGATATCTGGGACAGTTCGCTCGATTACGAGGAGCGGAATTTCGAGATCTTTTTCCTGGATATGCAAATGTCAGTGATGCAGCAATTGCTGGACAGGTATAAAAAAGAAAACTTGACCTATGAAAAGCTCGCCGAAAAGCGAAGCGCCATTTTTAAAGCGCTTTCCGGATATCCGATTGAGAATGAAGCGGATGATTCCCAGGAATGGCGGTTTCAGGACCTTCTTCGAACCGAAACCGAAGAAAGGATCAAGATCGGAAAGCAGATCCACGAAGATGATTACCGGAAATTTTTCAATCATGACAAGCTTCAGCAGTCGGCAGACCAGTGGCTGGAGCGGATGCTGCGCAAAACAAAGTTTGATGACAAAAGATTAGAGATTGAGGATGTGCAAAAGAAAATTGATTCCCGCAAGCGGGTCTGGGAACATTATAAAAAGCACTGGGAACCGATCGGCTTCCGCATCAAACCGGCCCAGATCTCGTATCTGGCGGAACTCGGCAAAGACAACCGGTTCCGGCTCTTTTTCAAGCATGATGAGGGCGCGGATGAAAAGTTTTTCAAACATGGCCGGTATGTGCAAGGCCTTATGCGCAAATACCTGGGGCGGAATGTTCCGTTTAATGAAGTGATTACTTTTATGACGACCTATATTTATGATTCCCAGAGTTATTGGTGGAGGTCGCTCGGAGGCCGGTGGGACTGGATTGGGCGCTGGCGCATGACCAACCGTTTTGCCCGCATGGATCAGGCTGACCTGGAAAAACTTCGTAACATGTTTAAACCCAGCCACACCACCATCGATGAAATCACCATGCTGAATGTTGGCGGAAAAGATCCGTACAACCGGCATGAAAATCTCCGCTTTGCGCTTGAAACTTTTGCCGAGAAAAATGAAATTGCACCCGGAGATTCTGACGCCAAATTCCAGGAAAAACTCCTTTTGGTTTTGGGAAAAGGCCGGCCAAGGGACCGGCTCCGGTATTCCAACCTGGCAGAAAAAAACTCCTCGATCAATCCGAATCTCCGGGCTTTTGTCTTCGGACAACCCCATTTCTTTGATCTCTCGGAGGTCGCTACCGATGAAAAGAAATTGCAGGAATATGTCATCCGGAACCTGTTTGGCAGCCCCGCCCGGCGTTTTGTGAATGCCGAACTTCAGGCGATGGGCAATGAAGCCTTCATCGATGAACTTGCGCAGCGTTTTTATGCCGAATCCGTGGGTAAGGAAAATCTGGCCCCCTATGTCACCCTGCTGGAACAGTATGAAGAGAGCGGCGGAAAGAAGGGGGCCAACCGGGAGCAGATTTTGGCGATTTTTAATGATTTTTCAACGATCTGGAAAGTTCGGCTTCGCGATGACTTCCGGATTCCCGTGGACCGGGAAAAAGTCCTTAAAATTGTGACGGATGAAAGGCTTAACGGCAATGTCGCTCATTTCCGGCAAATGAGCTTTGCGGTCCATGATTATTTTTTAAATCGTCTTGGCAGGCCCAAAGGTATGGTGCTTACCGATCAGGAACGCAATATGCCCTTTACAAAAGAACTTAAAGAACTTGTCGAAAAGTGGGCCAATGATTTTAAAATCAATGAGCATTTACCCCGGGAGTATTGGGAAGGCTCCGATTCAAAATTAACGATGGCCATGGTCCACGGTCACATGACCGCCCGTGATGTTAAAAGGCTGCTTGTTGGCTACCGTGATCTGGTGAAAATTGTCAAAACGCCGGAGTATCGCATGCACTGGATGGGAGAGGAACATCCCCTCACGGTTCAGGAGGCGGAAAGCCTGCTTCGTCTTCTTGACGACGTGTATGACATGAATTTGCAGGAAAACGGTTATCTTCCACTCCCCAACGAGCCGAAAACCGAAGACGAAAAATGGATTTTTGAAACCATGCGCGGGCATACCGGATTTGCGGCCGTACGTGCCGTGCGGGACAAAAATTACGAGGATTTCCGCAAGGAGAATCCGAATTATATCAAAATGAAAGGGCGGCCTGATACGATCCTTGAAATTATCACCGACATGGAAACCAGCCGCCAAAAACAGAATCTCTACGACCTTGCTTTGTGGGGAGGTTATTTGGCCGGGCTTTTCACCTTTCTTAGCGCGTTCATCAGGATTCCCTGGGCTTACATCGCCGGTTTTTGGCAAAAGCTTTCAGCGGAGCTCGAGCTGGCAACCGAAGACGACAATACGGCCATTGCCCTAGAGGATGTGGAAATCATCGACCCCTTTTCGGGCCTGAAGTACATCGTCATGAAAGGCGAACGCATTGACCGGCAGGAAACCGGAATCGCGAAGATCGACATCCAGATTATTGACCCATTTACCGGTCAATTGCGGGACGTTAAAGCGGGTGAGCGGATTTATATGGGCACTAAAGACTGGAACCAGATCCTGCCCCTGGCGAATCCCAAAGACCTGGAGATCGATTTAAAGAAGAAGATCAAAATCGTTAAAAAAGAAGAACTGAAATGGGAAGACATTATGGTGGAAGAGGCCTCCGTGAATCCTCCAGCGACCCGTGGCGAAATGCGGAAGCAAAATCTGGATAAAATCAAGCGCATCAAAAAAGGAGAACGGGTTCCCGGAGGAGGCCGCGAACGTGTGGAAAGAATCCAGACCAGGACCGGGCCCCGGAATGACTTGAGTTTGAAAGTGCTCATCTATTTCGTTCCCATTGTCCTCCAGTTAATCGGGTATTTGAGCTTTTACCTGTGGATGATCGATTTTGCCAACGTGAATATTTTCGTGGTGCTCGCGATTTCGATTTTCGGCACGATGCTGAATATCGGTTCGGCCATGACGGTGATGGACCGTTTGACGACCATGGCTTCATGGAAAATGATTGTTTATATGATTCCCCTTTTCACGCAAGCCGCGTTCTACCCCGCGGCTTTTTTCATTCTCTGGAGCCTGCTGCCGGGCGCGCCCTTGATTCTGCTCGCGGGCGCGACCTGGCTTGTGTCTGAAACCACCTTGAGCCTTACCAATATTGTGCTTCGCAATGAAAGCCCGGGTAAAAAGGCCATCGCCTATAAAGTCCTTCGTATCCTCCAGGGCGTTGTTTATCCCTTCATTATATGGATGATTGTGACTTCGGTTGCCGGCTGGTTCATGGTGTTCCTGATCGCCGCCACGGTCTTGCTTTCCTGGATCACGGTGAGCGCGACGAATAGTTACCTCAAAGAAGAAGTAAAACCCGGGCTAAGCCATGCCATGGAAAAGCTAAGCCCAAAAACGGCGCGTTTGGGCAGGGTGGCGGTTTATTCCCTCGCCTTGGGCATGCAGGCATTCCTTTACGGGAACCTTTTTTACATGATTTGGACTCTGGCCGCCACCGCCGCTTTCTGGCCGTGGATCGGTCTTCTGATTGCGGGCGGACTGGTCGTTGCTCTCGCCGGCACGACGCTCGGCGCGACGGTGTATGGCCTTGTCAAAGGGACGGAAGAATATTTCCACACTCCGACGGACAATCAAATCGAAACGAAACGCGACCGGGTCAAGTTTCATTCCAAAAAAATATATTTTGAGGACGAAGCCCTTCCGGAGGGGACGGAGCATCACGACAACCTGCTTCCGGACAGCCGCAAAGTCGGAATTGAAATTTCTACAATGCTTGGCAGCGAAAAAACCGCGGATGATGTAATTCAGAGGCTGATTTACGACGTTGTGGCTGAAGGAGACCCGAATATTTTTGGCATCATCAATGATGGCGGCAACTTGACGCCTAAACTCAAAGATTATATTGAGAACAAACTCAAAGCGGCGCAGGAAAAATACCTTCGGGAAACCGGGAAGAAATATCATTTCTTCTATTTCCAGATGAATCAGCCGGCCCGGGGATTGCGGCTTGAAAAAAAATACGGCGCCCATCAGGAGCTTGCGCGGTTCTTGTACGATGGCGTGACCAGCCCGGTGGTAGAAGCGGAACGGTATGCGCTTCGGAAACTGCCCTTGATTCAATGGATCCTTCCGGGGTTTATCGCCTGGCCGCTCACGGCCGCTCTTACCTATTTTGGGCTTGGATTTTTCGCTTCTCTGGCTTGGGGATTGGTCGCTGCCGGCGCGGTTGCTTTTGTGCTCTCTCTTCTGTTCGCAGGAGCCAATAAGGCCGAGCAAATCCAGCGTGAGAAAAATGCTTTCTTCGCCCATGTCTACGGTGATTTGACCTTTCTCGGATTCAAGGAAAGGAATTTCAAGGACCTTCTGCGATACCCGACGCCCCAAAGCCGGTTCAAAGACCGTCTGGTGTCAAATGAGGAAGCAGCACGCACGAACGGGCAAAGTTATGAAATGGCGGAGAGCTACAGCCGCACCTGGGCCCTCTTTCCCCTCGATGACAAGAACTGGATGGGCTATAGTTCCAACAACCCGGACGAAACCCCGAGCGAAGACGGTTTGAATTACCGTTCCGGCCGTAATCAAGGCATCCGGGAGTTAATCCGTCAGATGCTGGCGGATGATTACAACATTATCGATTTCAAAGAACAGAATGCTTTGATCGGGGTTTATATTGCCGCGATGGCGCAGCATTTCAAGCATCCGTTCACGGATCATTTACCGCAAGACGAGCAACTGGACAAGATTGAGATCCCGTTACTGACGGAATATATTCAAAGCCATGCCCTTTCCTATCAGCCCGAAGGAGAAGCCGTCCAAAATTTGCCACTGACAAGCCTTCACCTGCCGAAATTTCTCGAAGAATACGGCCATTACCAGCCGGTCCGGAAAACGGTGGAGGTCGCGTCTCATGAAAATAACCGTTGGGCCGCTTTCGTGAATATTTACATTGAAATCACCGGCGAGAAAAGCCAGTGGCAGGAAATCAACGTTAAATTCGCGAAGGGCGGAGCGGCTTACGCGGCCTCCAAACAACTCAATCTTTCGGCTTGGGAAAAGAGGGCCAAGAAATCCAAAAAGGCCGCTGCAGAATATAAAAGACGGAAAAAATTGGCCGATGAGATCGTCGCCAACTACGTTAAAAAACTGGAACAACAAGCAGAAGAAAACCCCAATGGTTTTTGGAAAGTAAACGGGCGCAAGATGCAAACCGATAGCGAATATGGAAAAGCCCTCAAGGTATTGGCCCGCTGGTCGCAGGGGACGGAATGGGAGAGGCCCTGGTATTACCGTGCCGGCATGTTCCTGATCGGAAATGTCGGCGGGGCTGTGCTTGGCGCTTTGTTTGGTGCCATTATCGCCAATTCCTTCATGCTCGCGACTCCGATGATACTTGCGATAGCAGGCTATGGATCGCTCATCGGATTTGTCGTTTTTGGAATTTTCATCGGATCGCTGGAAGCAAGGTTTTACAAAGGCGTTTTTGGCAGTTTGCGGGCCACCGATTTATCGCATGACAATGTGGAAGCCATGAATGGGGGGTCCATCGACGGTGTCAGGGCCAATGCTTGGGAGCCGGCGGTGATGAATATGAATGACCATATTATGCGGACCACGCGATGGGGCCGCGGAGAAGCTGAAGGCCCCTGGTACCGGCTCGGACCGGGCTGGATGCTTTTACAACGCTGGCACAAGTTTATGGCTGAACGGATGTATATGTCTGAAATCATGTTCTTTATTTGGCTGGCCATGACCTTGCTCGACTCCGTCACGATTTCCGGAATCGCGGATTCTTTCGCGCATATTCCCCGGGAATTGGAAGTCGCTCATCCCATCGCGGCCTGGGGACTGCTGGCTCATATGATTCTCGGAGTGATTGTAATGCCCAATTATGTGGCCGGGACCGGCCTGCCGTTCGGCAAACTCTTTGCCGGGTATGGGGAAAGACTTGAGCGAAACCGGATCGCCGGAGGCGACCGGGGAGCGGCCGTTCCGATCGGGACGGAAATCTACATGAATCTTCCGCAAGTACAAACCCCGATCTGGATATTCAATCAATGGAGAGCGGCCATCATCGGTCTTCATCCCCGGCATGAAGACACCAACAAGATGTCACAAAAGCAGCAAGTGGCGCGATTTTTTGCCGGTTTTGCAGGAAGTGTTGCGGTTCTGCTGGTTCTCGGCTTTGTTGAGGGCATGGCCGCCTTCGCATTGCCGGTTCTCGCGGCGATTTTTGCCGTTTATCTTGCAGTCACCGTGCTTTATATGGGGTTCCAGCGGCATGAAGGCTGGAAATTGGGAGAGTTTTTGATCATGTCGCTCGCTCCTATTCCCTTGCATTTCTTTTTGCTCGCGCTTGGCGTGCCCATTCCCATGCTGGTGCCGGTTTTATACGGGGCCTTTCTGGCTTCCGTGGTTCTGTTTAATTTTACGCCGGTGCTGATGACCCTGCTTGTTTATTTTGCCCCCTTGCTGGGTGGGCCCGCTTATATTGCCATTGCCGTTGCCCTGGGCCTTTATCTGGGGCATCGCCTGTCGGGAAGATTCATCACTTTGCCCTGGATTTTGACCGGACTTTTTGCAACGAGTCTGATCGCCGCGATCCCTTATATTCCCGCGATCGCCGCCCTGATCGTTGTTCATTTTGGGCCTGTCCTGGCGGCCATTGGACTTCCGATGGGATTGGCCACCGTTATTTTGTCCGTCTGGGGCATGTCCTTTGCCTTTGAGGTGCTGGCGAAAATCATGTTTAACGGCGGGAATATGAGAGACACCAAGCCCTGGAACACTTTCATGGCGGTGATGGGCGCCCGCACGTTCCCTTATTTCATGGACTCCGCAAAACGGTTCAAGTTTTCCTTTATTTTCGGAGTGCTGGTATGGTTGAGCGCGGTCGTGATCTGGTCGAATGCCTGGACCACACTCATTCTTTTCCCGCTTTTCTTCAGCTGGTTCCGCGGGCCGGTGCGCTCATGGCTGATGGATAAAGAGGGCAGTGAAATCGAAGTCTGGTTTGTGACCTGGGACCCGAAGAAGAAGAGCACGGACACCCAGCAAATCATCGCCGGTGACCGGCACAAGCCCAAGAAATCCCGCACCCAATTTGATGCCCACGGCCGCCTGACTTTCCTGAAGGACGACAATGGGACGGTATGGAGATTTTCCTACGGAGAGAATGAAAGCGCAGGCACGGTCACGATCACAACCACGGAAAAACACGGAAAGCCGGTCAAAACAACTTACGACCGGGACCATGCCCAATTTGATTCGCATGGGGTGCTTGCCCAAATCATCGAAGAAAACAAAACGATCCGGACTTTTACTTATGTCGCGGGCGGGAAGCAAATCGCAGACAAGTATCACAATACCTGGAATTGGAAATATTTTACGGTTCCGTTCACGAAGATTCGCCTGGCCGTGCCCACCCTTGCCGTAACCGGATTCTATATCGCGACTTTCCACATGTTGTTTCGGGACACCCTGGACATTAAATCGAAATTGATCGAATTGAAGCAGGAATTTAAAAAAGCCCGGGTTGCGGGGAAGGCCGCGCTCATTTTTGAGGGGTTGCGCAAAAAAGTTTTGGCGGCGATCGGAGAAGCCAAAAAAACAGATAATACCGAGCAAGCTTCTCTGGGGCAAAAAAACTTTTTGAAACAAATTCAGGCTTTTGAAGAGGAAGCCAATAAGGAGTTGCTTTCCATCAATCAACCTCTGAACGAAAAATGGCGCAATGAAAATTTGAAACGCTATCAGGAATCCCGTAAAAAAGTCATTGCGGCATTAAAAGAAGCCAAAAGCTCTGAAAATACAGAGGCGGCTAACAACCTCGCTTTTGAAAAGCTTCGGAAAAAAGTTCTGGCCGCAATCAATGAGGCGAAAAAAGCAGAAGATGCGAAGTCTGATTTAGTTATCCAGATCGCCTGGTTAGCAAAGTTTGTCTTTGTTTTCATCAATAACACTCTGGCCGGGATAGGCTATTTTATAGGAGTCGGCCTGGCCCTCTTTGTTCTGATTGATATCCTGATCAAAGTGTTCAGTTTTTCTCCGATCACGACCGGCGGGGTCCAGTTTCAGCTGACCGTTGGGTCGAAAATTCTCACGGTCGCGCTTCCGCTCATTGCCGCATGGGCTTTTGCCGCCAATCCTTTTCTGGCGGCTTTTGGGCTGGTCCAGTTTATCTCTTTTCTGTTTGGCGTGCCACCCACGAGCCCCCTGGATTTTATGGAGCCCAGCACTTTCATTATTATGGTCCTTTTGACCAGCCCGCTTCTTTGGGAATGGCTCTTTGACAATGTCATCCTCGCCAAAGCCGTTTGGACGACTTTTAAAGCCGATATCAATAAATTAAAAACGGATGGGAATAAACGCAAAGAAGAATTACAAAATGAGATCGACAAGGAGAAAGTGACGGGAGCTGGAAAGACGTGGAACCAGCTTCAAATTTATTTCTATGATCACATGATTAAAAAAGAACCGTTCGAAACGGCCGGCAAGGACCCTGAAATCCAGTGGCTTGGCTTCTGGAAGATGTTCTGGATGTTTTCCCTTCCCGGGTCCTTTGCTTTGAGTTTTCTGACCAGTATTTTGGTGGGAATTTCTATTTTGCAGGAGGAGCCGCCTTTCGGGGCCGTTGAGCCGACTTCTTCGATTGTTCGTCCTGAAACCTTTGATGACATCAATGAACTTTTAGAGAGGCAGGAACTCGAAGAGGGGGCAGAAAATGGAGTTCTGCCGCCACGCTCTGAAACAAGGGCTAATTTCCCCACATTGGAAGATCTTAGAAAAGTGCTTAATCTTGACGCGCTCACCCCTGCACAGATGGGAACCGTGGAGCTTTTGTATGCCCAGGGGCAGGGCCATCTTTTTGATCAATGGGCTCCCGCGGGACAGGAGACTGAACGCAAAATCGCGTTTTTAGATCAGGTGAAGGATGTGAATAAAAATTTGAGCCGGGAATATCCGGATGAGTATGGGAAAGGAATCCAGGGCTATCGCGAATCAGTCCTTCGGTCTTTAGAGGACATTCGTCAAGGTGTGAATCCTCTGAAGGGAGTCAAGCCAAAAGTTCCGGAAGTCACCGAAATTAATAATGATTCCAGTAATCTTGATTATTCCGTCAAAGTGGAAAAGGGCCTTCGCCAAATGAACAAAATGGCGGTGGTGCTGAATGCGGGCGGGCAGGGGCAAAGGCTTGGCTTTGAGGGTACCAAGATTGATATTTCGGTTGATTTGCTCACCAAGACCAACTATCTGGAGTTGTATATTCGATGGGTCATGGCGGCTGAAAAAGAGTCCAACCGGATCAATGGAGAGTCCCGCGAAATTCCTTTTGTGATCATCACTTCCATTGCGACCGATGCGGCAATCAAGGCGGTCATCCAGCGCGATGCAAGGGATGGAAAAATTTACGGGATGCCTGTGGGACGGGTAGAAATTGAAAATGAAAAATCCGAATGGGACCTTCCCGCCGTCATCAATAATCACGCGGATTTCATCACCCAGCAGGCGGATCCGGACGTCAAGAAGCCGGCGGACCCTTATCAACTGGAAATGGCGGCCTCCGGCCATGCCTCGGCGCACCGGGTCATTCTGGAAAGCGGGCTCATGGACAAATGGGAAAACGATGGGGTCAAGAATATCATTTTCCTCCAGGACACCAATGGGCAGGTGGTGAACGGCATTTTGCCCGCCTTGGGCGTCTCGGTCGAAAAAGATTTGGATATGAATTTTCTCACGATCCCCCGGGAAGCCGGTGAGAACGCGGGCGCCATCGTGGATCTCAACTTTGAGGGCGGCAAAAAGGTTGTTGCGAATATGGAATACAACATTCTCGGCAATTTCCTTAAAGCGACCAGTCCTACGGGACAAGGCGATGTGAAAGATCCCAAAACGGGGAAATCTCCTTATCCGGGAAATATGAATGTGCTGCTTTTCAAACTTTCGAGTTACCGGGAGACTTTGCAGCGCACCCGCGGAAAAATCAACCCCATTTTTAATCCAAAATGGATCAATAAAGATAGGGATTCCATAGAGCCTGCCGATAAACTTGTTCCTTTTGGAAAACCGGGGAAACCGGAAAGGCTTTTGCAAGAAATTGCCTGGGAAATGGCAGGCCTGCGAGTGGGGGTTACTAATTTTAACCAAAAGCGGGATGTATTCTCACCGGTAAAAAACAAACTCGGTACGGCGGCGGACCCTGAATTGCTTCGAAAGGGAATTTATCCGGACGCGATGCCCACGGGAGAAGCGGATTTTTACGCGTACTTCAGAAAGCTTTTACGCATGGCAGGCGTTGACATCCCTACAGAAGAAACGCATTTCACAAGACAGGGGATCCCTTATGTCTACGGAGCCAGTATTGTGCTGCGTCCGAATTTCGCGATTACTCCTGGGCAGGTAAAGCAAAAAATCAAGGGGGGATCGATTTCAAACCGTTCGGTGCTGGTCCTGGATGGGGAAGATATTTATCTCGAGAATGTGAAATTGGATGGGACCTTGAGAATTACCACGGCGCCGGGAGTCAAATTGACGATCAGGAATTTAAGGGTGAAAAACCAGGGGTCGAAGTTTGCCGGCATCGATAAAACACCGGATGAACTTAAAAAATCCGACCTCCCGCCTGATATTAAGATAAGAGGATACACTCTCGTTGATCATCCTGATGGCGATGGAAAGGTGATCGACATCACAAAGCCCGGAGAATATGTCATTAACGAGGATGGAATTCTCCAAAGAGTTATCCGGCGAACGGTTGAAGGCCTTCAGACCCTGCTTGTGCAGGCCCCTGACGGCATTGCAATTACCCTCAATCATTATGAAAAAGCTTGGGATAATTTTTACGCGAAAAAAGGGAAACTGCATAAAGTCACCCGGTATGAGCAAATGATTGATGAAATCCTTCACAAGGCCCTGGCCGAGTCGAAACAGGACTCCGTCCTTTACCGGAATGCGCTGGAAGTGAAAAAGAGGATTGTTGTCCACCAGCTCCGGATCCAGAACCGGGCCGATTATATGATCGAGCGGTATCGGAGCCTCATGGAATCAAAGGATTTCGAAGTGGCCCGGGCCATCGAAGCCAGGCTCCGGTCAGCGCTTGCGGCAGAACCTGATTCTTCAGCCCTTTTTATGAGCGCTCAATATGTGATTCCTCAAATTCAAGCGATCAATCAACAATACCGTTCCGAGCTTCGCAAGGTGATTGAGCCGGAGAATTTTGTCGAGGAAGTTAAATTGCGATGGATGAGCGCGTTGGCGGCCGGGCTTCGGGAACATCCTGATGATGCGGATTCAAAAAAACGCCCGATTGCCTATGATCCGGACCAGGGAGTGAAGTTCCGGCAAGTTGGAAGGTTTTTGGTGAAATTTGAACCACGCCGGGGTCCCGCCCGTGCCAAGCGCGCGGATGAACTGGCGCAAACCACGGTCCAGGTCGAACGGCCCCTGGAAAAGGACAAATTTAATTTTGATAAGGTCGAGAATCCCCAGGAATTGCTGGGAACGGTTGTGGTGAATGGCAGAACAAAGAGGATTTTCACGAACAAAAATCCCATTTTGCGCTGGCATGCATTAATTACCGGCGCGTATCCCCGGCCGCAGGTCAGTACCGAGGAAGATATCCTGGATGATTTGACGATTCTTGATGGCCAGAAGGATCTCTGGCTGAACTTCAATTCGCTGGAAGGCGCCGCTTCGGTCAACGATAACCATCGCCATACGATCAATCTGGACGCTATCGCTTATAAGGCCGAAACCGGCAAAGAACAAACGTATTCAGTTTTGATTGATCCCTCGAAGGCGATTTGGGAATACCAAATCGGGAAGGTGAAGGTGGGGAGACTCCCTCTTTCTTATGAGTTTCCGAATTTGATTTTCCAGAGCCCGGACCGTGCGGCGCTGGCGAAGCTGGAAGCCGAATTTGCCCGAAAGGTGTTGTTCAAAGAAAATATTCCCCATAACCTGCTCTTTACGGATTCCCATACGAATGTTCTTTTCGCGCGCACCAATGACCGGGCCGCGATCGACAGGGACCAAAAAGGGCTGGGCATCACGGCCTATCAGCACCTCGGACTTTATGCAGTTTATGATGAGGCGACTTTTAACAGCATCACCGAAGAGGATATTTTGAGAGAGTTGAAGGTCATCGCTTATCCGGGGCAAGAGTTTGAGCGCCTCTCGCAGGAATTTTTGTCGGAAGCCCAAAGACGGTCTGAATTGCGCACAACCCAAAATGAAGAAATTGAGCAGACGCTGATCCGGAACATTGCGACATACGAAAAATACCTGCAAGAGGCTTTAGCCGGTAGGCGCAAGGATTCACAACTTTTTATTGTTACAACTCCCGAGACAGTGAAAATTACCGCAGAAGAAATTTTAAGGCCGGCCGCTGGTACTTTGTTCCGGCCTGAACAAATCCCCCTGGTTGAGGCAGATGAAGGGCATGGCAGTCTGGCGGGTCTTTTGCCTGTTGAAACACTCCTGGAAAGAAAGTATGGAAAGAATTATACGGTCGATCAAGTTCGCCAGGAACGCGTCATGACCTACATGCAGGCTGGAAGAGGAAGCCGGATGCGTGCGTTGACGGCGAGCCAGGACAGTAACAAGGCGCTGTGGCCCACTCCCTCTGGAGATCAAACAAATCTGGAACAAAATATGCGGGGACGATTTATGTATGAATTTGAAACCGGTCTCGGGATTTTTTCGACGGATGCCGCGATAGCGTCGCAATACCCGCCGGTTTTGGATGAAATTAGAGAGCCCGTTATGGACGAATCCGGAAACGTGATGACTCCAGGAACGGGCGGATTTCAAATTTTTGGACATACGATGAGCCTTAAGAAATCGATGGATCGCCAGGAGATTCAGAGCCTGGGGGTCATTATTACCGCAGAACCTGAAAAAGCCGGAGGACAAGAAATTCTTATGGCGGTTGAAAAGCCGGATCAAGAGACCCTCGATTTCTTGAGTGATGAAAAAATCATTAGACATAATCAGGTCAATGTCAATCACGCGAATTATTATCTTACATGGCCGGCCTACGTATGGTTGATTGGCAAGATAAAAGAGCTTAATCAAAAATTCCCATCGTCTCCTTCTATTAATTGGGTGGAGGCCTTTTTTGAGTCTGCGACCTTTGGCCAGAAATATCCACGCCGCTTTAGCGCCCGGCATCCCGAGTTTGATCGTCTTCCGGGTTTCGTGGAATTTCTCATCGAGATGGGGAGCGAGGGAAAGAAAAAGTTTGGAATGAGTTTTGTGAATTTAGGCCCCGAGGCCCTTTATTTGCATGCCAATCGCCCGGCTCAAGCCGACAAAATAAGAAACCAGTTTTATGACCGGGAATCCTATCGTCGTCTTTTTGGAGTCGGAATCGTCGGCAAGGACGGAGATCCCTGGTACAAAGAATTTGTATCGCCGGACGTTCATAAATACCTGGACGGTCTTATCGTCGGAAGAAATGTTAAATTCGATGATCAGGTGGAGTTAGGGAAAATGGCGAAATTTATCGGCCCTCATGCCATGCTTCTTGGAAAGAGCGGGATAGAATTCGGAAGCAAGATTGACGGGTCGGTTATTAATTCGTGGGGAATTTTGGATGTTCCCCAAGGGGCGACTATCCAGAATATTCTTTCACCCGGCAGGCGTTTTACGGCCGGGGCAGGGTATGATTCTATTGATTATCTGATTCTTCCAAAAAATAAAAACAAACCACTGCTCCAGGTGACCTTTCAGGTTCCTCCGGAATTTGATCCCTGGCAAAGTAAAGACGGACATACTGCTGCTGATGAAGTGAAGGGGCTTGGTTCCCACAAACAGCTTACCTTGACTCAGGCGATGGCGAGGGTGAGCGCTCCAAATACGAAAAATATTTTTCAACATATATTATCCCCAGAAAATATTAAGAAAAAAACCGTCAGTCAGATTACCGCGGAACTTAAATTGGCCCTGGCCCATCCCATCCGCCGTTCCCGACGTTCCGAGGTGCGCCAATTGTCTGAAGAAAAAAGACTGCCTTTAGCCGTTGGCGAAACGGCGGGACTTCGCCGGGAGATTCAATTGAGGGATGAACTCGCGCTTGCCCGACAAGAAATTCCGGGCTTTGACGAGATAATCATGAATTCAGTGAGTAAAGCTGAATTTCTGGACGGTGTGAAAGCGTCGATGCAGGAACATGATTTTGAGCCAGCCGGATTCCAGGGCAGGGGCCTCGTGGTGATGAGGTATGATTCCGCTTTGTACGGCAAAATTGACCCAACTCCGCAACAAAAAGTGGATGTGATCGACCGAATTTTGGAACATGCCGCGAAAACGGTACAATTGGCAATCACGGGTTCGGATATCGATCTTGCGGCGATCAAGGCAAAGTATAAAGCGCAAGGGGCGATTTACGATGAAGCCGCGAATCCCGAAGGCAGAATCATCCTTGTCGCGAGCGCCGGTTTGACGGCCTTCATGAAAATGGCGATGAAGACGCATAACATTAACGATCCTGATGTTGTGACCCGCCTCATGGTCGGCAGCAAGGTGGATGATAGCAATCGCGCGGATATTGTTACCTCACAGGTCAAGGCCTCTGAACTTGCCGAGTTAACAATAATGACCATGAATCTCGAAGACAATGTCGGAACGCCCTTGTTCCTTGGTGAATTCGTTGCCGCACTTCGCTCCGAACTTCGGGCTATTAGACAAACACAAGCTTCTGCGTAATTCTTTTTTCCGGTGGCAGGCAGTATTGACTCCTGTCCCGCAGCAAGGCATACTTCTCACCGATGGCTCCAAAATTTAAAGTCAAAAAACGAAAAGTCATTTTTTCCAAGGGGATTGTCACGCTTGTGGACTGTGAAGTGCTCATGCCGTCGGGAAAAATTTTATCCCGGCAGATGATGGAACATGGCGGGGCGGTCGTGATTATTCCGAAAGCCGGGCCGGACCGTTATATTTTAATCCGGCAATTCCGGTTTGCGACGGGGGATTGGCTTTGGGAATTTCCGGCGGGCGGCATTGAGCCGGGGGAACCCATACGCCGGGCTGCCGCGCGAGAACTTGCCGAAGAAACCGGTTTTTGCCCCAAGCGGCTCAAAAAACTTTTCCAATTTTATCCCACGCCCGGAGTCTCCGGCGAGATCATGCATCTTTTTTTAGGGGAGAAGCTTGTTCCGCAAGTCCTGCAAGGCGATGAAGACGAAGAAATCGAAAAACAGGAATTTTCGCTTCCCCAAATGGAGCGCATGGTCCGGCAGGGAAAAATCTGCGACGCCAAAACCATTCTCGGGATTTTTTATTTGAGATTGCAAAAATGACAGCGCTTGAGTTAAAAAGAAGTTTCTCGTAGACTGTGCCTGTCATCCTCGAATGCTTTTGTCGAGGATCCGTGAGCGCATGGATTCCCGCCTAAAATCATGCGGGAATGAC
>CAYGIT010000005.1:0-32530 GCA_964349955.1 uncultured bacterium
TCCGAACAAAAATTGGCGCGTAAGAGGAGATAACTCATGAGAAAGAAAAAACATAAAATACCCAAGTTTAAAAATTTTGAAGAGGAAGCCCGTTTCTGGGATTCGCATGATTCCACCGATTTTCTCAAGGGAATGAAAACCGCGAAAGTTCAATTCCCCAAACCCCGGAAAAAGCTGGTTTCGATGAGGCTCCCGGAAGCGGAGATCATCGGTCTCAAGCAGGTTGCGGCGCGCAAGGGTATCGGCTACCTTACCCTCATCCGTATATGGGTGACGGAGCGATACTTTGAGGAGACCAAGGCTGCCTGAAATCTCGTTTGTCTTTTTATTTCCCACCCGCGCTTCGGAGCGGGGACCGGAAAACGCAGCTTTAATTTCTAACAAAGAGATTTTCCCCTGGATCAGGGAAAGCTCTTTTTCCGATTTTTCGATTTTCTGTTCCTTCGCCGCCCATTCGCCGGCATCGCCGGAGACGCCGTCAAACCATTCGCCGCCACTTTTTCTGTGGAGATATTCCTTTAACCAGACAATCCTTTGCCGGACATTTTCTTCTTTCTCCCGAAGCTCGCGAACGGCTTCGTCTCTCGTTTTATCTAAAAATCGCTCGATCTTGTCTATTCTCGCCGGATCACTCCGCTCATAAAGGCGCTGGTCATAGTATTCTTCTCGAACACGCCTGAATGCTTCATCCGAAAGCGTCTGGAACGAACGGTAATAAGCGCCGGCCTGCCGGATAATTTCACGGGAAATATTTTCAATGATGGGGGTCATTTTTTGAGCGATTTGCCGGGCAATAAATTCACTCTGAATTTCCTTGATATCGCTTCCCATTACATCTTTGACAGTTCCGAAAAGCCGGATATTTCGCGCTTGATAATCCGGAACCCGCTTTTGATAGTACTGCGCCCATAAACCATGGCCATGGATGATCATGGATTCCGCTTCGCTTGCCGCCTTCCTGACTAAGGGCAAGAGTTTACTCTTTTCATCACGAAGAACCTCCTCGTGCCATTGGTGAAACATTCGGTGTACCGGCAGGTATTGGATCGAAGGGTCATTGGTTTCCCCTCCCCAATTAAGCCACGGCGTTTTCATTCCAGAAAAATATTGCCTCGACGAGGGGCTTTCTTTTTCAATTTTAATCAATTCTTGATACAAATTCCGCCTCAAGATTTGAGGGGCATTGCCAAGGATCTCATCATCGCCGATATAGCTCACATCAAGCCAGTCGTCCGCATAATTCCTGACCCATAACTTTTGAGGGATGGGAAGGGCTGCAACCTGGATGAGCTGACGAACGACGGACTCTGCGGCGGAAGAATGCGGCATCGAAACTGAAAGTGCCGCAGCAAGAGTCTTTTTTAAAAAGCCGCGTCTGCTTAATATCAGGAAAGCACGCAACAACAGATTTGCAACAGCACCTTGAGGGTCGAGAAGCGCCATATCCTCGATCAGCCGGAAAGGAGCCGGTTCAAGCAATTTTCCGCCATTTACTCTCCTAAAATATTCGCGGATAAAATGCCCTGCGGCAGGAATCCATTTCTGCTGCTTTTCAAGCTGATAAGCCATTCTCCCCGCAAGCTCCTCGGCCCCGTACTTTGCAAGCCGGGCTTCCAATTCGTCCGATCTTTGGAAACCAAAAAATTTCAAAAGGCCGGAAATACCTGCCGGCACCCCCTCAAAAGATTTCGTTTCCTCGACACGCGCTTCGGAGCGGGCGGGCGCCGAATACTCTTCCGCGACGAGCACTTCCCTCTCATAAATGAGGGTAAGTTCACCCCGTGTCAGAGGCAAATCCAAATCTTCAGAATCCAGGGGAAGCGACATTCCCCTGCCTTCCGCCTTAAACTCCGCCCGGGCGAAATGCGTCGGATCAAATGATGGATCAACCGCCGGCGGGCGGACGGTTGCCTGCAAAATTTTCCTGAACGTTTCCGATTCCCCCTTCACGATTGAAAAATTTAGACGGATTCTCCCCAGTCTTTTGGAACGGGCCGCTTCCACAATCTGCTGCAGGTCTTCGACGGGACGTCCTGTGAAGAGCGAATACAATTCCAACGGATCAAGCCGGTAAGTCGGCCGATCCCCGAAAATATCTTTTGTTAATTGCTGGAACTCGGGGTCTTCTTCCTGATATAAAACTTTCGATTTCCGTCCTTCAAAGAATCCCCATAAACGGATAAGTGCGGGGTGCATTTCGGTTGCAACGCCGGTCACTTGAAAGCCTGTTTTGAGATTTCTCGGCCGATTTTCATCCGATGCAGCAGGAATATCACCAGGGAGAGGCGGAGCCTGACTTCCCGCTGAATCCGAAATACCACCACTTTCTATTTTTTGGCCATTGATACGTGCCTTTCCTTTTTTAAGAACTGTTTCAAGCCAACCGGCAAGCTCTTGAGGCATGATCCCAAGCGCTCTCATTATTCGGGCATCTTCGATTAACGCGTCGACGAGGTCTTCATTTTCTCCCAAAAATCCGGTTTCAGAAATTCCACCAGGCCGCATTTGCCGGACCCGCTCCTCGTATTCGGGCCAGGAACGCAAAGAACGGATAGCTTCTTCATCGTTAAAAACGCCAAGCCGGAATTTTGTGCCAGGAACAAAATCACCGGTTTTTAGCCGAAGATTTTGCGCCTCAAGCTTCTCCGCCAGTGCCCTCACAAGCTTCTGCAAATCGAAAATAGTCGCTGCCCCACTCCATGGTTTCCCCTTGCCTAGTACCCCCCGCTTTTCCAATTCAAAACCGGCATCGACTACCCTCTGTACAGATCCCACCCGTGCCGCCACCATCCGCAGTTTTGACCCAACAAGGCGGTTGTCTTTGAGCCATTCCAAAGCTTGAGGCACCCCATTCCCCGCTTCCTTCAGTGCAAACTCAAGATTCTCAAAATGGGATTTGCTATCACTCTCTTTCTTTGGAGAAAACTTTTCTTGAAATTCCTTGAGTTGAATCAATAAATCAGCCAGAGATCTTTCCGGCATCTCTTTCTGATCGCTTCGTACCTCGGAGCGGGTACGATTTTCACGAAGCATGGCGCCAGAAATTTTGTCGTTTTGGTATGCCATATTTACGGGATAGGGTTTTTGAAGAACGACAAATGTCCTGGGCCATGAAATTTGCTGGTCATCGATATAATTGAGGCGGATATTGCTCTTCGGCTCTTTCTGAACAAGTTTTTTCCATATTCCTTTCGGGTATTGCAATCGAAGATAACCCTTTTCAAGAAAATGTCCCAAAGCGGCACCGTCTTCTTTCGGTGAAAGCAGCACAAAATCCCCTTCGCGGATAAGTTTCTCATCCATTTCGCTGACCCAGGTCTTCATAAAATCAGGCGGAAACGGCCCGTTGGGATACCGGGTGTAAAAACGGTGATAATCCTTATTACTCTGATAACCCCTCACCCAACCCTCAAATTCATTCAGCAAAATCACGCGCTGCGGATACCGGGACAATCCGCCTTGATTGACCAGCAAAGCAAGTTTGCCGGCATCAAGAGCATCCACCCTGTCGAAAAACGGATGCAGGTTATACACTAAATTTGAATTGAGGGCCGGGCTGTCAATCCCGGTAACACTGGGGCGGATCAGTATCACCGCCGGATTTTTTGCATCAATTTGAATAAACGGTATCAGTGAAAAGCCCACGTAGGGGAAAAGATACGCAGGAACATAATTCGGCCCGCTGGCCGGATGTATGACAACAAAATCCTTTGGCAGCGCCAAGAACCAGAAGATTTTGAGCCGGAAAAGATAATCCTCCGTGCCTTGTTCCCTAAAGGCACTCCCGGTATTTGAGTCCTCATGCGGCGCTTCCCGGATTGCATCTGTGAGTATTTCAATCGCTGTGCGGCGGACCTTATTACGTTCCTTTTCAGGCATTGCTTCAAGTTCGGCGAGCGCCTTTGCAGGGTCCCTATCGAGCAGGTTTATAAGCCTTTTTGCGGCTTCAATATGTTGCGTCATGGTCCGCACTTCGGAGCGGGCTGATTTTATTTTGAAGAGAATCCCTCTCTGAATACCCAGCGAAAATGGGACCGCCACATAAGCGGGATCGGAATCTATGGATTTTCCGGATTGCTTGAGCTCATTCTTGAGATCATCATCAAAAGGAACTTTTTTAATCGTTCGGACCGGCCGGCCCAAAGAGTCCTGCACCGAATAGAATTCAGGCACGCTCAAAAGCACGGACCCCCTGTTTCCATTTTTGAGACCGGCAATATTTTTCAGAATACTTTGAATTTTCAAAGGATCTGCGGTCAAAGGAGCTGCACGGTTGATTGCAGCAGCAAATTGAGTCGGAGTCACAATATCGGTGGCAATAACGTGTTCGAAACCTTCCGGCGGCAAATCTTTCAAATCATCTGCGGAAGAAAAATCTTTTTCGACAAGGCTGAAAGAGCCGCTTTTCGCGTTTATTTGCGATTGAATATCTTTGATCCTTGCTTTTAATTCTTTCAAAGTTTCCGGATGATTTTCAAAAGCTGTCACATGGGCTCCGGCAAGAGCAGCGACAAGGCCCAGTCCTCCGAATTTACCGGCCCCGATTTCGAGCACCCGGTCTCCCGGTTTGATTTCCAATTGTCTGAACGCCTCAAGGCCTCTGTGATAAATAACCTCTTCATTAATAAGCCCTGTTCCGCCAAACACCCGGTCGCGCTCCCCAAGCAGGTGAAAAACATCGCTTGCTTGCGGGTGTACGTACAACACCCGGATAGCCGCCTCAATCTCCGGCGATACTCCGCTCGTTTCCTTTGGTTTCACCGAAAGTTTAACGGGGGCTTCTTTCCCTTCACTTTTATCACGAGCCAAACGGATAAGCCGGCTTAAAGGCTCCAGATATTCCTCTTCAATGGCTTCTGTCTTTTTAGATTTCCATAAGGCATTCAATTGATTTGAAAATTCTATGAGACTCTGCGTTAATTCCCCTGCTTGCTTTTGATTGGCTGCCGTCACCCATTCCTCAAAAAGGCGAATTTGATCCGTGGTACGGCTTAAATTCGAAAAATCAAAATCTGCCCATTCCGCAGGAATCTTTTCCGGCATTGCTGCCATTCTAGCTTCGGAGCGGGCGTCTTCTGGAGCATACTGTTGGTTCAGAAAATCTTCGATTTTTGCGGCCTGCGTTAGAATCGTTGGATTTGTGTCGGTGGAGAAAAGCGGGTAGGAAATCCCCTCCGGATATTGATAGGCATCATCCGTTCCTTCTTTTTGCTGGATCATTAAATGAAAAAGGTTGCCTTCCCCTTTATCCATCATGCGTTCAAGATTTTCGGAATTAAATGTCTCGAAAATTTTTGGAATATCCCGGGTAAATCTTCGCATCCGGTCGATAATCATTTCGGCAATTTCTCCCGCATGATCCCTGAATCCTTCAACCCCCTGCATGGTGTTCACGATATGGGCTCTTATTTCGGCCTCCGGAACTTCCCTCCTCGTCATTTTTTCCGCAACCAACTGGAGTGGAAAGTCGTTGAAAATTTTCTTAAATGAAACGAGGATATCTGCGATCGCCGCCCCAAATTCAGGCCTCATCTGCATCTCCCTGTCCAATTCCGGAAAAATTTCTTTTCCAAAATCAAGAAAATAACCCTGAATGAGATTTTCGTAAATTCTTTGTTGAGTTTCCGGTTGACGAATATCAATTCCCGTTTGATTTTGAAGGTTTTTCTGGGGGCCAAACAGAATGGTCTTGAGCCCTTTTTTGCCGCCCAAAAGATCCATGGATGTGGCATCCGGGCTAAAAGTGATGTCATATTCACCCAGGTTAACCGCCGGATCGATTTCCTTATCATAAGCAAAAAAATGCATCCGCTGGGGAAGCACGGGATTCAAAAATTCCGCCATATTGAAAAAATAATCAATGTTCAAAAGATAACCTTTATCAATCGCCTTTGCCTGTGCATCTAAAAGACTTTGCTGGTAGGGGCTCCAGAGAGAAACGACATCTCCAGGCGCCTTTGCCAAGGCAAGAGCGATTTCGTGGCGGTTCTGGCCTGCATATTCCCTGACTTCCGGAAAAAACCGGGCATCCGCATAAACTTCAAAAACACCGAAGGCCTGCTTCAATTCCTTTTTTAACTTACTGAACTTTTCGGTTTCCAAACGGTCTTTTATCTTGAGGAAATCCTCCCGTTTCAGGATAAGCTGATTGGCTGATTCAGGACTTGGCCAGAGCGTGATTTCGTCAGATCGAATCACGCCCTTGCGTTTTAAAAATTCTAGGGCTTTTTTATGAATGACCGGCACAAAAAGCGCAACTTCGACGGCGCCATTTTTTCTGAAACGGACCTGATGGGCGGGAAGGTTGTCAAAAAGCTCATTGGTCAGTACCACACCCTTTACCGGCTTCTCTTCAAAGGACTTAAGAAAACCAATGCCGTCTTTCTGAAACGCCTGCAGTTTTTGCTGCTGGATAAAGATGCCGTTTTTCTGTCTTAAAATCTTAACCGCCGTTGGGGAAAGCTCGGCCGCTTGATATTGAAGCGCCTCATAAAATTCATGCCATTCTCCTTTTTGCTGCCCGGCCTTTTCGCGCGCATGGGATAAAAAATCAAATGCCAAATCACCTTCTCCGGCACCAAGCTCCAATAGATGAAACGATTCTCCGGGTTTCCATGTTCCCGCTCGTTTCATGCCCAGCCACATTTTGAAGACTTGCTCGGCCAGCATTTTTCCGAAGAAAGGAGACAAGCCGAGCGGAAAAGTGCCAAAATCTTTACGGAATTCCATTCTCCCGGCGCCATAATATCCCCAGCGCGGATTGGTAAGGGCCTCGTTCATCCATTGTTCTACCGTAAAAAATACGTTTTTTGCCTCTGGAATTTGTTCCGGAGGAAGGAATGCTTCTCCCTGATTCAATAGGCCTCGATGCAAATTTTTATTTTGGGAAGGAGGAGCCAAGGTGAAGGAAAAGAGTGTTTTTATTTTCTCCTCTTTAGGGGCAGGAACGGCTGTTTTCTGCGCTTTTAAGAAAGAAATGATTTTTCTTCCATCCGAGGGGCTTAATTTTGATTTTTTCAATATTTGAAAAACATGGGATTCGAGAAAAACACTGCGCGAATCAAAGGCGAGAAGCTGTTTTTTCTGGTCTTGAGAAATACGCCGCAAAGGCCCCTTCCCTAAACTTTGAATGAAACTATTTAAAGCTTTCATTCGAGAATCGTCATCACTTCGCGCTTCGGAGCGGGATTTACCTTTGCCTTCCAAATCATCTAATAGCTCTTGAAATACTTGGGCCTCTTGTTCCGTTTTGTTGAAAAGAGACTTTCTTTGCCTGATCAAATCTTCAAATTCTTGAATCCGCCGTTCGAGGTCTTTTTGAATAGCAGTCAAGGATTGAAGATTACTTTTATCCATCTGTTTCAGGTTCAAGCTTTTAAGCTCACCCGCTTTTTCTTTCAATAATTCGTCATGTTCTTTGCTCTGGCTGAATCTCAATTGGACAAGACTCATCTTCTCGAGAAGCTCAATGCGTCCCTCGGCACCTAATTTCTGGGAGGCTTTATCCAAACTCTTTAGACTTCGCTTACTTATTCTATTGATTCGTTGCCTGAACTTTTGCAGCCGCAGGGAGACATCCTTCAATATCTTGTCAAAATATCGAGCGCGATCATCCAACTCTTTTTGAAGGAGCGCAATTTGCATAAACCGAATTTGCATTTGCAAATCCCCGATGAATTCCGGCCTCTCTGAATCCTTTGCTCTCAGTTCAGAGCGAGGTTTTTCTTCTTGAAACAAATCAAGGGCTGTCATTGAATGACTCCCTTGCTTTTGCAGAACGATGAAACTTTTTGGCTCTACCTCAGAAAAAACATTCTCCGGTATGGAATAAGCCACGGGGCGGAAATGGGCAGGTTTTTGAGCAGGCTCCAACATATGCCACCATGATTGCCCGGTTTGAGCAGAAAGAACAAGGCCATCGGGCTTGAGCTGATCAGCCCATTTTTGGAATATTTTTTGTGCTTTTTCCTCCTTTGTGACAGGCGTATTCAAAAGCCCAAACTCAAAAATGACATCAAAAAAATCATTCGGCTTCTCTAATTCCAAAAGGCCGGGGTCTGCGGAATCCCCGGTTTTAAGCACCACATTGTCTTCATGAATTGTTTTGCGGGTATGTTTCAGAATTCCGTCCAGGACGATATCAATGCCGTAAAAATGAAATTCAAATTGTGGAAATTTCTTTTGGAGTTCTTCACGGACCTGCAAAAGCAGCGCGGCATCGCCGGCCCCCTCTTGAAGAATATTAAATTTCGTCTGGTGTTTGGCATGGGCTAAAAACTCGACCGCACGGACAATTTTTTCCGTGATAAAAGGATGCTGGTGCCTTTGGATTGCCGCGAGTGTCTTGGAGTGGGAGTAGTCGGCCCCTCCATAAAATGTCCTCCAATATTCCGGCAGTGGACTTCCGTAATCCTCGCCCTGATAAGGCCAATCCACACGGGCCAGATGCCGGTCCGGCCGCGAGAGAAAATACGCAATCAAAGACTGCATTTCTTCTTTAGAAAGATCGTAATAAGGAATATTAGACGGATGCCCCTTAAAGTTCACTTCGCGAAGTGCATACCAAGGCTTTGTAAAAACCTTTTTCAAATCAAGGCCTCCAACATGCAAAGTCCGTAAAGGATTCGAAAATGTCACACCGTCAAGGGAGATTCTGGCTCCGAACTTAATTCCACTACTACTGTTCGCAGCCGTTTTCTTCTTTGATTCAAGCGACACATCCATGGTCTTGATCTTATTCCAAAGCTTCTCCCCTTCCCTGATTTGTTCTTCATTCTCCTTCGTACTCCGCATTTCGGAGCGGGCGACGCCGGGAATTTTGGTTAAATCAATGTCAACAAATGGCTTTTCCTGGTCGCTCGGAGTGACCGGCACCCGGTAGCGTGAATCCGGAGAAATGATAATTCTCAAGGATTGATACCCTCGGCGAATGAGTTCCTGCATCAATTGCTGATGATAAACGTTATCGAGTTTTTTCTCCCGATCAAAGATCAACCGGTAATCCCGTGAATCAGTATAAAATCCCGCTGTAAGGGCTTCTTTTTTCCCGGGGGCCATCACAAAAGGATAAGAACCCGCCATCTTGCCATCAATGTAAAGAATCAGGGCGTCTTCTTTGATCCCATTCCATGCGGCGACAGGGTTCAGATGATCCGCTTTCAATTCATCAGCAGTCATTTTCGAATAAACCTTGAAAGCCAGCCTCTCGGAAACTGGTTTTTCTTCCTTTTCCTCCTTCGCGAGTGTTTGCCGCTCATTTCTCGCATAAAAATCCTCCCAAAATTTCCGGATAATTCTTCCGCTGATTTTAGGAGGATCCTTTTGGAAAAGAAGCTTCAACCGCGCGGCCATAGGGTCCTCGGGATTCAAACTTTTAACCCACCATTTGCGTTTGCCCTTGATTCCCCGCTCCCACTTTTCAACTTTAATTTTCTCTTTATGATAACCTGCCTCTTCCATGTATTTGTTATAAACCACGAAAGGCAATGGCCCGGTAATGCCTGGCCGGCCTTCATCCGTCTGCCATCTTTTCCGGATGGTTTCCGCAATAGGACTGATGATTTGTTCGATGCCGTTTTCTCTCGCATAATTTTCAAGAACGAGACGCATCACCGAAGGCCAATCCTGAAATAAGTATTTCCGTATTTTTTTATTCTTGGCGGTCTTCTGATAAGAGTCATTCTGGTATTCCGCGACCACCAAAGACTTTTTGCCGTTGACCGTACGGAAATAAAAGCGAGCGTACATTTCGGCATCAAGCACATGGCCTGGCTCAGAAACAACCCGTCGATTCCGGTTATCCAGGAAAAAGGCAAGCACCTGCGCATCCGGCCAAATGCCCGGCATCAACCGGGTGGCGGCATAAGGAATACTCCGCACCCTTCCCTCGAAAAGCTGAATGGATTGATCCGGGGTAAAAGACCAGCGTGATTCCGGCGGAACAAAATAAACCAGCGGTTGATCGGTGGGCTGTTTCCCGGCCCCGATTAAATTCAGGAATTTCTCTTCTGCGTCGGACCGCCGGATATAATCCTTATATTCCTCCTCGGGAGGGACCGGGTCCCATTCAATGAGGGTCAGGGTTCTGAAAAACTCTCCTAAAAGATAAATGGCTTGAGGGCGCCGTCCCGGAGCCAGAGATGCCACATATTCATATACATCCCGGACAGTCATAATATCCTGTTGAACAAGTTCTCCCAAAAAAGCGCCGATCAATTTCGTTTCATGCGCATAAGAAAAAAATTCCTCTTCATTCCGGGGAGGAGAAAGGTCCGCTACGGGCTTCATGAGTATTTTCAAGAATTGAAACTTTTCTTTTTTACTCCGGTTCTTTAAAGCGCGCGAAATGTCTAAAAAATCCCGGTGATAGTCTTTATGAAACCGGATATCCAGGACCCAGTCCCGGACATGATCCAGAAGGGTCTCGACAATATTCATTAAAAAGTAACTGTTCAATTCCTCTGGATCAAAGTTTGCATAACGGCTCTTTTTAAAACTAAGCACCAGTTTTTGAATTAAGGGCACAATGAAAGAGGCCTGGACCTCGTAAGGCCGCGGGTCCACCACTTTGGTTTTTCCCTCCAAACGGTCTAAAAGATGATTAATCAGTTGAATTTTCTGGATGGGGTCGAGCAGCCTTATGAGAGTGTTTATGGCATAAAGACACATATCTTTTGGCTCATCCTTCAAAGCAATATCAAGAATGGCCCCATAAATTCCGGATTGATTGATATCGGTTACGGAACTTAAAGCTTTGAGCCGGTCAAATGCCTCCGGACTTTTTAATCCCTCAAGAATTTCAGCCTCATTTTGTCTTGCTTCCGAGCGAACAGAGGGGTTATAGGCGCTTTCAGCGATCCGGAATAAGGCGAAATCGCGGTCAAGGCCTTTGGCCATCATCCATTTTTCGAGCGACTCTTGAATTTTTGGAGAATCCGCCGCCTTATTCCATCCGGGGATCAATGAAACATTTTCTTTTCCCCAGATTTTTCCGGCTTTCTCAACAGAATCCCGTGAGGCATCCTCGGGCAGCCAAATGCCGGCGATTTGTGCCAGCTCTAATGGTTCGGTAATCAAAAATTTTTCTTTCCGGGAATCATTGCGGCCTTCGGTTTCGACTTTTGTTTTTTGATTTTGAGATAATTCATTAAATATTTCTGTTTTGAGGAGTAGAACGCCGGGTTCCGATGTCTTGGCGGCGATGTCTTCAAAAAAGGGCAAGCGTCGGGCAAGTACGCTGTTGGAAACCCCCCGGCCGGCCAATATTGGTTTGATGTCCGGTTGCACTGAATAAAGGAAGCCGCCCGGTGCCAGCTCCGCCAGTCCCCAGTCGCCCGCGGAAAGCGCGCCGAGATGAAGCCCGTAAACCTTTGCCGGATCACCAAAGCGGTGCTCGTACATCGAATCTGCCAAAAGACGATAAGAATCCCGAAGATACCATTCCACATTATGCTGAAGAGGTCCCGTGAAAGGGCGTATTTCAAAAGGTTGGATAAAGCCCGCCATAATCCTTTGTGTAAGCGCAATAAGAAAAGCGCGAGACAAAGCCTCATCGGGATGAGGATCGGGTATTCGGGTGACTTTGGTTCTTCCTTTACCGAGCCGGACAATCCACTTGGCTATTTCCGTAAAATAGAAATTCATTCCGCTTCGTTCCGTAATCAATACGGTTAGAAAATGAAATGCGAGAAGCTCGGCAGGCGTGGGCCGGTAGGCTTTGGCCGCTTTACGCAAGATTTGATTGGCCAGATCAATCTTGCCGGCGAAATCAAGCGGAGAGGCCGCCCGGGCCGAAATTTCTTGATGATAGGCTTCGATCGCAGCGTTCCAATCCACAGCAGGGTTCGCCTCAAGGATTTTTTTAATGGCGGACTCCGGTGCCGTCAGCCATTCCGGCAGTCCGGATTGCGAAGCACCTTCAATATTATCTTCCAGCCAGCCTTCGAAATCGCTCGTGTCCCGGCTTAAATCGATTTCCAAAGATTGAATCCCTTGAGATTCATCCTGGTGGACAGTCACAAAAGGCTCTTCCGCCAACTGCCGGTACTCCGTCTGTTCTTTCAAGTCCTGAAGGCTTCCGATGTGTAAAAACCGGATTCCACGGCTCCGTAAATCGCGAATAAGGTGCAATAAAAAGGAATACCGAATTTCAATTTCCTCGCCGGAAGTCATGTTTTTTTCCCGCGTCGCAATATAAGCTCGGTCCAGGATGGCTTCATTCCCATCGCCGTTGACGAAAAAAGGATAAACCGCTGTCGGAACGCCTTCAAAATTAAACTTTTCTAAGCCGGGAATATTTTTTGAACCTCCGGAGAAGAGAATCAAGGCGTCGGTATGTCTCCCATCCCAATCTTTTGCGGAGTCCTCTAGTCCTGTCATTTGAAATAGCGCCTTCAAAGAGTCTTCCACAACCTCATCGCTTCGGTCGATTTCAGAATAACGCTTGAAAATCATGCGGTCCGTCAAAGATAAAGGTTTGTCTTTTTCTTTTTTTTCTTCCGGCTTTGCCTCTTTCGCCTTTGCTTTCTTTTCCGTTTCAAAACGGGCATGGACCTCTTCGCGGATTCTCCCAACCTCTTTTGACGGCTCCTTACTAAAAAGCCTGCTTAAATGGCCGGTCGCCGGATCCGAAGGATCCAGAGCCTTGACCCACCAGTTGCGTTTTGTATTGATTTCCCGTTCCCAATCCATATGAAGCTCTTCCTTATGATAGCCTTCCTTTTTCATGGTTTTTTCATAAACCCGGTCTGCAACCGTCCAGTGAATGCCTTTTTCCGATCCATGAGTCGGCCATCTTTCCTCAAGGGTCTTGCGGACCGGACTGATGATCTGCTCGATTCCATGTTCGCGGGCGTAATTTTCAATGACAAGACGCATCACGGAAGGCCAGTCCTTGTAAAGTTCTCCGGCAAAAGCAAGTTTATCTTTCCTATTAATAAAGTTGCGGTAGCTGTCATTCTGGTATTCGGCGATCACCAGCGATTTTTTGCCATTGACTTTGATTGCCGGGATATAAAACCGGGCATAAGCGATGGAATCCAGCACATGCCCGGCTTTTGTCATATCATTCAACTCCGGATCCCGGAGATCTGGAAAAATGCCGATGACCCGGGCACCCGGTAAAACTCCGGGCAAAAACCGGGTAGCCTCGTAAGGAATGCTGCGAATGCGGCCCTCAAATAACTGAATTGAAAAACCGGAAGGAAACTGCCAGCCGGAGTGATCCGGGGACAAGTAAACAAGGGGCTGTTCGTATTCCTTTGCTGCGCTAATCAGCGACAGGAGCTTGTCTTCGGCTTCCACGCGGTTGGCAGGATCCCAGATTTTCTTGCCCTGGTTTTCAGAACGCGTCAAAAATAAAAGCATTTTTCTCGCAAGATAAATCATTTGAGGCCTTGCCGTAGCCGGCAGGGATTCTACAAACCGGTAAAAATCGTTCCGGGAAATACTTTCGGAGGCAATCAGTTCTTTGAATATCTGTTCAAGGGAACTCGTATGGGTCATGTAAGCGGAAAATTCTCCTGCCGTTTGAGGCGGCGGGAAATACGGGATAAAAGGCGCGGCCAGCGCATCAAGAAAAGTTTGTTTGTCCGCCGCAGGACTGTTTTTCAATTTCCGGATGAGCTTGTCTAAACTCCAGTAATACGATTCATCCCTCGACATATCCAGCACATATTCGCGTCCGTATTTCAAAAGGGAGAGCAGGCTTTTGAGCAAAAAGTCTGTGTCGATTGAGCCGCCTTTCTTTATTTCGAAGAAATTCACCGCGAGTTTCAGGATAAATGCAATCCGGGTATTCGATAAAAAGGCCCTCGTTTTCTCCTCTTTTCTCTCGTCTCTTTCCAGAAAGTTAATCTGCCGGAGGATTTGCTCTTTCTTGCGCTCTTCCGGCAAAAGACGGACCAGCGTATCGAGTGCATACCGGCGGATCGTTTCATTTTCTCTGAAAGCGAGTCTTACCACGGTCTTTTCGAGTTCCGGATTTTTTAAATCCTTCAAATGCAGAAGCCCGTCTAGCACCTGAAATGGATCCGGGCTTTGCAAATCCTCCAACAGTGATTTTTCATTCCGCATCTCCGAGCGAAGCAGAACAAGATGCAAACCGGCCAATACCTTGGCCTCGCCTCCGGGAGCGTCTCTCCATTTTTTGTACCGTTCCTTGTAATGCGGGGTCAAAAGATTATCTGAAGGATTGTCGATGATTTTTTCCTGCACGGCCCGGTAAGTTTTTTGGGTTTCTTCGACGAACAAATTCAGGGCTTCCAGAAAGGAGGGCGGCTGCATGTTGGGCGATAAAAATCCGGAAAGATTCTCAAGGGCTTTGACGCCATGATCAATCATGTCTCTGGCGCTTTCATCCACCGGCTTTTTGTATTCCCTTCTTATACTCAAATCATTCTGATCCCGGTCCGGAACCGTGGTGTCGTCGAAGTCATTGGCCCAGGAAAACCCAACCAGGTTCTGGTCCTGGAGCGCATCTTCCAGTTGGGCGCCGATACCGATCGCAAGCCCTGCGGTTTGCCCGAGCCGGATGGCGGCCTTTTTCAAAATCCGGTCCGATGCCTCTTTATTCTTTGCATAAATTTTTTGCACATCTCCGATCCGGATGGCATCGGTCTCTGCCGATTGAGCTTCTTGATACTCTTCTCCATAAGCGGCAAAAAGATCCCCGTAATATTTTTGAAAATGTTTAAAATCCGGAGAACGCGTGAAATCCCTGACCGTTTCCCGGACAAGTCCTTCCCAGCTAACATTCGAACGCATGTCAAGCGGCGCCCATGTCTGTAATTGGGCGAGCCAGCGGTCCGATGCAAGTTCCCGGATCGTCCTTTCCAGGCTCCAGTTTTTCATGAATGCCGGCGTGTGCGTCGCCGGATAGGATTTTGCAAAATAGCCCTGAATCATGCCTTTGGTTTTCTCCGCCCCGTTCTCTTGCGCGTATTTCAGGAAATAATCCCGCACGGAATACGCTTTCCCCGCATAAGGAATTTGCTCTGTCTCGATGATTTTCAAAGGCATTGCGATCTCAAGAGGTTTGCCCAGTACCGCCATCGAAAATTCCTGCAGCCGGAAGGCCCGCACAATTTCGCGCGCTGCCGGCCCTTCGAGCTGGCCGTATTGAAACCAGTGGGACATATCGCCGAAATCCTGCAAATAAACCGGAAATGGCTCGGCCGCCGTGCCCGTACCGCGAATGCTAAGAATTCCCGGATCACTCCGCACCGCGACATTCCGTGCAGACCCTTGCCGCCCGCCCATGAACCACCATCCCCGCCACTAGACCGGCACTTCAAAAATATCCACGCCCGGCTCCCAGGCCCGCGGGGTTTGGTCATTGGCATAAAAAGTATTCTCGCCCGTTGTTTCCAGAATTTTCCGGACTTGAGGATTGGCCTGCAGCCAGCCTTCCCGAAACTCCAAAAGTTGCGAATCCTCCTTCCGGATCATTTCCTCCGTCACATCCCGGCCTTTCAAAACAGTCAGATATCTGCCGATCTCTTCAATCCCATTTTTTTGGGCCCGCACTTCGGAGCGGGGCGCTAAGGAAGATTCCCACAAGTTAAAAAGATTCGAAAGGCGCTCTTGGGTCTGGCTGGAATCAACTGAGAATGTATCGCCTTGCTGGATATCCGGATTCCCAGAAAAGGCCCGGAATGCGGTGTCTATCATATAAATACGCAAATCAATGTTCTGGAGTTCCAATGCCTGAAGATTTTTTAGAATCATTTCCGGATACTTCTTTGCAAGGCCGAAAGCAAAAGGATTCCATTCCCGTCGCAACGCTTCTTCGCTTTGAAGCAGCTGACGGAACTCTTTAATCCAGCGAAGAATTGCTTCCTGGTCGGCCGGCTGCATGTATTCTCGCCGCAAGGTTCCATCAGGAGCAATAAAAGTGCGGTTCCAAAAATGAAAAAATGAAAGGGTAACGGCTATCGCTGTTACAAAAAGGGATAACCCGACAAAAATCCCAAGCGCTGCGATTTCATAAACTTTAAATTCTTTAAAGATCAGAAGAAGGACAATACTTGGCAAATTGATAAGCCCCGCAAATGCTGCCATTCTAGGTGTCAGCCGGATTTGTCTTTCGAATCTTGAGCTGCTGCTCTCCCGGTATTTTCTAAACATATCGCTAACCGCTGTGCGAACGCGCTTGAATGACACCGGTCCGGATTTCTCCCCCTTTAAGTCCGCCCGCGCTTCGGAACGGCGCTTGAGATCAAAATCCTTGAGCAAATCGAGGACATCCCGGTCGGCCATTGCAGGTTCGAATTCGTCATGAATCAGTTCCAGGGTTTGCCTCATGATTTCCTGATGGCCGCCATTTTTGGGCTTGTCATGAATATTGAGCTTCCCCTCCCATAGAGCCCCTGAAATTGCCTTCAAATGCCCTCCGGCTATATCCATAAAATTCATAAGATAAATTTGGTTGTAGTTAAGATTAGAATTTGATTTCACGGCATTGGCCAGCCGGTACATCCCTTCCGCTGCTGTAGACAAAGTCCGGGACATTTCTCTGTTCGGCTGGATAAGCGGCCAAGGATTATCCGGATTCAGATATTTTCCGATGAATTCACTGCTGTCGATTACTGCGAGCGCTGTTTCTGCGGAATTGAGCGCGTGCTTCAGCCGTTTCGCGAGCTCGTCTTCCTGCCCCATCGAGAGGGTGATGTTATCTATTCTCGAAAAATCAGCACTGTAGGGAAAAACAAATCGAATGTTTCCCGATGGGGATTTACTTGCCAGCTCCGAAACTTTTAGCCGGTTATACCCCAGGGAATTCGCCAAGCCATTGATTTCGCTGACCAGTTTGTCCGGCTCATTCATCGGCGCCGAAATCAACACAGACTGACGGCTCCGGAGCCCCTGAATGACCAGATTCAGAATCTCGCCGCCCTGCTTATCCTTGGCCTGTTCCGCTGTCACCGTTAAACCCCGCATCTCGGAGCGAACACCGGTTTCGGAGGAAAGGAGGGTGCTGGCGAAACCGAAATTTTCCATGAAAGTCTGGAGACCCTGGATGGATTCTCCGAGTTGGCTCTGGAGTTTATTTTCTTTTTCCAAGCCGCCTTTCAGTTGGTCATAGCGTTCATGCTGGCTTCGCGTGACTGAACCCGCCCTTTCGGGATGCCACAGCCGGTCCTCTACCCATTGCATGTAAGGAAATTTTTTCCGAATTTCCTCGAGCCTTTGCCGGCTTGCCTCGCGCCGTTTTTCAAGCAATTTCAGAATATTTTGGTACTCCTGTCCCGGATCGCCACTATTCGGGATTTTTTCCAATGCTTCAAGGTCCTCCATGTTCAGATTATGGAGGGCTCTCAGGAAAGGAAGATACTGCTCTCTAGCAAGCTCAACCGTCTCATTAAGAGAAGCAGGACCTCGAGGGATCCAAGGCATCGATTCTGGAGCATTTCCAACACTCCTATCGAAAAACCGCCGATAAGTGTCGGGATCTTTTTTGGCAAGCTGAAGGACCCTTGAGCCTAAGGACTGATCAATCGGCGACTGTTTTGATTCTATCCCTAGCTTTATTTTAAGTGAAAACTCCCGATCGAATTGGCTTGATGCAAACGCTTCAAGGGTTTCGCTATTGAGACTGGCGTGTAATCGACGAACCGTGTAATCAACGATTTTCAATTCGTTGAGATCCACCCAATTTTGTTTCAGGACTTCTCCGCCAACAGCCTTTGCAAATTCTCCAAGCCCGCTCAAATTCATGCCCATTATTGACATGATTCCCCCCATAATTTGCAAAGCCTGACGACGGTGGGGATGCATCCATTGTCCCGGTTTCTCCTCCTGGCCCGGCACAGATTTAGAAGCGGCTTCCTGGCGGAGCCACGCCCCGGCATAAGCCAGCAGTCTTGATTCAGGATTGTTTTCCGTGGCTGAAAGCAGAGCCGTTTGCGAACCGAACACATCCATAAGCGACCGGCGAAACGATGATGCCGGAGGAATCGTTTTCAAAAACTGCTCAACCAGATAAATATCGCTGACATATTGCCCCGACTTTTGTCGTGCCATTCCCCACTGAATCATCTCTCCCGCCCGCCCACGGAGCCAATCCGCATCCCGGATACCACGAAGAGCTTCCTGTTCCTTCGGATTCGTCCGCGCTTCTGAGCGGCCGAAAATCGAAAAAGATTTGGCTGGCGGAATATAGCCGAAGGGCAAAACTTTTAAATGGGTATGGCCGTGGCTGTGCAAAATTTCCTGGGTCAGGTCTACGGCAAACGCTGGAACAAAAACATGCGTGATTTGTTTTAGAGACACGAGTTTTTCTGTGATTCTTTCACTTTTAACAGGGCTCGTTGCCGGGAATAATTTAAGAGAGGAAAATTGTGACTGACCCACGGCAAAAACCATCCAGAAATCAAAGGGATGCTTCTTCTTCGGCCGGCTCCAGGACCACGAAAGCGCTATTCTCTCCGGATCAAGTTCCCAGGAAGCCGTTTTCTTCCCATAGATAGAGCTGCTTGCTAACCCGCCCTGCTGAATGATCTCCGGTAAATTACTGAAAACGGTCTCATGTGTCAGCCGGACAGGATCAGCCGGATCCTTGAAAGTGTCCTGCCGCACAAAATAAAGCCGGTCCATCGCATCGCGTTCCAAAACACCAAGGCTAAAGGGAAGTTTTCCCGCGTCTCCCCTCGCCAAAATCGAACCAGGCTTTTTTCTTTCCCGGAATAAACCTGGAAATTGAGGTGCAAAAGACTTTTTCACCCATTCCTCAATCGAAGAATAGGCCTGGATCTCGCGAATGAAATCATAAGATGTCACGTCATAAAATTGCGTCCCGGCCAAAGCAAAATAGGCTTCATGCAAGTAAAGCGAAAACTTATCATTCATTTCTTTGGCTTCTTGAATCTTGTTTTTCTCCACAAGGCCATTCATATTTTCGACATATTCCGCGAGCTTTTTTTTGACTGCCGCGGCTGCAAACCTGGAAAAGATTTCGTCCGAAGGTTTGCTCTGAATCCAGTAGATTTTTCCTTTCTCGGGGCCTTTTGACCAAACCAGATAGGTTTCATTCCCGGCAGGATAAGCATCGATCTCCGGCGAGACTTTAATCTTACGGAGCCCATTCGCCTGATTGCCCAAAACTTCCTCAAGGGTCTTCCCTAACTTGTCTATCCGCTGTTTATCCGCCTCTGAACTCCGCGCTTCAGAGCGGTCGGTAGTCTTTTCAATTCTTGAATGCAGGTCCTGAAACAGCGCTTCAAGCCCTTTTTCTTCCACTCCGCCGTAATAGGTCCTCGGGATATCGCCGATGGAAATTCCTTCGGGCTTTTCGGGGGAAACGGCTACAAGTTTGATATTCCGGTAGGACGCGTCCGGATAATTTGGAAACTCGGCCACAATCATGTCATTGCCTTGGTGGGTCTTGCCCGCCATGAGCGCCCCGGCCACTTTTTCGGTAAGCTCATCCCCGAAGTAATAAACATGATTCAAATCAATGCCGCGCCCAAGCCCGCGCTGCATTTCCACATAGTTGACCAATGCGATCGCTTTGTTGGCATTGACCGAATAAATATCAATCGAAGACTCTCCCCCTCTTGAAATGCTAAGCCCGTTTAGAAAATCCTCCCCCAAACGGCCCTTGATGATTTCCTTCAATCTTGCAATAATCGCGCTCCGGATTTCAGCCGGGAGTTTGGTGATCGTCATGGACGTGGTAAAATCATCCGTGACTCTTCCCCGAAGCTGGATGTACGGCCCCTGCACCATCATGGGTTTTGCTCCCATTTCATCAAAATGCACTATGCCTGGCTTATAATCCTGCGCCGGACTGGCGGCCCAGGGAAATTCATAAGTCATGCCAGGGCTTCTCGCCGCATCCACCGCGTAAGCTTTTTTCAGTTTTTCCATTTCCTGGCCATTGAGCCCAAATTTCTTTTCCGCGAATTCCTGAAGGACCTGGGTAATTGATGCCTCCAGCTGTCTTGATATTTTTAGATTATCCTCATGCTCCGGATGTTCCACCGCATTGCCCTGCGCGTCGAAGGTGATTAAAACCGTTCCCGAAGACGTGAAAAGAGTAAGATTTTTAAGGAGAGAGAGTTTCCCTTGTTCTGACAAATATTTTTTTAAGGGATTTACCACTTGCTCAAAAACGTCCCCTTTGTCATTGCCGGAATTGATTGCGACACGGATGCCCTGTCCCATAAGCCATCCGAGCAGTTCCCCCATGCCGGAGGTCATCGGCTGCTTGCGCGCGGCCAGGGTCTTCTGCATATCAAACATGAAAAAACCTTGTGATTGGATCGCCGCCCAGTTTTGAACGATGGTTTTAAGAAGCGCTTCCCGGCCGCCAATCTCTTTCCGCGCTTCGGAGCGGAAGGTTGATATTTGCGCGGGAGGAGAGGCGGAAGAAGTGCCATATCGATCAGCGAAATAAGAAGCGTCTTTTTTCAAACTGGCCAGAGTATCTGGTGAAAGAGATTTTCCTACGCTTTGAAATACTTCCTCAAAAACTCTTAACTCTGATCGGGCATATTCAGAACCGGCTTGGGCGATAACGGCAGAAAGAGGCTGAGGCGAACTCACTTTTTCAATATGCGCCTTGCCCAGCATGATTTGATGGTACAGGACACTGTCCACTTCCCCGCCGATATGAGGCTGAATGGAGGCATAACCCATTTCATTTTCTTTAAAGAGGCGGCTCATGCCCTGGCTGTGGAATCCTCCGGTGACGAGAATAGCGATTTTCTGGCCATGCCCTTTCATTTCGTTTGATAGTTTTTGATAAAACACCGTCTCACGTTTTTCGCAGCGGGAATAAAAATGGATGGCTGCACGGCGAGTCACTCGCGTGCTTGGGGATTCCCGCCTAAAATCATGCGGGAATGACGGTTGAGATTGCTTGGCAGTCTGTTGTTGGTCATCGTTTGTGTTCTTTTGTTTTTGGTCTGTTGTCTGTGGTCTGCGGTCTGTAGTCTGTTTTACCCGCTCCCACTCATCCCGGGTCAATTCAAGGTGGAGAAGTTTCTCGAAAAGCTGGAGGCGCTGATATTTTCGAAGGAGGGCAAGCTCTTCCTTTGTTTTGGCTTTCTTTTTGAACAGGCTTTCGAACAAGCGGTTGATTTCGGTGAATAAGGAATCGGCCTCTAATTCACTTTGGAGCACCTGGGTTGCGACGCGATAAGTGATTTGAGGATAGTCTTTGAATTGGAAACCTTGCGCGTAGGTCTCTTTGAAGAATTTTTCGTAGGCTTTGCGGGGGGAAAAGGGGACAGGCAGCGCAGCAGTCGTCGCAGACGGCAGAAAACCGCTGCCTGTCCCCTTTTCATCCAGGCGCTCCATAAAGCCTGTGCGGATTTTCTTTGCGGCAAGCCAGGCTTTTAGCTTAGCTTTCTCTTTTTCGTATTCCAGAGCCTTAACTCGCTTCTCAAGTTCGGAGAGCAGCACCAGGCGGGTCACGGCCGGCCATTCGAACTGAGAAAAGGGATTTTCGAAATCGAGATCGAGTTCTTTTTTGGCTTCCTCTTTGAAAAATCTTACGATGGCGTTGAAATCCCGGTGATTGGCTTCGTATTTTTGCCAGGTATTGACAAGCTCTCGAAACTCCCGCGAAAAGACTTTTGAGGCTTTGACATCCAATTGTCTTTTTTTCTCTCCGATGGCGGCATCAGTTTCAGGCAGGCTCGAAATTACTTTCTTGAAATCTTTAAATGCGGAACGGTAAAGATCGGCGGATTCGATTCCGATGGCTTCACTTGCAGATTGCTTCGCTTCGCTCGCAATGACGGTGGGAGCGAGCGATAAATCGACCCCGGTCAATTCCCCTTTTTGGGCCAATTGATCGAGCATTTGAGCATTCATTTTTGGGTCAGGAAAGAATTGCAGGAATTCAGGGTGAAGGCGCTCGCTGGCCCCTTCCGCGAAAATAAGCCGGGCTTTGTATTTCGACTCGAGGTAACGAATGATTTCGCTTGTCTTTAAGGCGCCCTCATAATTCGCATGCAGGGTTTGAAGATGAAAAATAAAAGGTTGATCTGGCTTATCGGCAAACCAGGTGTCCTTGACTGTCCCCAATTCCGGCGGAATGGAAATTTCGAGCCTGGGTTTGCTTTCAATCTGGGAGGAGCTCATCAACGCAGGATTGGCGCCAGCAAGGTCGGAAAAAATCATTAAAAAAGTAAGCAAAAAACTGGTCAGCTTTTTAATTCGATTCATGCCCTGAAAACTCACACGGTTTTGGTGCGTGCTTGTTGAACCTAACCTATTCCTAAAAGATAACTTACGTATTGAGAGTTGTCAAAAAATCAGGGGAATTTAATTCCTCAGCAAAGGATTGAGAGGCAATGGGGGAAGATTTGAGAGGCTCTACGATAGCTATTCATAATGACTGAAACAAGTTACAACAAATTTGCGTCTAGCAGGATTTGAACCTGCAACCCTCTGCTCCGAAGGCAGATGCTCTATCCAGTTGAGCTATAGACGCAGAAAATGTTGAAGGGAGTGGGAGCTGAAGCTATATACAGAATTAAAGGTTCAAGGTCATTATATAACTCTTTGAAAATAAAAAGTTAGTGTGCGTATTAACCATACTATACAACTAGTACTAAAAAGTAATTACTGTTTTTCAAAGACGAGAGCGAGGGCGCCGATATCGCCGCTGTGGCCGTGAAGGCCGGAGCGGAGGATTTTGACGGTTTTCATGGCTTGGGGCCAGGCTTCGGTGCGGCAACTTTTCATCATGGCGGCCCAAAATTCGGGTGGCGCGGATTTCCAGACTCCCCCGCCGAGAATCACTTTTTCCGGATTTAAAATATTGAGGAGATTGGCGATGCCGATTCCAAGGTAAAAGCCGGATCGCCGATAAATTGAAAGCGCGAATTTGTCTCCTTCGCGGGCAGCGCGGCCCACGAGCTTGGCGCTCACCTGCTTTTCCTGGGCAAGCCGGTAAAGCATAGAAGATTTATGGCGTTTTAATTCCCGTTTTGCGAAAGAGGCAATGGCCGTGCCCGAGGCATAAGCCTCAAGGCATCCCTGTTTGCCGCATTTGCAAAGATCGCCTTCCGGAACAATGGTCATGTGCCCGACTTCCCCGGCCACAAATCCTTTGCCTTCCAGCAGGCAGCCATTGGCGACAATTCCGCCGCCGATGCCGGTGCTGACGGTCATATAAATAAAATCCCGGGTGTTGCGGCCCTGCCCGAAAATTTTCTCACCCACCGCCGCCGCATTGGCGTCATTGGCCATCAGAACAGGCAAGCGGAAGCGCGCTTCGAGGATTTTCTTGAGTTTTAGTCCCTCCCACCCTTTTAAATTGGGAGAGGCGGGAACAATGCCGAGCGTTGAATTCACAGGCCCGGGAATCCCGATTCCGATTCCAAGAATTTTTTTGGCAGACGGCCCAAAACCGGCGATCAATTCTTTGAGCTGCTGGCAGAGCTCTTTGATGCTTTCAGAGGTCCGCGGGCCGGTAAGCGTGGAAAGAGTTCTTTGCGACAAAATATTCCCCCGGTCATCCCCAATGACTATCGAGATTTTCGTCCCCCCGATATCAATCCCGATTGCGTATTTTTTGCTTTTTAATTTTGATTGCATCTATGGGCTAGGCAGGTTTTTTACACTGCAATTGCAGTGTAAAATACTGTGTTAAAGCGAGTCAAGCGGCTTTCTTTTCTTCAATAGAATATTTCTGTTTCAATCCGGCAACAAATTTTTTCCGATTTTTTAAATATTCTTTGGCCAGTCTTGTCCGCGCTTCTCTTTGAAACCGAACTGCGTCAAACTTTTTCTTCACCGAGCACCTCCCTGGGACTCCTTATTTCCAAAAGCGGATAACCAAGCTTCAGATTCACGGAGTTAAATTTATGGATTCTGTTCAAATTCACAATCTGTTTAAAATTCCAACTAACCAAGACATCGACCCGTTCAATCGTTGCAATCGCAATATGTTGGGCATCAAATAAATGTTTCGGTCCAACTACCCGTTCAGCAATATAAAGATTCGCCAGTTTTTCCGCCTCTTCTGTCAATGAAACAAAACGGATGTTCTTATAAGGCAATGATTCATATATTTTTTGGACATCCGGCGGAGCGCCTTCAAGCTCCTGCAAAGTAAGATCCGAAATGACTGCAATCTTAAGTCCGCGCCGGATTTCATTAATCAACCGGAGAGACCATTCTTCAAAAGCATCATCACAGCAACCGCCGATGACAGAAGTATCAATGTATAGCTCAGGTCTCATTTAGGCACAGTGTAACTCATTTACAAAAATTTGGCAAAAAGAGGCTGGAGCCTCGAATTGAGTTTTGAATTGATTTTGGCTGGCCGGGGCGTGGATTGAACACGCGACGCAGGGATTTTCAGTCCCTCGCTCTACCACTGAGCTACCCGGCCATGTGATCGGTTGGAGAAAGGAAGGGTCATAATACTTGAGCCCGCCGGAGGTGTCAAGCCGCGAGCCGCCGGTGCAGGCTGAAAGCGTGATCTTTCAAAGAATAGAGTTTAAGGCCTAAAAAGAAATTGAGGATATCCAGGAAAAATACCTGATGAACGGTCAAATGAATAAGGCCGCCTTCACCGAAACACCCGCAGTCTTTGCCTCCCGAATCAAACAAAACATTGCTGGCGCCCATGATGACCAAAAAGACCAAAGAGAAAAAAGCGAGGGTCAAAGCGCTGATTCTCGGCAGGTATCCAAGGATCAAAAAAACACCAAAAAAAAGTTCGAACCAGGGCAGGGCTCTCGCAATAGGGCCGGTCAGGGCATAGGGAATCACTTCATAATGGGCAATGGCGCCGCGAAAATTCTCATAAGGCTCCATGAGTTTGGTGTAGCCGGCATAAGCAAACACCGTTCCCATAAAAATCCGGCCGGTAAGCCAGGGCCAGTATTGTTTCATTTTTTGCTTTGTAAAGGCGGGGAAACAGCAACGGGCGGCTCTCCCAAAATCCGGCGGACGGTGGCCTCCCCTTTTTGCTCAAGATCGATGGGACCGACAAGACGTTCCTTATTGATGAAAAAAGTCGGCGTGGAATTGATCTGAAGGCGCTCGCCCATTCTTTTTTCGGCAAGGACATTTTCACTCACTCCGGGATCCGTCAAGCAAGCGGCAAAAGGCTCGATATTCAAACCGGCCTCTCCGGCATATTGCAATAGAAACTCTACCGCATTCGGAGACAAACTCCATACTTGCTGATTGCCGTAAAGACGGTCATGCATTTCCCAGAATTTGCCTTTTTGGGCGGCGCATTCGGCGGCCTGATGCGCGATCGCCGACCACCGGTGTCCCGGGAGCGGAAAATGGCGAAAAATAAAATGGATTTTATCCGGATGGGCTTCCAGAATTTTTCTGATTGTCAATTCGGCACGCTGGCATGCGGGACATTGGAAATCGCTGTATTCGATGATTTCAACAGGGGCATTTTGAGGGCCTTTGGATTTGGGAATATCCATTGCCTGGAGAGCTACGGCAGAAAGAGGTTTTCCTTTTTTTATCAAAAAAACTCCGCCCGCAAGAACAACGGCAAGAGCCACGCCAACAAGAGCATACCGGTATTTCATTTCCCCTCCTGAATTCCTGTTAGCACTGTGTGACATTTGATTTTAGGGGTTCACAGTACAAGTGCCCACTTGAAATTAAACTACCAATTTCAAGTGTCAAAGCGCACTAGTGTAACACGGCCGGTTTCTTCATTCAATTTCCGGATTTCCGGATTGATTTTCAGGCGATTCATTTCTTCCAGAGAAAAGGGCATGACCAGGGTCCAATTTTGTTCTCCCACCGTTCCCGGGAAATTAATACGGTATTTCCAGGGGTCTTGAGGCGCCCATTCTCCAAAGCCCAGCCAATCCTGCAGGAGTTGAATGCTGAAAACGGAAGAAGTCTCATGGACTTTCCGAAGCGCCCCTTGAAGGAGCCCGGCGGTCACTTTTTCAGAAAACGCTGTTTTCAACCCCGCATACTTCCAGAATTTCTTCTTTTCATCATAAGAATCCCGGTGAAGCGCAATGATTTCAGAGAGATCCTGTTCGGAACGCTCTAGAAGACGGCAAAGCGCAACTGGATCTGTCACTTCCGGCCTCCAGCGTAACCGCCCATGCGCTGAAGCCGGCAAATCAAAAATTTTATGTTTTACCGTTTCAAAAGAAATTCCATGAGAGCTGCAAATCCTCTCGAACATTTCCGAATCCACGGTGCCGGCCTCTACCTCCCACCATCCGCCGAAAGAAGTGGTGTCATGGGTGGAAATAACAGCCGCCGAATATTTACGGTATTCCGCGGGCGCCTTGAAATCCCCCGTCGTATCCCAATGTTTGGTCCAGCGCTGCACATCCATGCCGGGGATCGCAAATTCTTCTAAAACCCGGAAGGAACAAGGCGGAATCACGCCGAGATCTTCGGCGCAGGGAAGCATGCGGGTATTTTGGACCATCACCGAAAGAAGCCTTCGCCCATGCTCTTCCCACCGGCTTTCATCGGCAGGATCGAAAACACCGCAAAGCCCGCCGTTTTCCGGCGGCTCGTTCAGGGCAATGGTCCAGAGCCGGAACAATCCCACGGCATGATCGATCCTGAAGAAATCATAAAAATTTTCGGCGTAATGAAGACGCGCTTTCAAATAATCAAAATCACGGGCCGCCATCTTTTCCCAATCATAGGGGGGCATCCCCCATCGCTGGCCTTTGGCAAAGAAAGCATCGGGCGGAGCGCCGGCCACGCGGTCCATCTTGAAATAATCCTGATGCGCCCAGACATCGGCGCTGTCTTTCGAGACGAGAAAAGGCAAATCGCCCATCAGAAAAATATTTTTAGAAGCGGCATATTTTTTGACTTTCCGGAATTGTTCGAACAATTGCCACTGAAGCCATTTTTCGAAGTCGATCTGTTTGCAAAAAATCTTCTGTACTTTTTCAAGGGCGGAACGCCCGCGCGTTTTGTGCTCTTCTTTCCAGTTTTCCCAGGTCGCTTGGCCATATTTTTGTTTCAGCACTTTAAAAATCGAATAATCTTCCAGCCAGGAGCGGTTGGACTCGGAAAACTTTTGACAGGCTTCCGGAAGTCCGGAGAAATCTTTAAAAAAAATCTCTTCCAGCAGTTCCAGCTTTGCCTTTTTAATCCGGGGATTGACCCTCGGAACCAGCGCTTCGTCTTTTTTTCCGCAGGGGAAGGCTGCCTGTAAATTCAGGATTTTTTTCAGGAAAGGTTTCAAATCCGTTCCTTCCAGTTTCTGCAAAGACAAATACATGGGGTCAAGGGCAAGAGAACTGCATGCATCGTAGGGGGTAAAATTGAAGCCGGCATCATTCAGGGGAAGGAGCTGGAGAATACTGATGCCGGTTTTTACGCACCAGTCCACCAGCAATTCAAGATCGGGAATTTCGCCGATACCGATGCTTTTTTTGGAATAAACCGAAAAAAGAGGCGTCGCGACACCGGCACGCCGTCTGGAAAGAAAGGTTTGATCGTATTCCATCATTTACCGGAAGGGATAATGAAATTCCCCTTTGGCGGGAAGCCGAAGGCGTTTCAAAAGCCGTTGCGTCAGTTCTTCTTCCGCGATATCCCAGGCAGGATCCTTCAAAGCAAGAGCCCCTCCCCGGTGGGGACCGACCTCAAAACTTCCTCCCGCAATATTGTCGTGCCCGCCCGCTTTCCCCGGATGAATGAATACGTCCCTCAACATTTCGCTGGCATCCACGCCCGGTTTGGCGATTCGTAGCGAGACATGCAATTTGCCTTTGTAACGGCCCGTGCAAATCACTTTATGGATGCCTTTGTAGGTCAAAAGAAAATCGGCGATTTGAGAAACAAGGTCCGGGCTTTCCACAGGGCCAAGATGGGCCACCATGAGGCCTCTCCGGCTGGCCGCGTTTTGAATCGCCTTGGAAAGAGTCCTGAAAAACTTGTTGGACCGTACCGGGTTTTGAATGCGCGCCAGCGCCCGGAGATCGCAATACGAAAGAATTTCGAGATAAGTTTTGACGACATCCATGCGCCGGGCCCGGTAAAGGTTCATCGTGTCCGACAAAATGCCGTAAGCCAGGGCCGTTGCGATTGCGGGTGGAATTTCTATTTTGGCTTGAAGCAGCACTTGCGCCAGGATAACACTCGTGGCCCCGCATTCCGGATCGATAACTGCAAGATCCGCGGCCGGCTTTTTCACAAAAGGATGCTGATCAATGACAAGGGTTGCCCGCCTGTTTTTCGGAAAAGAATTGTTTTCAAAAAGAGGCTGGGTGTCCATCAATGCCACATGGTCATATTTCCTGAAATCAGAAGCCTGGACGCGGCGGGCCGGGATTTTTAAAATCTGGGCCATGGCCCGGTTTTCCATGCGGCCGATAATGCCTCCGTAAGCGATGCGGGCGCTCATTCCGAAATGTTTTTGGGCAACATAATAAAGGGCAAAAGCGCTCGCAAGGGAATCCGGGTCCGGGTAGTCATGCGTCAAAATCAAAAGCGGGGAAATTTTATCTTTTTGCTTTGCGAGAAAACGCAAGATGCGGCGGGCGCTTTTTTCTGCCGGAGTCAAACCCGAAGAACGGGCCATTCTTTTTTTCATTTGGAAACCAGCTTTTTGAATCCGTCCGGGTGAATGTTCAGATCTCCCAAAAGCTGCAAAATTGCAGGCCCGGCCTGCAGTACAGTATCCGGCAGTTTCTCAACCTCGAGCCATTTTTTTACAAGCGCCAGTAAATGTTCCTGCGCCCGGCTGATATCCAGTTCGACATTGATTTTACGCGCGACCTTCTGGATCTGAAGGCATTCCTGAATCACTTCCGGCAGAACACCTTCGGAAAAACCTTTGGCGCGCCTTTCAAGTTCCACGTTCAAAAACCGCGCCGTATTTCCCTTTTTGAGTACCACCCCGAAATGTTTCGCGTTTTCAATGATCCGGTTCAGGGGCGCGGCCTTTTTGGGATTAAACCCGTTGGCCGCAAGGTCCAGTACCGCGCTTTCAAGCCTGCGCGAAAGCGTATGGTAGGCGGCATAATGGATTTCTTCGGGAATCGGCAAATGGATTGTCCGGTAAATTTCGCTCATGCGCCGGTTTTCGTCATAAAGATTTTCGTACGCGGCGCTGATTTTTTTAATGATGCCGCCGGTCAGGATAGAAATGATTTTGACGCGCTGGTGATGGGGCAAATCTTTCAGCGCATAATATTCTTCCCCAAAAAGATCATCCATCTTCCGGAAAAGCTCGACCAGGTGCATGGAGGGAAGCGCGTCGAAAAATTCTTTTTCCACCCGCTCCAGCTCTTCGAAGCTGACAAAAGGTTTGACCGAGCACCGGAAATCATAGAGCCCGGTATGGACCGCCGCGAAAACAAGGTCCTGCTCCTCCAGGGTAATCTGCGAAGTGATGCGCAAATGGCCGAAATTGATGGAAACGCCGCCGAAGGATTCTTTGCGCTCGTGAAAAACCCGGATTTTATAGCAGTAAAATTTCCCTTCGCTCTGGCCGGCATCATAATCATCCACCAGCGCGCTGATGGCATAAAAACTTGCGATATTCCGGAAAGAAATCCGGCGGGGTAAAACACATTTTTCATAAACGCCGCGGCCGTCCTTGTACTCCGCGAGATTGCTTTTGGCTTCCGAAAGCCGTTCCAGAAACTCCGCCTCAAGAGAGCGGCCCGTCAGCTCAAGGGCAAGCTCAATCGCACGGGCCGCATACTGCAGGACCTGGATCGTTTCAATTCCGGAAAGCTCGCTGAAAAACCATCCGCAACTTGTGTACATCAGCATGGCATGGCGCTGCATTTCGAGAAACTTGAAGGCCCGTACCTTTTCTTCATGATTCAAAGGGCGCACGGCATGATGGGCCAAAAACCGGGCGGTGCTTTCCGGGGAACGGTCCAGGATAACGGCTACGTAAGCATGGCGCGCCTCCCAGACATCTTTCAAAAGCAGGGCGGCCTCTTTTTCGTAAAGCGCGGCCAATTCGTCCCGCAGCCAATCCATAGCCCGGCGCAAAGGTTTTCTCCAATTCTGGTTCCAGTCCGCCGGCCCGCCGGTCCGGCAACCGCAATTTTCCTTCCAGCGCCGCACCCCATGGGCGCAGCTCCAGGAAGTTCCCTCTCCATTTTCACCGTCTTTCAAGCGAACCTGAAAACGCGGCGGATTGAGGGCCAAAAAAGCCCCGTAATTGGTCACCTGGATTTCCCGCCGCGGAGCTTCCTTATCAAGAAGATACGCCAGCACCCGGTCGCCAAAAGCCTTATGATGGCCATAAGTCTCGCCATCCACCGCCAGATGAATCAACTGCGGGGCTTCCTGGTCATGGGCTTTCGCGCTCTCCAGCCGATCCATAAAACGCTTGGCATCAAAAAGCAGGTCTCCGAATCCCGCGTCTTTCGAAATGGGGCCGTCATAAAAAAAGATATCGATGAATTTTTCCTGAGATTGTTTCAAAAAGCAACGGTAAGGATATTTGGGGTCGATTGAGCCGGCGGAAACATCCTGCCAGTCGCCGCCTCCGAGCGCGCGCACGGCCTCCGCCTGATGCGGGGCAAGGATCAAATATTTCATGCCGGCCTCGATCAGCACTTCAAGGGTTTCCTCGTTGCAGGCGGTTTCTGAAAGCCACAAGGCCTCGGGTTCGCGGCCGAAACGTTTGCGAAAATCCTCGATTCCCCAACGCGCCTGGGTGACTTTATCGCGGCGGTTGGCCAGCGGCATGATCATATGATTGTAAACCTGGGCAATGGCATTGCCATGGCCCTTGTGATGGCGAACGCTTTCACGATCGGCTTCGAGGATTCTCTGGTAGGTTTCGGGATGCTTGGCTTCCAGCCAGCTTATCAAGGTGGGGCCAAAATTAAAATTGATCTTCCCGAAATTGTTGACGATATCGACCACCACGCCTTTGGCATCAAGCACGCGGGCGCGGGCATTGGACTGATAACATTCCTGGTAGATTCTTTCATTCCAGTCATGATAAGGCGCCGCGCTTTCCTGGGCCTCGATTTCCTCGAGCCAGGGATTTTCACGCACCGGTTGGTAAAAATGGCCGTGCAGGGTCAGGAAAACATTCCGGGACATATCAGCCCCTCCCCTGCCCGCGCAAAAAATCGTCCCACAGGCCCTTCCAATCCCCTTCGGCCTGACGGACCGATTGATTGGCAATGAAAATCAAAATGGAAAATTGCCAGCAGTCTTCAGGGCCGAGGAGAAGGCCCGTGGAAATATTTTCTTTTTTCTGAAGTTCCTGCAAATAGTAATCGGCAGATTGCTTCAAACTGCCTTCGCGAAGATCCAGCGAATCCGTTCTGTTATTGTATTTAAAGGAAGGAAAACGCACTCCGCGGACAAGAAAAAACTGCGTAATGCTGTTTTCATTCCAGAGAGATTTTTCATCCTCCTCAAACCCCTCGAAATGAGGCAGGTTCGACGGAAGAATAATGGAAGGTTTTTCCACGGTGATTTCGCCCTTGCGGACAACGGTGTCGCCGTGATTGATGGCGGACTGGGCCAGAAAAATATAAGGAAGCTGCGTGGAAGCGATTCTCGAAAGCGGCTCGACGCGAGGCCTTAGGATCTCCGTGGTTTTAAGCGCTTTTTGCCAGGCTTCTTGAATATCCATGCTTTATTTCACCCTTTTAAATTGGATCCCCCGGTCAAGCCGGGGGATGACAAGATGGACTTATCACGTTTTGAATTGCCTTGGGAAGAAACTCCAGGAGATCGCCGGCCACCAGGCTGGCTTCTCCCGTTTTTCTTGCCGCAAAATCTCCGGCAAGACCGTGCAAATAAACACCAAAACGGGCGGAATCCCAAAGCGAAATTCCTTGTGCCAGAAGCCCCGCAATCATTCCCGTCAAAACATCGCCGGTCCCCGCCGTGGCCATGCCCGGATTTCCGGTGGAGTTGACGTAAATCCCGCCGCCCGGTTCAGCCACCACGGTATGATGCCCTTTTAAAACAAGAGTGATTCCGAACCGTTTTGCAATCAGCGCTGCTTTGTTTTTTCTTACCTTATCCGAATCCGTGAGCTTTTCTTTAAAAACTCTCTGAAACTCTCCGGGATGCGGCGTCAGCACGGCCCTTGCCCTGCAAAATTTGAGAATGTCCAGGTTTCCCCGAAGCGCATTCAATGCATCGGCATCCACGACCACCGGAAGCCTGGATTTTTTTAAAATCCCGCACACAAATTTTTGTGTTTCCGGATTCTGCGAAAGACCGGGACCAATAGCCAAAACATCCTGTTTTTCAGAAAACTCGAGCACCGGTTTTATGGCCCGTACGGAAAAAGAACCGGTTGCCGTCGAAACAAAGGGCCGCACCATCACTTCCGCTTCACGGCGCGCCAAAACAGAATAAATTTTTTCCGGAACTCCGAGCGTCACCAACCCTGCGCCCGTGCGGAGTGCGGCCATCGCGGCAAGATGCGCGGCTCCTGCCATGCCCCGCGAGCCTGCCAGGATAAATACCCGGCCAAAATCTCCTTTATGAGACTGCCGGGGCCGGGGTTTCCACTTCTTTCGTATTTCCTGCTTCATGCCTTCAGGAGCCGCTTCATTTCACTCACGGCCTGGCGAAGCCCTACAAAAAGAGCGCGTGAAATAATCGA
>CAYGIT010000006.1:0-13899 GCA_964349955.1 uncultured bacterium
AGTTCGGGATCATAGGCAATCCGGCCGACTGTTGAAATTTCTTTTGTAATTGGGGAAATATGAATACAGGTATCTCGTGGATGAAACTTGGCAAAATGATCAGCGGCCGGTGGAATGCGTACCGAACAACTTCGGGTCCTGGAACTGTGTCGTCGAAGTGAAAGGTTAAAGGAACGGAGATGAATATCATGCAACTCAAATCACAAGCGACGGCAATTTTGGGTTTACTGCTCGTTTTGAGTGCGGTTGCCTTTGCCCAGGATGCGGTGCAAGTTGCCCAAGACCATTTGGCGGTTGCGAAATCGTATGAGGAAAAGGCAACGGTCTATGAGCGTTTAAGCGCTGAACACGAGGCCATGCTAAAGGAACGGCATAAAAGCTATGAGGACAGCAGATCCTGGGACAGCCTCAACCGGGGCTCGAGCCGCGGTCGTGGGTATTCAAATGATTTCCTGAGCCCGCTCATGCTGGCACAAAAGCACCGGCATTGCGAGACAATCGCCAAGAGTGCGAAAGCATTACAGGCACGTCTGCTCAAATTTGCCGAGTTTCACAAACAGCAGGCCGTGGAAATCGAGAAAGCCACAAAAGCCAATGAGGGAGCGCAAGCCCAATGAGATTGTTTTTGATTGGCCTTGAAGAATGGCATAGGAACTGGGCATGAAAGATATGAAACTGGTGTATCTCTCAATTTTATTGATGATGATTGCAACCGCGGGCGGCTCAGGCTATGCGCAGCCGGCGTTGGAAGCAGATACGCTTAATTCAACTGCCTCTGGTCCTGCTGCTTCCAATAGGCCTGGACTATCAATCGCTAGCCCCGCTTCTTCGCCTGTTTTATCTCTCAAAGAATTGATCGCCGAAGCGCTTGAAAGAAATCCGGGTCTTAAAGCAGTCCGCCAAAGAGTGAATGCCGCCCAGGCCAAGATTCCACAGGAGCAATGGGCTTTGCCGGATCCCATGATCGGTGTGGACGTTGAAGGCCGACCGCGCAACCCGGCCAATTTCACGGATTACATGGATATCGAATATATGGTGGAGCAGGAAATCCCCAATCCTTTAAAACTTTGGACGCGCGGCAAAGTTGCGGCGCGGGAAAAAGAAATGATCCAAGCGACTTATCTCGGCAAAGAACGGAAACTGATTGCGGACCTTAAATCGGCCTATTACGAACTTTTCATGATTGAGCGCTCAATTGAAGTGAACCAGGAGAATAAGGATCTTATAAGCCAATTCTTAAAAAGTGCGGAAACGAGATACTCCGTAGGAAAAGCTACCCAAAATGATGTTCTCAAAGCCCAGGTGGAACTTTCGAAGCTGATGAATGAGCTTGTCACATTTGAACAAATGAAACAGACAGCGATAGCCCGTCTTAATGCACTTTTAAACCGCCCGACCCGTGCGCCGCTCGGAACCACGGTTTCCAAAGTCGCATCCGAAACAAGAGCGTTTCATTGGGACGATCTTGAGAAGCTGACCCTTGCCGGCAGCCCCGAACTTCTTGAAATGCAGGCTGCTGTCAAACGCCAGGAATCGTCTCTTCGCCTTTCCAAGCTGGAGTATATGCCTGATTTAAAAGTTCGTTCTGAAAGCAGACAATTCAAAGGCGAGGGGCTTCGGGAATATGATGCTTTTCTTGGAGTCACGATTCCGCTATGGGGATTTAAAAAGCAGCGCAATCAGGTCAAGGAAAGCCGTGCCTTTCTTGAGGAAGCAAAGGCTAATTACGAATCCATGAAGAACGCAGTCCTTTTTGAGGTGCAGGACGCGCTTGTGCGGGTGGAATCGAATCAAAGGCTCGTGGCCTTGTATGAAACAAGCGTTTTGCCGCAAGCCCAGCAGTCTCTAAAATCCGCCGTGGCTGGCTACGAAAGCGACCGCAATGATTTTCTGAGCCTGATTGATGCCCAGCGAAATCTCAAAACCTTTCAACTCGAATATTACGATTCATTCGTCAAGCTGGAACAGAGTTTCGCTGACCTCGAAAGAGCCGTTGGAACCGATTTGGAGGAAATAATCCCATGAAGAAACTAATTTTCACTTTATTGTTTTTTTGCATTGTCCCGATTTCCCTCGTGATGGCTCAAGCGGAACATGCGGAACACGGAAAGGAAACTCCTGGAGCACGCCCTTTTACCCGGGAGGAGATCAGCAAGTTAAAACCCGGACAAATTTGTCTGATTCATAAATGCAAAATGGGGACATGCCTCATCGTTTCACCGGAAGAGGCTGCAAAACTCGGCAAATGTCCGCACTGCGGCGAGGATCTCGGAAAGATTCTTGAAGCTGCCAAGGAAACCGAGAAAGCGAAAGTAGAAGGCCGCGAACCCATCACGCTCACGACAGAGAAGCAGCAGTATTTGGGGGTCAAACTTGGGAAGGTAGAACGCCGGCCAATTACAAAAGAAATTTCAACAGTCGGCCGGATTGCCTATGATCCCGAACTTTTCACGGCCCAGGAGGAATTCAAAGCGGCATTGGAAGTTCTTTCTAAAGTCGAGAAAAGCCCGATTGAAGAGCCGAAACTAATTGCTCGTTCCAATATCGAGTCCATAAAAAGAAGGCTCAGGATTTTAGGTTTGGGCGAAGAACAAATCCGAAAGATGGAGGAACATCAGCATGAGGATACGAGCCTGATCCTCCCGGGATCTAAAGAAGGCGTTTGGGTGTATGTGCCTATTTATGAATACGAAATGGGCTACATCAAGATCGGCCAGGAAATTTCTGTAAATGTTCCGGCCTTTCCGGGTAAGGAATTCAAAGGAACGATTCAATCCCTTGATCCGGTATTGGATCCCCAAACGAGGACTGCCAGGGCGCGGGCCTTTTTAGAAAACCCTGAAGGTCTTTTGAGGCCGGAAATGTATGCGAATGCCGCCATCAGTATTAATCTCGGCGAAGGGCTTGCGATCCCAAGCGAAGCCGTTTTTAAAACCGGAAAAGAGAATATTGTTTTTGTTTCATTGGACGAGGGCCGCTATGAACCAAGATCCGTCATGATTGGGCTGGAAGGCAAGGATTTTACAGAGATTAAAGAGGGCCTCGCTGAAGGAGAGCAAGTTGTCACGAGCGGGAATTTTCTTATTGATTCTGAAAGCCGCTTGAAATCGGCTACGGGAAGCATGGGGGGCCACAAACATGGCGGATAAAGGTGATTTATGATTGAGAGAATTATCGAGTTTAGCGCGAAAAACAGGTTTATCGTTTTTCTTCTTGTCGGCGCTGCGGCCTTGGCAGGCTGGTACAGCATGAAACAGGTGCCGCTTGATGCGATCCCCGATCTCTCCGACACGCAGGTCATTATTTATTCCCGCTGGGACCGGAGCCCGGACATTATTGAAGATCAGGTCACGTATCCGATTGTAACTGCCATGCTTGGCGCTCCGAAGGTCAAAGCTATCCGCGGGTTCTCCGACTTCGGCTTTTCCTACGTGTACATCATCTTCCAGGACGGGACCGATATTTACTGGGCCCGGAGCCGCACGATTGAATACCTTTCCAAAATTCTTCCGAGACTGCCTGAAGGAGTACGCACAGAAATTGGCCCGGATGCAACGGGTGTTGGCTGGGTTTTTCAATACGCGCTTGTGGATGAAACAGGCAAAAAAAGTCTGCAAGAACTCCGAAGCTTTCAGGATTGGTATCTGCGTTATCAGTTGCAGGCTGTTCCAGGCGTTGCGGAAGTGGCCGGCATTGGAGGATTCGGAAAACAGTATCAGGTGAACATCGATCCCAACAGGCTCCTTGCTTACAACATGCCCATAAGCACAGTGGTGAATGCGATTCGGGATGGAAATGTTGAAGTGGGGGGGAGGTTGCTTGAATTCAGCGGCGCCGAATACATGGTCCGCGGCCGCGGTTATGTGAAGTCGATCGAGGACATTGAGGATATTGTGCTGTCCGTGGATTCAAAAGGGACGCCCGTCAGCATTAAAGATGTGGCGGATGTTCAGCTAGGGCCCGATATCCGGCGAGGTGTCGCGGATCTGGACGGGCGCGGAGACGTTGTGGGCGGCATCGTGATCATGCGCTACAAAGAAAACGCATTGGCTGTGATTGATCGCGTGAAGGAAAAGATAAAAGAAATCGAGCCGACGTTGCCTGAAGGGATGAAGATTGTTGTGACGTATGACCGCTCGGAACTGATCAAGAATGCGGTCGGTACGGTAAAGGAAACCCTGATTGAAGAGCTCATCATTGTCTGTGTCATGATCGGTTTTTTCTTAATGCACGTGCCTTCAGCTATGATTCCGATCATTACCCTTCCTCTTGCCACGCTCATCGCCTTTATTCCGATGCTGGGCATGAAACTGACCTCGAATGTTATGTCCTTGGGAGGTATTGTGATTGCCATCGGCGATATGGTGGACGCCTCCATTGTGATTGTGGAAAACGCTCACAAACGCCTCGATGAATGGTCGCGAGGACTGCGTAAAGGGACGCGCGAACAGACCATTATCGATTCCATCAAAGAAGTAGGCCCGGCTATTTTTTCATCGCTTGTGGTGATGGCTATTGCATTCATGCCTGTCTTTACGCTTGAATCTCAGGAAGGCCGGCTCTTTAAACCGCTTGCCTTCACAAAAAATTACTCGATATTCTTCGCCGCGCTTTTGGCGATCACTCTGACTCCCGCCCTCTGTATGATTTTTCTCAAAGGGAAAATTCTTTCCGAGGAAAAGCATCCGGTTACGCGATTTCTTGTCGCCCGTTACACTCCCATGCTCAACGGCGCAGTGAAGCATAGAAAAAAAGTTGTTCTTGCGGCTCTCGTGGCCATCCTGTTAACGGTCCCGGCTTATCTCAAAATGGGCTCCGAGTTTATGCCTCCTTTAAAAGAAGGAACGATTCTTTACATGCCCACTACGCTTCCCGGTTTGTCCGTCACCGAGGCCGCCAAGCTCATCCAAATGCAGGATAAGGTGTTAAAAACTTTTCCTGAAGTGGAGCGGGTATTTGGAAAGGCGGGCCGAGCGGATACCTCCACGGATCCTGCTCCTTTTGCGATGATGGAGACAACCATCGTATTAAAGCCTGAGGATCAATGGCGGGAAGTCAAGCGCTGGTATTCTGGGTTCCCTTCTATTATTAAGGGACCTTTCCGCACGCTTTGGCCGGACCGGATTTCCTATGATGATCTGGTCGCGGAGATGGATAAAAAACTCCAATTTGCGGGAGTTACGAATGCCTGGACCATGCCCATTAAGGCGCGTACCGATATGCTCACCACAGGGGTGAGAACTCCGATCGGAATCAAGATTTATGGAAGCAATATCAACAAAATTGAGGAAATCGGGACTCACCTTGAAATGATTCTGAAGGATATCAAAGGGACTCGGAGTATCTACGCGGAACGGATTGCGGGCGGATATTTTGTGGATTTTGATTTGAAACGAAAAGAGCTTAAACGCTACGGGCTTTCAGTTGCGGAAGCGCAGATGGTGATTATGTCCGCGATCGGAGGCGAGAACATTACGACCACCGTGGAAGGTCGTGAACGATATCCCATCAATGTGCGCTACGCCCGTGAGCTGCGGGATGAACTGGAAAAATTGAAGAGGGTCCTTGTTCCCACGCCTACGGGAGCGCATATCCCACTCGCCCAGATCGCGAGTATCGAAGTGCGGTCAGGCCCCTCCATGATCCGGGATGAAAATGGACTCCTTTCCGGGTATGTGTATGTGGATATGGCAGGAAGGGATGTCGGAAGTTATGTGACGGAAGCCAAAAAAATCGTGCGTGAAAAAGTCAAGCTGGAGCCTGGCTATACGCTTGCCTGGAGCGGGCAATACGAATTCATGGAACGGGTGAAAAAGCGCCTGAAAATCTTTATCCCTCTTACCCTTGGAATTATTTTTATTCTGTATTTCTTTACCTTTAAGTCTGTTACGAAAACCTTGATCATTATGCTTTCCGTTCCTTTCGCTCTGGTGGGAGGAATCTGGTATCTGATTCTCCTTAAATACAACATGTCGATTGCCGTATGGGTCGGACTCATTGCGCTTGCCGGAGTGGCCGCAGAGACAGGCTCCATCATGATGGTCTACTTGGACGAAGCGTATGAAAGATGGACGAGCGAGGGAAGAATGAACTCGATTCAGGATCTGATGTCTGCGGTTTCGGAAGGCGCTTCCAAACGCCTTCGTCCGCTCATGATGACCGCAGTCGCCAATATTTTTGGACTCATGCCGGTGATGTGGAGCCGCGGAACGGGCGCGGACGTGATGCAGCGCATCGCGGCTCCTCTGATTGGCGGACTCACTTCAGCTTTGATTTTAACGCTGCTGGTTCTTCCCGCCATTTACACCATCTGGAGAGGGGATTTTGGTTTCAAAAAAGCTGCAAAGGCGGAAATTGTGAAGCCATGACAAATTCAACTGTCTTATCCCCAGTAAATCGCAAAGTTTCCGTTTGGAATTTTTCCGCAGAGGAGGCCTGTCGCCATCTTCAGACCGATATCCATAAAGGTCTAAATCAAGACGAAGCTAAAATCCGCTTGGAAAAATTCGGGCCGAATCAATTGCCCGAACAAAAAGGTGTTTCGCCTCTTAAACTTTTCCTCAGTCAGTTCTCAAGCTTTATTGTTTGGGTTTTAATCGGAGCGGCGCTCATTTCTGGAATTCTCAGGGAATGGATTGATGCCTCCGCCATTCTCTTTATCATTATTCTTAATGCGGTACTCGGCTTCATTCAAGAATACCAGGCCGAACGGTCTCTTTCAGCCTTACGCAAACTTTCAAGTCCAAGCTCAAAAGTGATCCGCGACGGGAAAATTCAAACGATTTCGTCTTCCCTTATTGTTCCGGGTGATCTCATTCTCTTGGAAGCCGGTGACCGGATTCCTGCGGACGGAAGAGTCGTCGATTCTACCCAGTTGTCCGCACAGGAGGCGGCACTTACCGGGGAATCCGTTCCGGTCGGGAAAGTCACGAAGTTGCTTGAAGGCGAATTGTCTTTAGGCGACCGCAAAAACATGGTGTTTATGGGGACCGTCATTACAAGCGGCAAAGGACATATGGTGGTTACTGACATTGGCTTTGCGACCGAGCTTGGGAAAATCGCAAATATGCTTAACCAGGGGACGGAAGAAAAAACACCGTTGCAGGTCCGCCTCGAACAATTGGGCCACCGCCTTGTTATGATCTGTTTTGGAATCGTAGGGCTTGTATTCGTTATGGGGTTATTCCGCGGGAAGCCTATTATTGAAATGATTCTCACTTCATTAAGCCTTGCCGTGGCTGCGATCCCTGAAGGACTTCCCGCGGTCGTCACTGTGGCCTTGGCACTTGGGGTCCGGAAAATGGCAAAGCGGAACGCACTGATCCGCCGTCTGCCTTCGGTTGAAACCTTGGGCTGTGCATCGGTGATTTGCACGGATAAAACGGGAACACTTACACAAAATGAGATGACGGTCACGCGCCTCTGGCTGCCTTCCGGGGAGATTCATGTGACGGGAGTTGGTTACGCTCCTGCCGGTGAATTTGAAAGAAAAGACCAAAAGTTTGATCCGAAAAATGATTCTGATTTGATGCTTGCGCTTCAAATCGGGGTTTTATGCAACAGCGCGGAATTAGACGATTCAAAGGGACCATGGCAAGTTGCCGGTGATCCTACCGAAGGTGCGATTCTCACGGCCGCAGGCAAGGCAGGATTAAAAAAACATGCTCTGGAATCAGAATATCCGCTTCTTGGCGAGATCCCTTTTGATTCTCAGCGAAAGCGAATGAGTATGTTGAGAGGCACAAGTAATGGTGCAAGGCTGTTTGTGAAAGGCGCGCCTGACATAATCTTGGGTTGTTGCTGCGTGGGCGAAGAATTAAAAGCGCTTGTCACAAAGGCTAATGAACAGCTCGCAAGCCAGGCTCTCAGAGTCCTGGCTCTAGCTTATCGGGATGTCACTGTTGGAGAAGTTATTCATGCCGGGCTGGAAGAGAAACTTACCTTTGTGGGGCTCATTGCGATGATTGATCCGCCCCGGTCTGAGGCAAAGAAGGCGATTGCCACTTGTAAAAAAGCCGGTATCAAAACGGTGATGATCACGGGAGATCACAAACAAACTGCAATGGCTGTCGCTAAAGAACTAGGACTTGTTGAGCCGGATTCGATCTGTCTGAACGGCTCTGAAATCGAAAACATAAGCGATGAGGAGCTAAAAAATATTGTGCGTAAAGTTCCTGTTTATGCGCGAGTATCCGCGGAGCACAAACTGAGGATTGTTAAGGCGTGGAAGTCTCTTGGCGAGATCGTGGCCATGACCGGCGATGGAGTGAATGATGCGCCGGCGATTAAGGCCGCGGATATCGGTATTGCGATGGGCATCACAGGAACCGATGTCACCAAGGAAGCATCTGACATGGTCATCACGGATGACAATTTCGCGTCTATCGTAAACGCAGTCGAAGAGGGCAGAGGCATTTATGACAACATTATTAAATTTGTAAGCTACCTTCTTTCATCAAACATTGCCGAGCTTCTCGTTATTTTTATCGGGATGCTCTTGGGATTCAAAGATAAAACAGGCAGTGCCTTTGTCTCTCTTTCCGCAGTCCAACTTCTTTGGCTCAATCTTGCAACCGATGGTTTCCCCGCGATTGCGCTTGGAATGGATCCGGTTGATCCGCACGCTATGAACCGTAAGCCTCGCTCTCCATCCGAATCTATTCTTTCTTTACGATTCAGCATTCAACTTGTTTTGATCAGCATCACGGTTGCCGCCGGAACTCTGATCGCTTGCCATTATGGTCTACGCCAAAGTGCGGAACTCGCTCAGACCATGGCTTTCACGACACTGGTAACGCTTGAGCTCGTAAGGGTCCAGATGGTCCGTTCCCAGTATCATATCGGCCTTTTCTCGAATCCCTGGCTTGTGGCCGCCTTGGCAAGTTCGTTTGGGCTTCAGCTTCTTGTAGTTTATACGCCGCCTTTTCAGAAGGTGTTTGGAACTGTGAGTTTGGGTGGTGCGGAATGGGGAGTGATTTTAGTCGTGGCTTTTGGTGTTTGGATGATGGGAAGTTTGATCAACTGGCTTTTTACTCGAAGAACCTAACGGAGAAGAAACGATGCGTATCTTCATTCTGAGTTTAATGATGATGGGATCAATTGCAGTGAATGCTCTTTATGCTGAAGAACTTTCGCCTGTGGTGGCAAAACATCTGGAAGCTGCCAAGTCGAACGAAGATCAGGCAGCTTCGTTTGAGCGTGTGATTCAAGAACATGAACAAATGAAGAAAGATTATCCCAAAAGTTGGACCTTGGATCCTTCGCTGGTGCCCGATCCATCAGAGGTTGAATGGATGAACCGGCATTGCGACGAAGTCATTCGTGGAGTTCAAACTGCGAAAAAGAATGTTCTTGAAATGGCCGCGTGGCACCGGAAGAAAGCAGGCCAGCCGGAAGAGCCTGCGCCGCGAGACCCTCGAGTTTCAGAAATGAGTTTGGGCGTCAGTAATCATTCGGGCTGGACAAAATCATATGAAGAAAAGGCAGCAGATCAAGCAGAGATGATTGCCGAGCATGAAAAAATAAAAAAAGATTCTCGTTTCATGTATGCGCCCGGTTTGCACCAAGGCGATAGATTGGCCGTGAAGAAATATGGGGAAATCGAGAATCATTGCGATGCCATTATCCAGGATGCCCATAGGCTGCAGAATGACCTGCTTGATTTTGCCAAATGGCACCGCATGCAGTCTTCGGAATCAGAAGGACGTTTAGCTCAATAAAAGGGGTGGTGAAAATGGAAATTCCAAGAAAGCTCGCTAAGTTTCTTAAGAGGCACAAAGTGTATTACCAGATTTTGGTCCATCCGCAGACTTTTACGTCTCCGGAGACAGCCCAAACAGGTCATATTTCCGGTAAGGAGTTAGCAAAAGCGGTAATGGTAAAAGCGAATGGAAAAGATGTGATGGTCGTTGTTCCTTCAGATCGGACGATTGACCTTTTCAAATTGGGCTCCGCATTGGGAACAAACGACCTTCACATCGAAGCGGAGAAGGAATTCAAGGACTTGTTCCCTGATTGCGAGACTGGTGCCATGCCGCCTTTTGGCAAGATTTACGGCATTCCTTGCTATGTGGATGAGAGCATGAAGGAAAACGAAAAGATTTATTTTAACGCCGGAAATCATGAGGAATGCATTCAGGTCTATACACAAGATTTTTTCCGGGTTGTGAAAGGAATTGCCGGAGATTTTTCTGTGTTAGGAAAGAAGATTCACGAAAAAACAGCGATTTGATAGGCATATTCGGAGTTATTCCGGAAAAGGGAGACTTGGTCATGACGCATCAGAATCATGGGAATGAAGAGACGGATATAGAGACCGCAAGCAAAGAACGTCATTTGGCGGAACAGGCGATTTTTAGAAATGTTCTTACTAATGTCCGGAAGAAACATCGCCGGGTTCTCTTTTGGACGGTTGTATCGCTTTTATTTGTGGCGCTATTTTTTGCAGTCTTTGGTTGCCCCTTGTTGCACTGGAGCGGCATTTGTCCTTTATTCAAATCTTCGATGAGATGAAAAAGAGCCGGAGAGTTTATTTATGATCGGTACCGTGACTGTCAATCCTTCGATTGATCAACATATTGTGATTGAAAAACTTGTGAAGGATGATGCCCTTAAAGCTCTGGAGATCCGCCGTGATCCGGGAGGAAAAGGAATCAACGTTTCCCGTGCTGTGAAAGAGCTTGGAGGAGAGACATTGGCTTTCGGGCTGGCCGGCGGCTGCGCTGGCTATATGTTGAAAAGCCTTATGAGTGATCGAGGGGTACGTTTTGAAGCTGTTGAAGTTCTTGGTGAAACAAGAATGAACGTCATTGTGACGGACCGCTCCGACAGGACGCAAACCAGGATCAGTGCGCCCGGTCCTCGCGTCACTTTGAATGATATTGAACAACTCGCTTCCAAAATCACAGCCGTTGAGCCCTTTCCGGAATGGTGGGCGATAGGAGGCAGTCTTCCTTCGGATATGCCGCAGGATTTTTATGCGCGATTGATACAAATCATTCATGATCGGGGTGGCAGATGCTTTCTTGATACAGACAATGAAGCTCTCTTGGCAGGTATTAAAGCGAAGCCCTTTTTCATTAAGCCCAACGAATACGAATTTTCAAGACTCGTCGGACGTGATCTGCCCGATGAGGCCTCTTTGATTGAAGCGGCGCAGGAAATCTTAGGGCAAGGAGTCAAGATTGTCGCAATCACGCTTGGGAAAAAAGGAGCGCTGATTGTAGCAGGGGACCAAGCATTTAAAGCAACGACTCCGCAAGTAGACGTTAAAAGCAAAGTCGGTGCCGGGGATTCTTTTCTGGCCGGTTGTATTGTCGGGCTGTCTAAAGGCCTTTCGATCAAGGAAGCAATACGGCTGGGCATGGCGGCGGGAACTGCGGCGGTGATGCATGAAGGGACTCAGCTCTGTCAACGCGGGGATGTTGAAAAGATTCTGTCCAGAATCGGGATTGAGCAGCTTGAAGTATCAAAACCTCGGCCGCAGCCTAAGCAAATTTCCTTGGCGCAGGACGTGGTCTGCGGAATGGAAGTAGACCCAAGTGTGGTTTCTTTTTCATCCAAGTATGAAGGCCAGGTTTATAGTTTTTGTTCACTTGCGTGTCTCGACAAATTTGAGAAAAATCCGGGGCAATTTTTGAATCCGGCCGGAAAGGGTATCGGATCTCGATGAAGGAAAAGATTGAAATAAGACCCCAGGAAAGATCGGTTGCCTATTTTTCAATGGAAGTGGCGCTTGAGGCAAAAATTCCAACTTACAGCGGTGGTCTCGGAGTCTTGGCGGGAGACACGATAAGGTCATTTGCGGATCTTAAATTACCGGCCGCCGCGGTTTCTCTGGTTCATCACAAGGGTTACTTCAATCAGAAATTGGGTCCTGATGGCTGGCAGACCGAAGAGCCCGCGGAATGGGTCGCCAAAAATTTTCTAGAAGAAATGAAAGAGAGAGTCACTGTTATGATCGAAGACCGCCGGGTTCAATTACGGGCCTGGAAATATGAAGTCACGGGAATCGACGATTTCAAAATCCCCATTTACCTTTTGGATTCTGATCTGCCGGAGAATTCCGAATGGGACCGGACGCTCACTCATTATCTTTATGGCGGTGATACGCACTACCGGATCTGCCAGGAAGTGATTCTTGGAATAGGCGGAGTGCGCATGTTACGTGCGCTCGGTTTTAACGATATCCAGCGTTTTCATATGAATGAAGGCCATGCAAGCTTTCTTACCCTTGAAGTCTTGAATGAAGAATTGAAGAAGGCAAACAAAACAGAAATCGGTACGGATGAAATTGAAGCGGTAAGGAAAAAATGTGTTTTTACGACCCACACACCTGTTCCGGCGGGACACGATCAGTTTCCTTTGGATATGGTTCACCGTGTCTTTGGGCCGCATCCGGCTTTTGACAAAAAAGAGATTTTTTGCTGCGAAGGCGTACTCAATATGACTTATCTTGCGCTTAATCTGAGCCATTACGTTAATGGTGTTGCGAAAAAACATGGGGAAGTTTCTCAGCACATGTTTACCCGTTACAAAATTGACTCTATTACCAATGGGGTTCATGCCTCGACCTGGACCTCAAAGCCTTTTCAGGCGTTGTTTGACAAATACATCCCGGGCTGGCGTGAAGATAATTTCAGTCTCCGGTATGCATTGAATATTCCCAAAGAAGAGGTTTGGGATGCCCACAGCCAGGCCAAGGCCAGCCTGATCGAATATGTCAATCAAACCACTCAAGCGGGTATGGATCCCAATGTTTTTACGCTCGGGTTTGCAAGGCGGGCCGCAGTCTACAAAAGAGGGGACCTTCTTTTTGACGATCTTGAAAGGCTCAAAAGAGTTTCATCCAAGGTTGGGCCATTGCAAATTGTCTATGCCGGCAAAGCTCATCCTCAGGACCAAGAGGGTAAGGAGCTCATCAAACGTATTTTTCAAATCAAGAAAGCGCTGAGTAATGATATCCGCATTGCGTATCTTGAAAATTATGACATGGAACTTGGCAAATTGATCACGGCAGGGGTGGATCTCTGGCTCAATACCCCGGAACCTCCCATGGAGGCGTCCGGCACAAGCGGCATGAAAGCAGCGCTAAACGGCGTCCCGTCTTTTAGTGTTCTGGATGGATGGTGGATCGAGGGCTGCATCGAGGGAGTCACCGGCTGGGCCATTGGCCAGAACGGAAGACAGACGGAAAAAGCCAGCCGCCCCCAAGAAGCGCAATCTTTGTACGACAAACTGGAATGGGACATCCTTCCATTTTTTTATAGAAACCGAAGGGCGTTTATTAACGTCATGTTTCATGCAATTGCTCTCAACGGTTCTTTTTTTAATACTCAGCGCATGGTGCAACAGTATGTCTTGAAAGCGTATTTTGCGTAGATGCAGAAAAGATAAAGGCGGTTCTATGGGTCAAGCTGCGGAAATTGTTCAGGATATTCAATATGTTCTCGCTCCGGCCGTGATGGTTTCAAATTCGGCTCTTTTATTATTAGGATTTCAAACTAAATTATCAAATCTCGCGAATCGTTTTCGTGCCCTTAATCAGGAGAAGCGCACGCTTTTGCAGAAGACCGGGAAAGAAAAAGGCGAGGAGATCCGGTTGGGAAATCTTGAGATGCAACTGGGCAACCTTATGAAACGTGCCAGTCATGTAAAAAATGCGATCATCTTGGCCTATGCCGCGATCATTTGCTTTACCGGCACGTCTATTTTGATATTTCTGAATGTTTATGGCGCATTCGGAGTACATCATCTGGTCATTTCTGCATTTCTCTTGGGCCTTTTTTCTATTTTGATCAGGCAAAGCGCATCCGAAAGATCAAGAAGGCAAGGAGCTCATCAAGCGTATTTTTCAAATCAAGAAAGCGCTGAGTAATGATATCCGCATTGCGTATCTTG
>CAYGIT010000006.1:13999-22916 GCA_964349955.1 uncultured bacterium
CGTATTTTTCAAATCAAGAAAGCGCTGAGTAATGATATCCGCATTGCGTATCTTGAAAATTATGACATGGAACTTGGCAAATTGATCACGGCAGGGGTGGATCTCTGGCTCAATACCCCGGAACCTCCCATGGAGGCGTCCGGCACAAGCGGCATGAAAGCAGCGCTAAACGGCGTCCCGTCTTTTAGTGTTCTGGATGGATGGTGGATCGAGGGCTGCATCGAGGGAGTCACCGGCTGGGCCATTGGCCAGAACGGAAGACAGACGGAAAAAGCCAGCCGCCCCCAAGAAGCGCAATCTTTGTACGACAAACTGGAATGGGACATCCTTCCATTTTTTTATAGAAACCGAAGGGCGTTTATTAACGTCATGTTTCATGCAATTGCTCTCAACGGTTCTTTTTTTAATACTCAGCGCATGGTGCAACAGTATGTCTTGAAAGCGTATTTTGCGTAGATGCAGAAAAGATAAAGGCGGTTCTATGGGTCAAGCTGCGGAAATTGTTCAGGATATTCAATATGTTCTCGCTCCGGCCGTGATGGTTTCAAATTCGGCTCTTTTATTATTAGGATTTCAAACTAAATTATCAAATCTCGCGAATCGTTTTCGTGCCCTTAATCAGGAGAAGCGCACGCTTTTGCAGAAGACCGGGAAAGAAAAAGGCGAGGAGATCCGGTTGGGAAATCTTGAGATGCAACTGGGCAACCTTATGAAACGTGCCAGTCATGTAAAAAATGCGATCATCTTGGCCTATGCCGCGATCATTTGCTTTACCGGCACGTCTATTTTGATATTTCTGAATGTTTATGGCGCATTCGGAGTACATCATCTGGTCATTTCTGCATTTCTCTTGGGCCTTTTTTCTATTTTGATCAGTGCAGTTTTAATCATTCTCGAGACTGGCCTTTTTTACGGGACTATGGCGCTTGAGAAAAAATCTTAAATATTTTGGAAGGAATAACATGGGTATTCAAAATAAAAAAGTGACGGAATGGGTTAATGAAATGGCATCTCTTACCAAACCCGATAGAGTTGTTTGGCTAGATGGATCGGACAAGGAATATGCAGGGCTTCTTGCGACAAGCGTTGAAAACGGTCAGTTGATCCCGCTTAATTCTGAAAAGCATCCCGGTTGCTATTTGCACCGCTCGCACGCTCTTGATGTTGCGAGAACCGAGCAATCCACTTTTATCTGTACTCCTGAGAAAGACGATGCCGGACCGAACAACAATTGGATGGCGCCGGATGAAGCCCTCGCAAAACTTCGGAAATTATTTGATGGAGTGATGCGGGGAAGAACCATGTACGTCATCCCTTATCTGCTTGGGCCCAAAGATTCTCCTTTTTCAAAAGTTGGTTTTGAACTTACGGACAGTGTTTATGTCGCTGTCAATATGCGGATCATGACAAGAATGGGGGATGCGGCTCTCGAACATCTCGGCAATTCTGAAAACTTCATCCGAGGACTTCATTCCATTGGCCAGCTTGATGCACAGAACCGTTACATCTGCCATTTTCCGCAGGACCAATCCATCTACAGTATCAATTCTGGGTACGGCGGTAATGCGTTGCTCAGCAAAAAATGCGCAGCCCTGAGAATTGGGAGTTGGCTCGGAAAAACCGAAGGCTGGCTCGCAGAACACATGATGATTATGGGTGTCGAAGATCCCGAAGGAAATATCACTTACATCGCAGCTGCATTACCATCTTCCTGCGGCAAAACAAATCTTGCGATGATTGAAGCCAAAGGCAAGTTCAGCGGTTACAAGATATGGTGCGTGGGAGATGACATCGCATGGATCCGGCCGGGCAAAGACGGAAGGCTTTATGCAATCAATCCCGAAGCAGGTTTCTTCGGGGTTGCGCCAGGCACAAACTGGAAGACAAATCCCAATATGATGAAGACTATTTCGAAAAATACGATTTTCACCAACGTTGCTATGTTGCCTGACAAGACGGTCTGGTGGGAAGGGCTTGACCTGCCTGCGGATACAAATGGTTTTGTGGATTGGCAGGGAAAACCGTGGGATCCAAAAAGCGGCCAGAAAGCGGCTCAGCCCAATTCAAGATTCACGGCTCCAATCAAACAGTGTCCGGTTTATTCAAAGGAATGGGAAAATCCGGAAGGTGTTCCCATTTCTGCGATTTTATTTGGATGTCGCAGATCAAAACTCGTACCTCTGGTTTATGAATCTTTCAGCTGGGCACATGGTGTTTATCTTGGGGCTACACTCAATTCCGAAACAACAGCTGCGACAACCGGTGCTACCGGAGTTGTCCGGCGCGATCCCATGGCGATGCTGCCGTTCTGCGGATACAACATGGCGGATTATTTCCGTCACTGGATTGAAATCGGGGAACAATTATCCTCGCCTCTAAAAATTTACCGGGTGAATTGGTTTCAGAAGGATGATGATGGAAAAATCATCTGGCCGGGGTTTGGAGAAAATATGCGTGTGATTCAATGGATTATAAACCGCTGCCGTGATAACGCAGATGCTGTTCAGACCCCCATCGGATACCTTCCTGATCCTGATTCTTTTGACATCGAAGGATTGTCAATCGGCCGAGATCAGTTAGCGCATTTGTTTGCCTTGGATAGGGAAGGGTGGCTTGATGCCGCCAGGAAGCAGACGGAGTTTTTCTCGAAATTCGGAGACCGTTTTCCCAAAGAGCTTCTTGATGAACAGCAGGCTTTGATGAATCGTTTGAAGAACTTGAAGAAGATGCAGAAAGTATCTGTTTAATAACATTTGCCGGCTTGCAGCACATTAACTTTTATGATTTCTATGCATAAAGAAGAAATGAAAGAGATTATGGAAAAGCTTCTTCGTGAAATGGAGGAAGAGGATATCGGTATCTGCTTATTCTCGACTTTTTGTCAGAACGAAGATGAACTCCGCTTTTTTAAAGATGAGGATCGTGAACGGATTTTGAAGATTTTAAAAAAACTTTCTGAGGATAGCCGGAGGCACAAAGGAATTATCGAGAAAATCGTCGGGGAATTTGGCAGGAGGCTCCATGAGAATTGAATATTTGAAGACCTTATGGATGCTTCGTTTCGAAACGATCAAAAAAAATGAAGAAGAGGCGGCATGGACTTACCAGGGGATTCTTGATCAGTGTCTCATAAATTCCGGCAAGGAAGATTTGATTGTACCTTTGCTGCAACAATTGGTCCAGGAAGAGAGGATGCACGAACGGCTGGCTGAGGAGCTCATTAAAATCGTCCATCAGAATCATACCGAAATCGGCGTCCTTTTCCCTTAAACGAAGGTTGAATGGAGAAAAGAATGAGAATCTTAAAGAGTGCATTATCAGTTCTGCTGATCATTGCCGGCCTCTCGCAGGTTCCTCTTGTCTACGCAGGTAACGATCTTTCGCTTGTGATCGCTGATCATCTCGAACAGGCGCTTATCTATGAAGAGAAGGCAACTGAGCAGGACCGGCTCATTGCTGATCAGGTCCAGAAGATGACGGATTACCGCGCTACCCACAGTACCGATGAGAAAATACACCCGACAGGCCGGATTGAGGCAATGGAAGAGCATTGCAAAGCAGTCATTAAATCGGCTGAAAAGTTAAAGTCCGAATTTCGCCGTTTTGCCGACTGGCACCGCCAACAGGCGGATGAATTGCGAAAAAAGTCCAACTAAAAGCGAAGAGGAAAAATGGCTGCGTTCAGGAAAAAAAAGAGGAAAGTGCAAAATAAAAGGTCTTCACCCAAAGTTAGTTCCCGCAAAACAAATCCTCGTATGCCTCGGTTTAAAACATTGCCGCCGGCGGAATGCGATCAGGTCGAGTTTGAAAAACAGCCGATTGCGGAAATCATCTGCCCGAATAAACAGCAATTACAGCCTGATTTACCCCAAAATTATGGTCTGAATGAGATTTATCTCATGATCCGGGATCCTTATTGGATTTATGCTTATTGGGAAATTCAAAAAGGCCACCAGGAAGTTGCTTTGAATCAACTTGGGGGCGATTGGAACACGGTCAAATCGATTCTTCGCGTTTATGACATAACCGATAAAAGTAACCGGCCCGTCTTTTTCGATATCGATCTCAGCGGTCTTGCTAGAACTTGGTACATCGAGGGACAGCCTAATCGTTCTTATGTGGTTGAAATAGGCCTTCTGCACAATGACGGCAGGTTTCTTCCATTGGCAAGATCCAACGAAGTGACCACGCCGAGGGCCTGGATGTCGGAAATTATCGATGAGCAGTGGATGGGCATTGATTTTGAGAAAATGTATGCGCTTTCCGGGGGATTTGAAGTGGGCAAGAGTTCTCAAGAACTGAGAAAATTAATGGAAGAGCGATTGGTGAAGTCTGTTTCATCAGGTTCAGGAGCCGGAGCAAGTCCGGTGAGGAAATAATTATGGAAAAAGGATTGCTTGCCCTTGTGCTCCATGCGCACTTGCCTTTTGTGCGGCACCCGGAACATGAATATTTCCTTGAAGAAGACTGGCTTTATGAGGCGATCACAGAAACCTATATTCCATTGATTCATATTTTTGAAAAGCTCGAGCAGGACAAGGTTCCATTTCGCATCACCATGACATTGACGCCAACGCTCATCTCCATGCTTCAGGATGAGCTTTTGCAGAGCCGTTACTCGAAACATCTAGAGAAACTGATTGAGCTTGCCAGTAAGGAAATTGAGCGGACGAGATTTCAACCGGTATTTCATGACACGGCTCTCTTTTACTATTGGCAGTTTACCGAAGCGAAGAAGACATTTGATCGCTATCAAAAAAATCTGGTTCACGCCTTCAAGGGATTTCAAGATCGGGGATCTCTTGAGGTTATCACTTGTGGTGCGACCCATGGATTTCTGCCTTTGCAACGAACACATTCTGCAGTTCGCGCTCAAGTTCTCACCGCCGTAAAACAATATGAACAAGTCTTCGGCCGGAAACCTCTGGGCATATGGCTTCCGGAATGCGGTTTCTTTCCTGGCGCAGATGTCATATTAAAGGAAGCTGGCATTCGATATTTTTTTACAGACACCCACGGCATCCTTCACGCATCCCCAAGGCCTAAATATGGAGTTTTTGCTCCCATCTATTGCCCAACTGGTGTGGCCGCGTTTGGGCGGGATGTTGAATCCTCCAAGCAAGTTTGGTCCGCGGTAGAAGGATATCCGGGAGACTATGATTACCGGGAATTTTACCGCGATATTGGATTTGATCTCAATTTTGATTATATCCGGCCTTACATCACTCCGGATGGTTTGCGTGTGAATACGGGAATTAAATATTACCGGATTACGGGTCAAACGAATGACAAACAGCCTTATGTTCGCTCAAGAGCGATTGAAAAAACAGCAGAAAACGCCGGTAATTTTATGTTCAACCGGGAGAAACAGGCCGAATATCTTTTTGATTTTATGGGGCGCAAGCCGATCATGGTCGCGCCTTATGATGCGGAACTTTTCGGACATTGGTGGTATGAGGGCCCGGAGTTTCTCAACTTTCTGATCCGCAAAATTGCCTTTGACCAGAAGACGATCCGGCTTGTGACGCCTTCGGATTATCTCAAGGAATATCCGGTGAACCAGATATCCACTCCTTCCATGTCAAGCTGGGGATGGAAAGGCTATGCTGAAACCTGGCTTTCGGGAGTCAATGACTGGATTTATCCTCACCTGCACAGGGCGTCTCTTCGAATGGAAGAACTCGCGGACCGATTTCGCGGCCAAAATGGAATGGTTCAACGGGCGCTCAATCAGGCAGCGCGTGAACTCTTCCTCGCACAATCAAGCGATTGGGCCTTTATCATGCACACTGGCACGATGGTGCCTTATGCGGTCAAGAGAACCCGTGAGCATCTTTTGAATTTTACAAAACTTTATGAGGATCTGACTCAAAACCGGATTGAGGAGGGCTGGCTGCATGAACTTGAACACAAGAACAATATCTTTCCAAACGTTGATTACCGGGATTTTTGCCATGCGTAGTATTTCGTTAGCACTTCATCTGGCATTAGTGATCATAGCCTGCACGTTTGCGCGAGAACTCTATGCAGAGAATAAAACGACGCATCTCGTTTCGGTTGGTTCTTATGAAGATAAGGCTAAAGAAATCGATGCGCTGATTGAAGACCATAAGCAGTTGAAAAAAGACTACAAAGAAAGATTTTTTGTAAATCCTGAACTTACCCCTTTGGAAAAGCTTCAGAAAATCGAGGAGCATTGTGACACGGTTATTGAAGCAGCTCAGAATGAAAAAGCAGCCTTGCTTCAGATCGCCGGATTTCACCGCAATTCAGCGGACGAATTTTAATCCAAGGATCTAACTCGTGGAGGAAACTATGAGAAGAAAAGGTATAGCAAGTTTGGTTGTTTTTTTGTTCATTACCCACCCCCAGTGGGCCTTTGCGCTCGCGCCGGAAGCCCGCATTGAAAAACTCGAGGCCCTTGTGACGGCTCAGCAGGCGCAGATCGAGTCTTTGCGAAGTGAAGTCCGGGATTTGAAAGGAGTCCGGGAATCTGACCAAAAAGAGGTCAAGCAGATCAAAGCGAAATATGAAACCTGGCCGGGAACGACAAGGCTGCCTAAACCTGTGCCGGAAGATATGAAAATTCTTGTAAGCGGAAATATCGATGTGTCCTATACGAATCAGGAGGATACCTCATCGACATTCGAGAACGGTCATTTCAATCCCATTCTCCTGGCCAAGCTTTCGGATAACATTCTGATGGAATCTGAAGTGGAATATGAGACCGGAGGAAGCGAGATCGGCCTTGAATATGCACAGATTGACTGGCTCATGAATGACTACATGACGCTTGTGGCGGGCAAGTTTCTGGTTCCGTTCGGGGTATTCAATGAACGCCTGCATGCGAACTGGATCAACAAGGCCCCCAATCGGCCGCTTCCCATGAGGGAGGTGATCCCTGCGGACTGGTCGGATACGGGGATTCAGATGCGCGGGAATATCCCTGTGGGCGATTTTATTGATTTTATCCCGGAACAGATCACTACCGAATATTCAGTTTATGCCGTGAACGGGTTGGAAGGCACCGAAGGCGCAAGTCTGCGCGATTTGCGGGGCGCTTCGGTTACAGACGACAATAACAACAAAGCCATTGGTGGAAGGATCGGCGTGATAGCACCGCCCTGGGTTGAAGGTGGTGTTTCGCTTTATCGCGGGGCTTATACTCCGCGTGACGACAGCCATAGCATTACCAGTTTCGGATTTGATGGAGCTTTCTTCTGGAAAGACATTGCCGAATTAAGAGGCGAATGGATATTTACGGATCAGCAAATCATGAGTCAAACGCTTCAGAAAGACGGCTGGTCGCTGCAAGGGGCCTATAAGCTGGCCGATCTGGCATACCTGCTCAGCAATCTTCCTGGCAGTTCCTTTCTGGGCCGGTGCGAGTTTGTGCTCCGCTACAGCACCGCGGATCTGGATACGCTCTCCGGCGGTGAAGTGATTGCGGACAACCGCCATCAGTTCACAAGCGGGATCAATTATTACATCCGTCCGTCTTTTATCTGGAGGGTTTTCCTTGAGAAGAATCAGGAAGACAAAGGGACAACCGCCGACAATGATGCGTTTATCACCATGCTCACAATGGGTTTTTAACCGTATCGAGAGGAGAAACGGCCCATGAACAGGAAAACGAAATATTTTGCATTTTTGTTCTGCCTGACAGTTTTTGTTTTATCAATCTTTTTCCGGCAGGCGCAAAGCATGGCTGAGCAGAGCGCATCGGTCAGTCCGCCTGCCGTAAGCGAAAGCCGGAAGGGGAAATTAACCGGAGGCGAGCTTTATGCGTTTCATTGCATAAGGTGCCATGCCGAAAGACCGCCAACGGAAAGATCGGATTCTAACTGGGAAGTGATCTCAACGCACATGCGAGTCCGGTCCAATCTCTCAGCCAAAGAGGAGAGAAAGATCCGGGAGTATCTGCAATCTTCAAACTGAGGAGGAAAACGTGGAACCTAAAAAAAAGGAAAAGCGGAAGTTAAAGATGTTTTCGTTTATTGTCCTGACGAGTCTCGTTCTTGGCACATCGGTTTTTGTCATGGCCCAAGAAGAGACTCCGGAAGAAAAGAGGGTTCGCTGGGACCAGGGACCTCAAACGATCGATGTTTCGAATTATCCTCCGGAGATGCAGAAAAACTATAATCTTTTCGCCCAAAAATGTAGCAGCTGCCACAACCTGGCGCGGCCCGTAAACGCCGAGTTCAAAATCCCTGATTGGGAGCGGTATACCAAACGTATGTTGCGAAAGCCGGGAAGCGGCATTTCGCCGCAAGACGCAAAAAAGATTTTTGAATTTCTTAAATATGACACGCAGGTCAGGAAACCGGAACTCGCAAAACAATGAGAGCTTAACCAGAATGAACCCTCAACAGAAAAATAGTGCGGATGAAACGAATTCATGCCCGCCCCAATCCATGTCGAGGCGTGAATTTATTGTGAATATGATTATGACGATTGGGGCATTGTTGGGGATCGCCAGCCTTCTAACACGGTTTATGCAGTTTCTCTATCCGATCATCCTGCCCGTGAAAATGGTTGAAGTTTTTGCCATCAAGCGCACTGAGATCCCTCTCAATAGCGCAAGGCCGGTGAATCTTCCTCAAGGTAAAGTCATGATTGCCAATAAGGAGAATCAAATCCAGGCCTTTTCCGCCATCTGCACTCATTTGGCCTGCCTCTATCAATGGGAAGATGACAAAAAGCGTTTTCATTGCCCCTGCCATCACGGCATCTTTGCCCTTGACGGAAAGGTGATTTCAGGCCCTCCGCCGCGTCCTCTGGACCGGATTGAAACAATCGTCCGCGGCGACGATGTATTTTTAAGAATGCCTGTGAGGGAGGAAGCCTTATGAAGCGTCTCGCCCGGTGGCTTTACGAGCGCATTAAAACTTGACTCATTTCGGTTTGGAAGACTCAA
>CAYGIT010000006.1:22926-31383 GCA_964349955.1 uncultured bacterium
AGCGCATTCCTGTCCGGCTTGAAACCCTGCAAAAGCCGCTTCGGGAAGCGTTGCCGGTCCATTTAAAGGGATGGCTATTCTGCCTCGGCGGTACACCGCTCCTGCTTTTTGGAATCATGGCTGCAACCGGCATCCTGCTCACTTTTTATTACGTGCCTTATCCCATGCATGCTTATGAAAGCATCCAGGCGATTACCTATAAGGTGCGATTCGGCTGGTTTGTGCGCGGCATTCACCGCGCCGCATCCCACCTCATGGTGTTCACGGTGATGCTGCACATGATCCGTGTTTTTGTCACGCGGGCTTACCGAAAACCCCGCGAGCTTAACTGGATGCTTGGCGTTGCTTTATTTCTTACAATTCTTGCCTTTGGATTTACAGGTTACTCACTGGTCTATGACCAGCTTTCTTACTGGGCGACGACGGTGGGAACAAGTCTGATTGGACAAACGCCGGTAATCGGACAGCCGCTTCTTTATCTCATCCGAGGTGGCGTCGAGGTCAATCCCAATACGCTTTCCCGGTTCTATAATTTTCATGTTGGTGTATTGCCTACCTTGTTCACTCTGCTTCTGATTATCCACATTATTTTTATCCGCATGCATGGAGTTGCCCGCCTCCAGGAAGATCCGCGAACAGAAACTTATCATTTTTTTCCGGATCATATGTTGAGGGAAACCATTATCGGATTGCTTCTTTTAATCGGCCTTGTGACGTACGTGATTTACTTTCCGCCCGGTATTGAGGCCCAGGCGAATCCGGCACAAAGCCCGAATGAGATTCGCCCGGAATGGTATTTTTTCCCTTCCTACCGTTGGCTCAAGATCGTTCCTTTACAAGTGGGATTATGGACTAGTTTCTTATTTGTTGTTGGGATGTTCTTTTGGCCGTTTATTGACGCATGGTTTGAGAAACTTGCGCCCAAACGCGGGATTGGCCGCATGGTTGGGATTTCGGTGTTTCTTTTTACGTTGATTTTACTCATTTGGGAAGCTGTGTTCGGCTGACAGGAGGAGAGAGAATGAGCATCACTTCACAAAAAATTCTGGTGGGATTCCTTGGACTGGCCCTGTTTTTTTCAGTGATGACAGTAGGTTATGTGGACCAAAAAAGGCGGGAAGAAAAAAAGACGCAGCTTGCGCCTCAGGCAATACTTGATCCCAAACTTGAGAAAAGTCGCAAGTTGTATGAAAAGTTGAGCTGCTTAGCCTGCCATGGTGCGGATGGAAAGTCGGGCGCGTTTAATTTAAACGCGCAGACCGGCCAGCAGGTGCCTCCCGTTGCCTTTGTTGCGGACAGTTTTACAAAAGACGAAGTAAAGGAAAAAATCCTGAAGGGTGTTAAAGAAGTCCAGAAACTCGATGCCGCAGGTCCTCGGCCGCCTCTTTATATGCCGGCTTATGAGGGTATGATCAGCGAGACTGAAATGAACGACCTTATCAATTACCTTTACGGCCTGATGCCCGAAAATAAGAAGGAGTCTTGGTGATTGTTGATGGAACCTAAAATTCATTTAGCTATTCTTTGGCACCAGCATCAGCCTTTCTATCTTGAAACAGATGCCAAACGAAAATATTACAGGTTTCCCTGGGTCCGTCTTCATGTGATCCGGGATTATTATTCGATGGCAGCCTTGGTGGCGCAGTATCCGGATGTTCATCTGACGATCAATTTAGTTCCGTCGCTTTTAATGCAAATAGAAGGTTACAGCCAAGGATTTACAGACAGGATCTTAGAGCTTACGCTCAAATCTGTGCGCCAGTTATCGGAAACGGAAAAGTCGGAAATTTTAACAACTTTTTTTGACGCTGATTGGCATAATCAGATTTATATTTATCCGCGGTACCGGGAACTTTTTGAAAAGCGTAAAGAAGGGGGCCTCTTTTCCAATCAAGATATTACCGACCTTCAGATGTGGTTTAACCTGTCCTGGTTTGCTCCGGAACTTTTGGAGCGTGAAGTTAAGCTTTATGATGGTACGCGATTCAATCTGGGGTTGTTGGTAGAAAAGGGAAGCGGGTTCGACACCGTTGATATTCAGAAGATGATTGAGGCCCAGCTCGCCATCATGCGCAATATCATCCCTCTGCATCGTAGCCTCCAGGATAGAGGCCAAATTGAAGTTTCCACGACGCCTTTTTATCATCCCATCCTTCCATTGATCCATGACACGAATCTTGCAAAACAAAACTTTGAAACATGTTTGCCGGAACGTTTTCAAGCTCCTGAGGATGCGCAAGCTCAGGTCAATTTAGCGGTTGAGTTTTACAAGGCAAGGTTTGGAAGAGTACCGAGGGGAATGTGGCCTGCCGAAGGATCGGTCGGGCAATCAATCATCGATTATTTCGTGCGTGCCGGCGTTCGTTGGATTGCTTCGGATCAAGGGGTTTTAGAGCGATCTGGAAAGTGGGGATATCGCGTTCAGGATCCCAACGTTTTATGCCAAGCCTACAGGGCTGAAGGGACACAAGGCTCGACAAGTATTTTTTTTAGGGATAAAGGTCTCTCTGATGCCATTGGATTCAAATATCAAAATTTTGCAGAACAATCCCAAGCCGTCGAGGCTTTCCTTGGGGATCTCAAAAACCGGCTGGCAAATTCTGTTTCAGATTCCGCTAACCGAATTGTCACGATCATATTGGATGGAGAAAATGCCTGGAGCTCTTATCGAAATGCCGCACGTCCTTTTCTGCATGCCCTTTATCAAGCCTTGAGTAAAGATCCGGAAATAAAGACAGTGACATTTGGTGAATACCTTGAAGGAAATCCCGCACGATCTGTGCCTAAACACCCGATCGAATCTCAATCCAAAGTTTACGATCTTTTTCATGGCAGTTGGATCGGCGATTGGGATTCCGGAGTCAACTTCGCAACCTGGATTGGCGAAGACGAGGAAAACCAAGCTTGGAATCTTTTAAAAATGGTTCGCGATGATCTGAGGACATTCAATACTTCTCCAGATCAGCTGGCTGAAGCTTTCAAGGCTCTTTATGCCGCCGAAGGAAGCGATTGGTTTTGGTGGTTTGGGAAAGACCAGGAGTCGGGATGTGATGACATCTTTGATGACCTTTTCCGCGGGCATCTGAAGTCGGTCTATAAAGCGGCCGGCAAAAAAGTCCCGTCATTTTTGGATACACACATTGTGCCTCGTTCTGTGACATGGGCATTTACCAATCCTGTCGCAAGCATTCAAACTCATGATCGTCTCACCCTCCGCACCAACTGTGCTGGCACTCTGCGGTATTCTCTGGACAACGGCGCAAGTTTTCAGGAATCCGCAATGACTCAAGTGGGCGGTGTGATGGCCGGGCTCCACGCCTATGCTTTTACACTAGGCCCCTTTTCTGAAAAGACAGAAGCCGTGATATTTGAATTCCGGTGTTCGGAATGCGGTTGTGGAGAAAGTGGTAGTTGCTGTGGAGGGAAGCTCCAAAAAGTCAAAGTCCAAAACGACCTGATTGGGACTAAGGTCAAAGCATATAACGAAATGGAGAATTATTTGTGAGAGATTTGACACAAAGCCATAACCAATCGTCTAAGAAAGCGCCATATCTCATGGGAATGCCCATGAAAATCGGAGTCATGGGAGGGGCGAGCGGGCAATTTGAAAAGAGCCACTTGGATAAAGCGCATCAGCTTGGAGAAGCTATTGCAGCGCGAGGATGCATTTTGATTACAGGCGCTTGCCCGGGATTTCCATTTTCAGCAGCCTGCGGTGCCAAACAAAATGGAGGATTTGTGGTCGGCATTTCTCCGGCCTTGAGTCTTGACGAGCATGCGAATAAATATCATTCGCCGACAGAATTTCATGATGTCCTCATTTATACAGGAAGCGGGCTGATGGGGCGTGAGGTCGTGAATATTAGAAGCTCGGATATTGTGGTGATTATTGGCGGCCGGAGCGGAACATTGGGTGAGCTTGCGATTGCGTATGATGAAGGAAAGCTGATCGGCGTTCTAACGGGAACCGGCGGAATTAGCGATATGGTGAAGCAGATCCTAGAAGCTTGCAAAAAAGAAACTGGAGCACAGGTTGTTTACTCCAGTGAGCCCGAGCCGCTTATTGATGAACTTTTGCGCGTTTATGAAAAATCCCATTACAAGCGTCCGTCTCATTTCTGCTCAGAAAATGCCTGCGGAGTGCCGGAACACCCAAAGCCTGGGATGGAGCGGGATATAGTTTGCGGGATGTGGATTTCTGCTGATCACGCCGTCGCGGAAAGACGTATTGAAAAGAACCTGTTTCTGTTTTGTTCTTCTGCCTGTGCGAATCGTTTCGACAAAGAACCTGAAAAATATTTAGCGGGGTATAAAAATCATGTCTGAGAATCCTACATTATCCTTTTACGGCGGAGCGGGAACAGTAACCGGATCGAAATATTTAATTCAGGCCTACGGATCAAAGGTTTTGCTCGATTCAGGATTATTTCAGGGGCTCAAGGAGCTTCGGTTAAGGAATTGGGCGAAGCCTCCTTTTGACCCAGCGCAGGTCAACGCTGTTGTTTTAAGTCATGCACATATTGATCATTCCGGTTATCTGCCTTTACTCGTGAAGAATCGGTTCCGCGGGAAAATATTCTGCACTTCAGGAACTAAAGATTTATTGGGAGTTCTGCTTCCGGATTCTGCTCATCTTCAGGAAGAAGAGGCTGCGTTCGCAAATCGCCGTGGTTATTCAAAGCACAAGCCAGCATTGCCTCTATACTCGACGGGAGATGCCGAAGCTACTTTGAAACAGTTGAAACATTATCCCTATGGGAAATTATTTGAAGTAACCCACGGCATTAACTGTTTGTTTCGCCGCGCAGGCCACATCCTTGGTTCCGCAACTGTGGAACTGCAGATAGGCCGCAAAGAGATTGTCCGTCTTGTTTTTTCCGGAGACTTGGGACGTTGGGACAGGCCTATTTTGAGGGATCCAGACTTTGTTCCGGAGGTTGACATCCTGCTTGTGGAGTCTACCTACGGCAACAGGCTTCATTCCACAAATGCCGTGCAGGATTTTACAAGGATTATTCATGAAGCCGTTAAAAGAGGCGGCGCCTTGATTATCCCAGCCTTTGCGGTCGGACGTACCCAGGAAATCATTTGGATGCTTCGCCAGCTGGAGGATGAAGGAAAGATTCCCTCCATTCCTGTTTACATTGATAGCCCCATGGCAATCAATGTCACCGATATGTACTGTCGCCATGAGGACGATTTAAATATGGACATGCTGCAGGCAATGGCCCAGAAGCAATGTCCTCTTTGCTGCAAGCAATACCATCTTGCAAGAACCCCGGAAGAATCAAAGGCGCTCAATCAGATCACGGGTCCGGTAGTCATTATCTCGGCAAGCGGCATGGCCACCGGCGGCCGCGTTCTTCATCATCTTAAATTGCGGCTTCCTGATCCCCGGACAACGATTTTGCTCCCCGGTTACCAAGCCATTGGAACTCGAGGCCGGTCTTTGCAGGATGGTACAAAGAGAGTGAAGATTCATGGCGAAGAAGTTTTGGTGAATGCAAAAGTCGAGATTTTGGACGGACTTTCGGCTCATGCGGACCAGCAGGAAATCTTAAAATGGCTGGCAGGTTTCAAAAGACCGCCGAAACAAACTTATGTGGTTCATGGTGAACCAGAGGCATCCGAAGAGCTTGTTGCCATAATACGTAAAAAACTGGGATGGAAAGTCAGGGCGGCTTTAAACGGAGAAACGGTAAATCTAAGTCCCGAATCTGCCTTGAAGGAGGTCTATAAAAAATGAATGCCCAAATAAAGGAACAAAAGCAGGAAACAATGCTTAAGATCGTCGAAACTGATAAAAAGTTGATCGACAAGACGTGCATGGATCTGGAAGAAGCCGTAAAAAGACGCAAGTTCGGTGTTTTGGCGGTTCATAATTTAAAAGAGACGCTTGTGAAAAAAGGAATCCCTTTTGATAAAGAGTGCCGTATTTACGAAGTTTGTAATCCGCAGCAGGCAAAAATGTCCTCGATCAGGATCTCTCCCTCTCTACGGCTTTGCCCTGCAGAATTTCGGTTTATGAAGAGGGTGGAAAAGTAAAGCTTGCGACGATGCGTCCGACTATTTTGATAGGAGAGTTTAAACGAGGTGAACTGCAGGAAGTGGCAAAGGAAGTAGAAAAACTTCTGATCGAAATGATGGAAGAAGCGATCCGGGAGGCGCAGCCATGATGAGCATTGCTGTCCTAAAATTTTGCGTTAGGAAACGGCTGGTTATTGGAATCATGCTGGCCATTGCTTCACTAAGCGTTTCGCCTTTTATGGCATCTGCCGCGGTTGAAATTCCCTCATCTCAAATCATGGATGTCGGTAATAAGTTTTGTCCCATTGATGGAAAGCGAGTGAACGGAAAGGATTTTGTGGTTATTAATGGAAAGCGGTACGGCGTGTGCTGTCCGCTGGAAAAAGTTTGTAAAAAGGCATTCCGGGAACATCCGGATAAATACATCAAAAAGATCATTAAGCGGGAGCCGGAGTTGGCTAAAAAAATCGAAGGTTAGTTGTCCTTATTAAATCAAAGGAGATCAGGAATGGAAAATATGAAATGTCATTCGGGTCAAAATGGAGGACCGCCAAAGATGCTGCGTAATATTGCTATTGCCGTTTTTGTTTTGGGCGGTGGTTACTATTTATGGATGCAGCACCGCGCGCACGTTCTGCAATATTGGCCGTTCGCGTTTTTTCTTTTGTGCCCGTTGATGCATTTATTTGGCGGACACGGTCACGGGCATCATCATCCCGAAGGAAATTCTCAAGACCAAGGAGGCCGTCATGCATGAAGGCCAAGCAGGACAATACGCGTATGGATTATGGCCATTAGTGATAATCAATGTCGGACTGTTTATCGGGTTTCTTTTTTCATTTGCCAAACCAACGACGAAAGTCGAGTGGCGCAGTCTGGGGTTATTTAGCTCTTTTATCGTGGCGCTTTTTGTCGAGATGTACGGATTCCCGCTTACGATTTATTTTTTGACTGCGTGGCTCGGAAGCCGTTATCCGGTGGCGAATCCGTTTTCACATGAAAACGGGCATTTGCTCGGAATCATTTTTGGCATCCGATCCGATCATGGAACTGTCCTGCATCTTTTGAGTAATGTTTTGATTTTTGCGGGAGCAATTTTGATCGCACAAGGATGGAACGCTGTGCATAAAGGCAGAGGATTGACTGCCATTGACGGCCCTTATAAATATGTACGCCATCCTCAGTATGCAGGCTTTATTGCAATCATTATTGGTTTTCTAATTCAATGGCCGACACTGATTACCGTTTTAATGGCGCCAGTGCTCATTGTCCGCTATCTTTTTTTGGCCAAAAAAGAGGAAGGCTATATGCTGAAACAATTTCCGCAGGAATATGGCGTTTACATGCAGAAAGTCCCAGCATGGATTCCAAGATTTCAGACAAAAAAGTCATTTGACAAAGCAGGAAATTAAATTTAGTATCCTGTAACATATTTATTCGCAAGTATTTAGATTAAGCACAATAAGGAGGACGCATGAAGAAGGCCAGTATTGTCGGAGCAAGCCTTATGGTATTAATTTTGGGTCTGTTGATCACTCCGTTCGTATATGCGGATGATGTGGCAGACGCAGTCGCTGAACATCAAAAGATGGCAGCTGCATATCAGGAAAAAGCCGCCGAGCAGGAGGCTTTGATTGCTGAGCATTCACCGATGAAGAAAGAGTATGAAGATCGGTTCTGGATGATCAAAAAAGCCGGAAAACCAAAGAACGTTTTGGATATGGACAAACATTGTACCGCTATTGTCCAAAATGCAACGGCTTTAAGAAATGAATTGCTTGAGTTCGCCAAGTGGCACCAGATGCGCGCGGCTGAGCTTCAAGGGCAATAATAGCCGTCAAATAGTTAAATATATTTCAAGGGCATCGGGGGATTTCCTCGGTGCCCTTTTTTTATCTTTTGAAATGATATTTTGACCATTTTTTCGGGAAGTGTTCCATTACTCCACAATAGGGTTATACCCCATAGTGAAGCCGCTCATGTTGGCGCAATATGGTTGATGGGGGATCAGCGAACACCTGATTCAAGCCTAGATGTGTTTTTCAGCTTCGCCCAGTTTTATCGCCGGCACTTCACTGTGTGCGGTTGGCGTGGCGATGCTCAAAAGCATGGAGACCAAAACCGAGCTACCCTTAGCGATGATTCTGCTGCTGTTCGGGATCCGGCAACTGACCGAAGGCGTCATCCCGCCATGATGCGTTGCTCCTTAAGCAGACGATGACGTATGTGTATTCCGGATTCTCGCACGTGCTTTGGCCGATTCGCTCTGGCTATCGCTTGGAAAGTTGCGGTGAATCGTCGCTCGCCGAGGCTACATTATAAATATTTTGAAGTTGGGAGAAAGGAAAAAATAATTTTAAACAAGAAACAACATTAAATTGGAAAATCAAAAAATAGTGACAATAACCAAGAAAGGGACAAGACCATGAA
>CAYGIT010000007.1:0-31196 GCA_964349955.1 uncultured bacterium
GGTTCAAGGCACCAACCCGCCCCACAAAGCAATGCCGCGCGGCGTAAGTCCAGCCGGTCTTGCCGACAACCTCGCGGTGGCCGCGAAAAAGCATTTTGTTGTGATTGCGAAGATAAATTTTTCTGCCGGCCGAGCTCTTGATGATCAAAGTCGGGGTGGCGAGCGTCTGGACAAGAAACGGGTATTTTTCCACTTCGCGCATAATCAGGGCCATGTCCAAAGCCGTAGAATACTGGCCCTTCGCCGGAAGGCCGCTGGGGTTGACAAAATGAGAACCCCGGCAGCCGATAGCCTGGGCCCGGCGATTCATCAATTTGGCAAATGCCGGGCGCGAACCCGCAGTCGCCAGGGCCAATGCTTCTGCCGCATCATTGGCCGAATTAATCAGAACGGCTCGCACAAGCTCCCTCACCCGGTAGCGCTCTCCCCTGCGTAAATGAATCTTGGAAGGTTCCACTTTTTCGACCGCGGCGGGGATCGTAACGATCTTGTTAAGATCCATCAACTGAATCACCACAAGGGAAGTCAAAAGTTTGGTGGTGCTGGCCGGCGCGCGCCGCAAATTAGGAGTTTTGGCATAAAGAACACGGTTGCTGGACTGATCGATGAGGATTGCGGAAGAGGCCGTAATCGGTAATCCTGTGGCGGCATAAGAAGAGGCCGGTTCAACAGGGCAAATGGCGGCCATGGTGAAAGCCGTAAACACAGCTAAAAACCGGTGACTAAAATAAGACTTCATCGAATGGACCACTTTCTATTTATCGTCGTGCTGGAGGAAAGCTTTAAGAACTCAAGATACCACAAAAAAAATCATGCGTAAACACGGTAATTGACGTCCGGAAAAAGTTTGTCTTGCGCTTCCAGCCACTCCAGCCAATCCGCGCTCACCTTCCCCGCTATCAGCTCCTCATAAAGCCTGGAAAAACGCAAAAGATGGTCTTTTGTCCTTTGCACCGCATAAGGCACCACCGTACCGGTTTTCATAATGAAGGCCCAGTCGCTGGATTCGGCCAGCATCAGCTCCCGTGCCGCCTGGTTCAGGGCACGGCGTTCCAGCTCCCCCGGATGCTCAAATTTTTGGGCCAAAGCCGTCATCCTTTCAGATGCCTGGTGAAGATGCCGGTAAATCCAGTCATTGGAGCCTTCCAGCCAGTATTCGCTATAACCTTTGTATCCCCAGCTTGAATAAGAAGGCTCTGAAGGCTGGATTTCAGGATTTTCTGCCAGGTATTCGGGTGCCGCGGCAAGCTGGACAAGTTGCGAGTCGCAGGCCACTTTGCGGATTAAAAAATCAAGGAAAGCCGGCCCTTCAAACCACCAATGGCCGAAAAGCTCGGCATCATAGGGCGCCACAATCGCAGGTTTCCGGCGCAACCGCTCAAAGAGAAACTCGCATTGCTTCTCCCGGTTGAACATAAAATTACCCGCATGCTCCGCAGCCCGGTCTCTCGCCCACCCCGGATGATACGGCTCCTTGTGATCGGTCTTTCCCGTAATCCGGTAATACTTGATGCCGGTGTTGATGCGGATGCCGTCGGGATGAATGTAGGGACGGATATAATCGTAATCCAGGTCAAAACCAATGTCCCGGTAATACTCGCGGTAAACGGGATCCCCCGGATAGCCTTCTTCGGCGCTCCAGACCTGCTTGGAGGATTCAAAGTCGCGGCCGAAAGCGTAGACGCCATGAGGAGTCCGGATCGGCGCAAAAGTTCCGTATTTGGGTTGAGGCTCCGCAAAAAGCACGCCGTGAGAATCCACAAAAAAATAATCGAGCCCATTTTCCTTGAGGATGGCGTCGTAGCCCGGGTAATAACCGCATTCCGGAAGCCAAATGCCGCGAGGCCTGCGGCCGAAGGTTTTCTCATAATGCGTGCAGGCGGTAGCCACCTGGGCGCTCACCGATTTGGGGACCGCGGCCATTAATGGAAGGTAGCCATGGGTAGCGCCGGAAGTGATGATTTCCAGAACGCCGGCATCCTGAAATTTACGAAAAGCGGAAATCAGATTGCCGCCGTAACGGTTTTGAAAAATATCGCGAGTGTGGTAAAAACGGTCACGGTACATGCAGGCAATGGGATGAAAATTTCCGTCATGGCGCGTGCGCTCAACTTCCTTTTCCGACAAAGCAATCAATTGGTTGAGGTACCGCAAATAACGTTCCTGAAGCAACCCGTCGGTCAGCATGGTCGCCAGCGTGGGCGTCATCGACATCGTCATGCGAAATTTAATGCCGTCGGCCAGCAGCCGGTCATAAACTTCGATCAGAGGAATATACGTGTCATTGATCGCTTCAAAGAGCCAGTGTTCCTCGAGAAAATCATCATGCTCCGGATGGCGGACATACGGAAGATGCGCGTGAAGCACCAGGAAGAGGTAACCCTTTTTCATAAGCGGCGTTTCAGGATTGTTTAAAATGGGGTGAGGAAATGGGGGAAAAGACGGAAGCGCCAAACGGGCCGGTCCCCTGGCCTCCGGAGAGTTGCGTTATCTCCGCAAACTCGGCGGGGTCCCACCGGGGATCTACCACTTTGGAAATACCGTTGCGCGGGGCCCTCACGCGGTTACTCCTTACAATGGAATAAAAACGCCCCTTGGAATCCATGAGTCCCAGCTCAGCTTCAAATTCGGTATCGGGCAATCCCAAATTCACATACCAATTCTTCATTTCAAGCTGAACATCGAGATCGTAAGACGCTTGATGATTCAAAGAATGGATTCTCAATTGAGCGCGTGACGCCGGGTCCTCGTCAAAAAGTCTCATCATCCAGCGCCAAGTCTCGCCGGAAAAATCCCAATAGGCATAAGCCCATTCCGGATCGCGCACCAGCAATTCGAGCTTTGTCTGATTATAGGAAAAAGGAAGATCCGTCGAAGCGGCGATGGAAGTTTTTGCCGGAACCGGCTGGGCTTGCTTCACGGCCGGCCGCCCTTTATGATTTTTTGAGACAGGCGCTTTTTTTTGAGGCTTTTTAGAAACAACGATTTCTTTGGCTTTAGCCAAAATCGTTTTAATCCGGCTCTTTGCGACCGAAAGCCGCGCTTTACCGGAAGGCAAAATTTTCTGCTTTCGTTTTCCCGTGCTTCCCTTTTTCATATATTATGGTATGATGCGGGGGTTTTACCCAGGGAAAGTATAAATCAATTCCCTTCTCTACTACAACCTTTTTTTAAGTCTTTCTTTACGGTGGGCGTAGCTCAGTTGGTTAGAGCACAAGGTTGTGGACCTTGGGGTCGCGGGTTCGATCCCCGTCGCCCACCCCAAATCCCAGTAGTTTGGCAATTCGAATCCCAAAAGGTGACAGTCATCAAGAAAAGTGACTGTCACCTTTTTTTTATCACCTTTTTGGGGCCAAAGGAAAAAACGGGATTACTTGCTATGCTCGTAGCGGATATACGCCATCAGGGCTTTCATTTCCTGGCTATCTGCGGCAAGAGTGGGACCTTTTGCTTTGTCCGTAATGTATTTATTGATCACGGCGGGAAGTTTATCGCCGGCTTTCTGAACATCAGTTTTTTTGATGGCTTTCTCTTGTTTATGGCACATGATGCAGGTGAATTTGACCTTCAGGCCTTCCTTACGATTAAACAATTCGCGCCCTTGAGCAATTAATTCCGGGGAATTATCTGCCGGATTTTCTGCCCAAAGGAAAAAACCAAACGCGGTCAAAAGAAAAAGACCCAATAAAGATATTTTTAAAAATCGCATGAATCCCCCTTTTAAAATTAAGCCCAGTTTAATTTTGTGTTGATTCCGATCTGATTGGCATTGTAACTACCGGAATCTACCTGCTCATTGGCCGCATAACGGTAAAACGCGTATTGCAATTCAAGGCTGATACGCTTTGTAATATTCCAATTGATACCCGCAGAAAAATTCAGCTGATGGTAAGCGGCCCCGAGAGGAAGTCCTCCCGCCGTGAAGTCATTAAAATTATTCGCCACGGAATATTCCAGATTGTTCACAAGGCTCACAGATGAGGACAAATTGTAATCGAGATTCATAAACCACGTCAAAAGGTTGGCTTGAAACCGGGGGGTGTTCCCGCTGGCGCTATCACGCGCGGGAGTTTCAATCCAGGCATATTGCGGCGAAATTCCGGTCACAATCAAGAGATCGTTCATGGGTTGAATCGACGCATCAAAAACAAAAATATGGGAATCCATATTCGTTTCAACACTCGCGAGGTCTTCCGTCCGTGCCATGTAACTGCGGATTTGATAATGATACCGGATAGAAGGCCGGAACCACCGTGACGGCTTGAAGGTGAGATGCGTGGCCATTTCCTGGGTTTGAATATTCAGCGCATCAAAAAAAGCGGATTTGGCGGCCGTCGCGCCGGGTTGAGTTTCTCTTGTGTCGTCATAATCGCTGTTATTGCGGTTGATCCGGAAATGGGCCGTGAGGTGCGCCCAATGGGCCGGCACCCATTGTCCCCCCACGGTCCAGATGCCGCGGCTGACATAGGTGATTGTTTCCCGGCCAAAGATTTCATTGGCATTAGGCGCAGACTGGCCTCTTTGGCTATCGCGGTCTTCGCTCAGCCAATTGCGCGCCTGTTCAAATTCAAAATCATTGTAAAGCGCGGTGCGGGGAATTCCCGTATAACGCAGTGAAATGCCCTCGCCCAGGCGGATGGCTTTATCTTCCGTGCGGGAAAGTTCCGTCGTATTGATGATTCCGTCCGGAATTCCAGCGGTCGTGTCTGACGGATAACTCGAATTCCCGGAACGGCCCATGACTTCGGGCCGGAGATTCGCAGTCACGCTGAACGATTTCCACGGCGAAAACATAAAATTGCCAACCCAGGTATGCGCATCATATTCATTATCCGCCCTTGCATTCCGGATCTGTTTTGAAAAAGTTGTAATCACACGGTTCTGATTCATTTCAAAAACATCTTCGATTTCGGAATTGCTCATGTGTTGAAAATGATACGCCCCGCCCGTGAAGACCCGGTCGTCCTTAAACCATCTTTGCACGGTATTCGTTGTGCTAAAAAGTTTGCTTTTAGGTTTCTGGTTTTGAACCCTTATCCTGTTATCGGCAGCAACCCCGGTCGTGGCCAAATACCTTTCCTCGCGCGAAAGATCGGAATTCACCCATTCCCAGGTTTCTTCATTTTTAATTTCAATCCCCTTCACCGTGTGCTCGATTTTGATCTCCACGGAGTCTGTTGTTTCATGGATGTCCTGAAACGAAGGCGCTATGTTCCGGGTGACGGTTCCCACCTTCACCGGCGCCCAGGTCAAACGGGATTTGGCCCCGTCCTTGAAACGCCTTTCATAAGCAACTGTGACATGCGGCATATCCTCCAGTGTCAATCCGGCTTCTACACGGATACGGCCAACTTGAAGTTCAAGTTCGCGGCCAAGACTGTTGACACTGAGCGTTGAGAAAGGATAATAAACGCCACCCGTATCATCATAATATTTGCTGAATTCCTGATATTCAAATTTGGTATATCCGAAATTCTTTTTATCCAGGCGGACATTCGCTTCGTAATCATTGTCCTGGACAATGGCATGTCCGTCCATCGCAATGGATAAATCCTCCAGAAGGTTTTTCTGCTCAAAAGAAAATTTCTCGAGACCACCCGCGTAATTTTCTTTCATCCAGTTTTGCTCGCGGAATTTGTGGCTGTCGCCATCCACAAATGTGTAGCGCATAGGAGCTCCGTCTACTGTCATTTTGGGTTCATCGGCAAAAAGAGAGCCCGTCTCGAAAGCAAAAACGGCAAGCAGGATCAGAGGGATTTTCTTTTTCATACTAATTCCGCAAATGATCATCGAAGTTAGACCCGTGAACCGCCGTATGACAGCTGAAGCAAGTCCCCTGGAGCATACGCCCTCCATGGTTTTGTTTGCCGATGATTGGGAAATTCATCTGAGTGTGGCAGCGCAAACAGAGATTATTGTCCGTGGCTACAAGCATTTTGGGATGCATCGATCCATGCACCTGATGGCAGGTCGTGCAACCTTCACGGAGAGCTTCATGTTCAAAGACAAACGGGCCGCGTTGATCTTTATGACAGTTGAAGCAGGTTTCATTGACACCTTTCAATGTTGTTGCGGACCAGGCTCGAACATCCGTGCCGTGGGCACTGTGGCAGGACGTGCAATTCATTTTTCCTTCGAGCACGGGATGGTGATGGGGGCGATTGAATTCTATTTTTTTGTCCGCATGACATTGGAAACAAGTGGCCACATCCGATTTAGGATTCAGGATATTTCCTTTTCCGCCGCCTGCGTCCACGTGCAAGCTGGCCGGACCATGGCACATTTCACAAGACTGGATTTCCATCCCCTCCCCGGGAACACTTACCCGCATGTGGGTAGATTTTTGAAACTCTTTGGTTTCCCTGTCGTGGCAAGCGCCGCAGCTTTCAGAACCGACGTATTTGGCTTTTTTAAGGGCTTCCATTTGAAGCGGAGAAAAACCTTCGTCCTTCATCGCTGCGACGAAGGATATTGGCAGCAGGAATAATATCAGGAATGCCGGGGTAAATTTTTTAGAGTATTTGATCAAAACGGCTCAATTCTGGTTTTTAACGAAGATACCAAGGCACATTTTCGTTCCATTTGAGTTTCCACAGGGGCAGAACCCACATCTCATAAAGCGGGCGGGCAATCAGCATAAAAAAAGATAAGGCCATAAAAGCTCCAAAGATAATCGAAAACCAGCCAAACACCGGATGGGAAAAAACGGTTAGCCAGAGACTTGCAAAATCGAGAAACATTCCGAGAAAAGGAGCTGCCACAAAAACAGCTTTGGCGGCTTCGGGAAGGCTGGTAAAAGTGAAAAGGACACCAATCATGAAGAAAAGCATGGAAAGGGCAAACACATGAAAATGATTTTCATTCACGAGTTTGGCAAAAGCAAAATAAGGGGGGACCTCCTCGCCTGCAGCACCCCGGTAATGGACGACCACCCCGGTATAGCTCATTCCTGTGTGATTATAAATATTCATGAGACCGAAAATGTAGCCGATTCCCACAAAAAGAAGAAAGATCGTAATAACAACCTTCAGGCTCAAACGGGCTTCTGCATAATTGGATATCATTCTTTCACATGCCTCATTAAAAGGTTGGAAACAGTAAACTTTAAAATGATTATCGGCATTCAGGCTAGAAAAAAATATTCTCTTAATCCTGAAGCCTTATCGCTTCATCAAAAATTCAGCCCGCAGTAATCGTGTTTTTGCCGGCCCGCTTTGACTGAATGAGCGCCCCGTCGATCCTTTCAATAAAAGTCGTTTGATCGGCCTCCGGCATATCTTCAAAAGACATCAAACCGATACTTGCGGTCAACTTTCCAAAATCAGACAGGACATTTTGCTCATAAATTCTGAGATTTTCCCGGATCCGTTCCGCCACCCGCTTTGCCGTTTCCATCGTCGCTTCCGGAAGCAGCACTAAAAACTCATCCCCGCCGTAACGGCCCGAAAGGTCGATTTTCCGGATGCTTTTGCGGATAATACCCGCGAATGCCCGAATGACGCGGTCCCCCATTAAATGGCCGTGCCGGTCATTAATGGCTTTAAAATCATCAATGTCAATCATCATTCCGGAAAGCTTTCTCCCATAGCGTTTTGCCCGGGCCACTTCTTTTTCGAGCTCCAGCAAAATGTACCGGCGGTTGTACTGACCGGTCAGGTCATCTGTGATCGATTGCCGCTCAAATTCTTTTAAACTTTCTGCCGTTCTTTCCTCATTTTTTTTGCGCTCCGTACTGTCATTCCAGACGCCCACAAAGTGGGTCACCCTGCCTTCCCCATCTTTAACCGGAGAGATCGAAATCGATTCCCAAAAAAACTGGCCGTTTTTTCTCCTATTCAAAAGCTCGCCTTGCCATATCTCCCCGGCAAGAACGGTCGCCCACAGTTTCCGGTATATTTCCGGGTCCGTTTTCCCGCTTGAAAGGACGCGGGGATTCTTCCCAACTATTTCCTCGAATGAATATCCGGTAAGGGCCCTAAAGCGGCGGTTGACATAAACAATATTCCCGGAAAGATTTGTAATCAGAATCGCATGCGGATTTTGCTCCACGGCTTGCGATAAAATGTCTAAACTTCCAGGCACTTCCGGCATAAATTTTAGCCTTTCGGTGCGTCTTTATCGCCCAATATTTTACGGAGCCAGAATTCCGAATTCGGGATGATTTTGATAAACGATCTGAATCAGTTCTTCCGCCAGCTTTTCGTGCATTCGTTCTTCCCGGACCAGTTGGCGCAAGTTACCCACGATAAGCTTTTCATCCGTAAAATCCATCAAACACTGGTCAAGGATCTCCTGATATTTCCAGGCAGCTTCTTCTTCGTTTTTCTTCATCTTTTGAAAACGAAGCATCCATAAGGTTTTTAAAAATTCATTTTTCATCAAGTTTTTCCCCAAGCGCGTTGATTATCTTTTCAACCATTCCTTTATGCCGGTTGCTATCGTCAGAAAGTTTTTCAAGAATCTTCAGAACGCGTTCGCGGTCTTCGTCTTTAAAAAAATGGAGATCCTCCTGATTTTGATAGAAAGTAGAAAACAGGCTGATTCCGATATCCTCCTCTTCAATCTCCCCAAGCAGCTTTTCCATGATTTCTTTAATCTCGTTTTTTTTCATGGCGCGTCTCAGGAAATCGCGTTCATATCAGCATTAGTGCGAATCTCTCGCAGATTAATGCGAATGCCCGCAGCATCCTCCTTCTGATTTATTTTTTTCTTTATGCCCTGATTTACAGCAGGGCTTTTTCAATCCCAAAAATAACGCACCGGCTGAAAGCGCACCCAACACAGCAAAAAGCACAACACTTGCGATTACAGGAATTTCATGCCCTGCAACAACCAAAGTGAAGCCAAAAATTGATCGCACAAGATGCGCAAGCGCACCCAAGGCAAAAAAACCTGACAGCCAAACCGCTGGGCAAAACTTCGACTTTTCCATTTCAATTCCTCCTTATTGCTTTATGAATGCGCTACTGTTTTCCTTATCACAGAAAAATCCCCTGAAACCGCTTTTGATACTCTCAAAAAATCTGCCGTACTCACCTTGATTGTTTCCAGGTGATTGCCCGCGTTAAAGCAGAGATCTTCCTCTTCACTTAAACTCTTATCCGCATAACACGGTATGCCATAGAGTTTTCCAAAAGGCGGCATTGCACCCGTCTCGCAATCCGGGAACAAATCCTTAAACTCCATTTCTTCTTCAACTCTCACATCCTGTGTTCCCAAAACCGTACTCAGCTTAAAAAGATCAACGGTCCGGTTGGAAGGAAGAACCACCATAGCATCCTTACCTTCAGTTTTAACCATCACCGCTTTTGCGAGTTTTCTTCCGGAAACATGATTCGCTTCCGCTGTTTCTGAAGCAGTGAACGTCTGAGGATGAACCTGCACCTCATAATACACCTTATGCTTTTTGAGAAACCTTGAAAGTTTTCTTGGCAGTTCCATTTTCGCACCCTCCTTCTCTCCACCTTAAGAATAGCCGTATAGCAAAATCACTGCTGTGATAAATATCACTATTCCGGCAAACAAGGTTTTGCATCGAATCCCTTCTGTCTCGTTACAAACCAATCGATAATTCTGAAATCCGGTTAAGTGCGAGCATAAGACTTATCCTTTAGTTTGAAGACAAGATTGCCCTCGCAAAAATCAACCGTCACCTTTTGGCCTTCAGTGATCTCACCACGCAACAGGGCCTTTGCAAAAGGCGTTTCAAGTTCGCGCTGTAAAAAGCGTTTGAGCGGACGCGCGCCGTAAACAGGATCATATCCATTTTCGGCTATAAAGTCTTTCGCCTTGTCAGACAAATCGATTTCAATCCGGCGGTCGACAAGTCTTTTTCGGAAATCAGCCGCCAAAAGATCAACAATCTTTTTGATCTCTGGTTTCGTGAGGGGTTTAAAAAGGACGGTTTCGTCCACCCGGTTCAAAAACTCGGGCTTGAAGTGATTGCGCAGTTCCAGCATTACCCGGGTTTTAACTTTTTCATCGATTTCGCCTTTGTCGCTCGCGACTTCCAATAAATATTGCGACCCGATATTGCTCGTCATAATCACGGCCGTGTTTTTAAAATCAACCGTCCGGCCTTGCGAATCCGTGAGCCTTCCGTCATCCAGAAGCTGAAGAAGGGTATGAAAAACATCCGGATGCGCTTTTTCGATTTCATCAAACAGAATCACCGAGTAGGGTTTGCGCCGCACCGCTTCTGTAAGCTGGCCGCCCTCTTCATAACCGACATAGCCCGGAGGCGCGCCAATTAAACGCGACACAGCGTGTTTTTCCATATATTCGCTCATATCAATACGAATCAGATTATCCTCGGAATCAAAAAGCGACTCAGCCAAGGCTTTGCCCAGCTCGGTCTTGCCGACACCGGTGGGTCCGAGGAAAATAAAAGAGCCGATAGGGCGGCGCGGGTCCTTGATTCCGGCGCGAGCGCGAAGGACGGCATCCGACACCAGCCGGACTGCTTCATCCTGCCCGATCACGCGCTTATGAAGAACATCCTCGAGATGAAGAAGTTTTTCACGTTCGGACTCCACAAGTTTGGAAACCGGGATACCGGTCCAGCGCGAAACGATCTGAGCGATTTCTTCTTCCGTCACTTCTTCTCGAAGCAACCTTTTCTCGCCCTGTTTTTTGCTAAGCTGATTTTCCTCAGCCTTTAATTCTTTTTCAAGCTGCGGCAGTTTCCCGTGCTTGAGTTCCGCGACTTTATTAAGATCATAATCACGTTCCGTAGATTCAATTTCGATTTTTACTTTCTCAATCTGCTCGCGCAGCTTGCGCAATTTTTGAATCGCTTTTTTTTCGTTTTCCCACTGTGCCCACATTGTCTTTTGCTTTTCCTGCAACTGCGCAAGTTCGTTCTTGAGATTCGCAAGCCGGGTTTGGCTTGCCTTATCGGTTTCTTTTTTAAGCGCGGCTTCTTCGATCTCAAGCTGAAGGACGCGCCGCGTAACTTCATCGAGTTCCGTGGGCATCGAATCAATTTCCGTGCGGATCATGGCCGAGGCCTCATCCATAAGATCGATCGCCTTGTCCGGTAAAAAACGATCGGAGATGTACCGGTTGGAAAGAACGGCGCTTGCCACAAGCGCATTGTCCTGAATCCTAACGCCATGGTGGATTTCAAAGCGTTCCTTCAGGCCGCGCAGAATGGAGATGGTGTCCTCAACATCCGGCGGATTCACCAGGACAGGCTGAAAACGCCGTTCCAATGCCGCGTCTTTTTCAATATGTTTGCGGTATTCATCCAGCGTGGTCGCACCGATGCAGTGCAGTTCTCCCCGCGCGAGCATAGGCTTGAGCATATTACCGGCATCCATCGAACCTTCTGTTTTTCCTGCGCCCACAATCGTGTGAAGTTCATCAATGAAAAGAAGAATCCTGCCGTCGCTTTTTTTGATTTCCTGCAAGACCGCCTTGAGTCGTTCTTCAAACTCTCCGCGGTATTTGGCGCCGGCAATCAGTGATCCCATATCCAGCGAAAAAATAGCTTTGTCTTTTAACCCTTCCGGGACATCGCCTTTAACGATTCGTTGGGCGAGGCCTTCTACAATGGCCGTCTTTCCTACTCCCGGCTCGCCAATCAGCACAGGATTATTTTTCGTCTTGCGCGAAAGAATCCGGATCACGCGCCGGATTTCCTGGTCGCGACCGATCACAGGATCCAGTTTTCCTTTCTGCGCTTCCCCGACAAGTTCGCGACCATACTTTTGAAGCGCTTCATAACTGGCCTCAGGATCCGCACTTGTTACCCGTTGATTGCCGCGCACGGTGCTCAAACCGCTCAGAAATTTATCGCGGTTAATGTGAAACTCTTTGAAAATTTTTCCGGCAGGGGGCTTGATCCCTTCATCCATAATGGCCAAAAGAAGATGCTCCACGGACACATATTCATCTTTCATCTTCCCGGCTTCTTCCTGAGCCTTTAAAAGGAGCTGATTCAGACGCTTCGTCACATAAACTTTTCCGGGCTCCACGCCGGGGCCTGAAACTTTCGGAAGACTGGCCAGTTCCTGCCGGACTCGTCCAACAAAAGAATCTACCGGGACATCCAGCTTTTGCAAAAGACGCGGGGCCAATCCATCCGATTGTTCCAGTAAAGCCAGCAAAAGATGCTCGCCGTCGGCCTCAAGATGGCCATATTCAATGGCCTTGGTCTGAGCGCCTGTTATGGCTTCCTGTGATTTCAGCGTAAATTTCTGAAGATCCATGATCTCTTCCTTATAAGGTCTTTCTTATCGGTTCACTTGATTCAAAATTTTTTCCGTTACAAAGGATTGGATGTTTTCAATCGTCGTGTCTAAAATCCGCTGGACTGCTTCATAGGAGTAAAAAGCCATATGAGGGGTGTAAATGACATTTTCCCGGTGCAGCAGAACGTGATTTTTCAAAGTGGTTTGAAGGCGTTTCCAATGTTCTTCCGTTTCTGCTCCTTCTAACAATCTCTTTTCTTCCAGCAGATATTCTTCCTCTTCCAAAACATCAAGCCCGGCACCGCTTAATATTTTCTTATCGAGCGCTTCAACAAGAGCATCGGTCTCGATCAAACCGCCTCGGGCGGTATTGACGAGAACGGCACCCTTCTTGATTAGCTTGATATTGTTCTTATTGATGAGATGCCTTGTGCTTGGCAAATAGGGCGCATGAAGGCTGATGATATCAGAGCGTTTTAAGAGATCCTCAAAGGACACATATTCAAAATTGAGGACCTCGGATAAGAAATTTTGCTTTTTAACGTCAAACGCAATGACTTTCATTCCGAATCCGAGAGCCATACGGATGACATGAAGCCCGATATGGCCGGTCCCGATGACGCCAAGGGTCTTTCCTTTAAGATCGAACCCCATCAGCCCATCAAGAGAAAAATTATTCTGAACTGTACGCAGGTAGGCTTTCCGTAAATTTCGAGAAAGCGAAAGAATCAGAGCGAATGTGTGTTCCGCAACAGTGTTTTCACCATAAACAGGCACATTGCAAACCGCAATATTCCGCTCTTGAGCGGCTGTCAGATCGACATGATCAAACCCTGTGGAACGGGTAGTGACCAATTTCAGCTCTGGCATTTGCGTCATGAGATTCTTATCAATCTTTGAATTAATGAAAACCGATAGAATCTCCGCGTCACTCAGATTTTTGATTTGATCCTGGGCCGTTTCATCAAAAAAGAGAATATCCCTTTCAGGCAGTCCTTTTTTAATATGCTCTCTCTCCCAGACATCTTTCATCTCAACAAAAGCAATCTTGCCTTTCATTTTATTCCTCCGCTTTAAAACAACTTCTTAACTGAATGCGGTGCCAACCTTTTCATTTTCATTCTTTAATACGGACTCTTGACGCGCGCGTACAATCTCAACGGTGCAATGAGCGCGAGCTGCCAGCGAGGAAGAAACACTTCCAATAAGGCAATGCACAATCCCGCTTAAGCCTCTGGCGCCAACAAAAATACAATCCGCGCCCCAGCGCTTTGCTTCCTCCAGAAGCACCTGTTTGGGATCACCCTCCTTATTAAACGAAGTGATCGCAAAACCTCTGGAACCAAGTTTATTTGTGGCATGATCAATCAGCCTCTTGGCCCAACGGTCTTCCGGTGTTTTTTCAAGCAATTCACGAAGCTCTTTATCCGAAGAAAACAGAGCCGTTTTCATTCTCGGATCGGTCACGGTGACAAGATGAATTGCAGCGCCTTTCTTCCAATTTCTCGATGCCACTTCATTCAGCGCCTCGTATGCAAAAGAAGATCCGTCAACACCGATCACAATACGAGGCGGAGTACTGACTTCCTCCGCCTTTGCATGAACAATGCGGACCGAACACGGCGCTTGTGTCGCAACAAGCTGGGATAGGCTTCCTAGAGCCAGCCGTCCCGTTGAATGCAACCCATGCGCCCCAACCACGACTAAATCGGCTTTCCATTCCTGGGCTTTTTTAATTATTCCCCATGAAGGAGAGTCCGCAAAAGCCTCGGATCGAACCCGCCAGCTCGGGAAAGCTGTTTCGATTTTCCGGGCCGCTTCTTCTGCGATTTTTCGAGATCCTTTTACCATTGAAGAAACATGTTCCCAGTTTTTTTTAACTGCAACTGCGATGGATTCAGGTACAGATTCTTCCGAAAATCCCGCAGGAACAGGAAAAGCATCCGCTACGGCCACAACAAGAACTTCGGTTTCCGGCGGCAATCCCGCCTCCTTTAAATCTTCAAGCGCAGCATTCGCACAGTCAGACCCGTCATAAGCAATCAAAACTTTTTTTGCTGTCTTCATAAATGCCTCCCATCAAATTCCGTTAAGAAGTCCTTGACATGCCCCTTCATAATCCGCCAAAAGTCATCGGTCCAGATCTTGATGCTGTCGGTGTGTGTTCCTCAACCTTGTTCTCCATTACATCCAAACCGGACTATAAAGAAACGGATTCATGGTTCCTGTCCGGCTGTCCATTTTCCGGCTTTGTTCGGGCCGAGCTTCCTCACCGGCAGTTTCGTTGGTGCAATTATGATGTTCATTGCACTTTTCATAGAGATGCCGGTAATTCTCTGCCCGCACTTCAGCAGAACTTAATCCCGTTTGTCGTCTCATTTGCGCCCAATAACTCTCGGCATACATATCTGCAGCCGTTTTCCGAAACGGTTCCGAATGAGCATTCAAAGTAAGCCCGATCATTATGCTGAAAAAACAAGCCATGGTTTTCATAACCCACCTCCCGCTCTCATTCTTAGGATACAGCTAGAAGGTTTGAGAGGCTGTGATTAAGATCACTTAATGGATTCAAGCTATTTTGACAAAAAAAGGAAGGCTTTGTAACGGGGTGTTTACCCTATGCTTGTTTTCTCAGGTTTACAGGCCAAAACCCGGTTTTCAATCATAATCACGATGGAACGGGCGATTTGATCCATAGGGACCGTACCCGTATTCCAAATCGCATGATAAAGCAACGGATCATCGATATTCCGGTTGAAGTAAGTCTTCATAAGCCTGGCGCGTGACTTGTCCTGTTCCGAAACAAGTTCTTTGGACTTTTTATAGGTCAGCCCTAAAAGATCCCCCATTCTTTTGATCCGCGCTTCGAGAGGCGCAACAAGACGAATATGAATTCCAAGCGGCAGATCGCGTGTAAGGCATACGCCACCGCGCCCCACAAGGATAACCTTGCCGAAGGCCGCTAAAGTGTGCATAAGATGGAAAATTTTCTTATTCACGACATCCTGCGGCGTTGTTCCCACAATCATCTCTTCCATCATGTCTTCAATTTCCGAGCGGTACTCAAATTTTAAAAGCGGTTCAAGCGAAACTTTCAGGCCCGGTTCTTCGGAAATTTTCTTGCATAGCTCCTGATTGAATCGCTGCCAGTCCTGAAAAAACGGGCCTGCATGATCTTTGAGTTCGTCAAGAATTGCATCGCCCAGACTGTTCCCACCAGCGCCGGCCTCCCTTGATATTGTGACAAAAGGATAGTGCCCATCCTTTCGATTCAAACCCAAACCTTGTTTTCCTTCATAAGAAACCGACTCCAGGAAAGATTTTATTTTCTCGAGTTCACTCATGGCGCTCACCCCCTCTTGACGGTCTTTCGATTTGCTTTCTTTTTAAGCCATTCTAAAACGCGGCTGGTGATCACCATCGTCTCATCCGCATGCAATTCTTTATGAATCGATTTGCGAATGTGCCTTTGTTCAAAAGCGACGTGGTGCTGCACCAGTGAAATCAAATAAATACCGCGCTCGTATATTTTCCCATCATTCAAATTCCTGTCAGCCTTCGATAGTTTTTGGAGGCTTGATTTTAATTTATCTTTATTCGTTTTAATATCTTCATGCTCCGTTTCAAGGAGGTGAATGGCTGCTTCATGCCGGGGAATATGTGATTCAAGAAACGGGAAGACAATCTCTTCCTGGAAACCCCGGTGTCTTTGAAGGATGCCGTCCATATTTCGGACAATCTCACGAACGGCCTTGATGTTCTTTGGCCGATAGCTTCTGCTTTCGTATCGCAGATGCATCAAGGCTTTGTGAAGTTCGCCTGTCTGGAGAAGCATCATTTTTCCCTCCTCATCAAAAAACTTTAAGATGCTTTTCAATTTTCACTCTCCTTTATTCCTTCTGGAGAAAAGAATACAAGGCCCAAAAGAAAATGGCTGTGACAAAGGTCACTACTATCCCGGGAGCAGAAAAGAAAGAGGAGAAAGGCTGGTGGAGCAGCTATTCGAGAAGCTTTTGGAGGCCTTTTTGATCGAGGATGATAATCTGGTAGGGCTTAACGTCGATCAGCTTTTTGCGTTTCAAAACAGAAATTTGACGGGCTATTGTTTCTCTGGCGGTGCCTAGACGCTGGGCGATTTCCTCGCGCGTGGATTCAATGAAGAGAGTGTCATTTTTGGAGGAAGTATTTTTTTTATGCGCAAGCATATCCAGAAGAAACTTCACCAAACGCTTCCTGGAATCTTTCAAAGTCACTTCTTCGATAATATCGCCGAAACATTGTAACCGCTTGGCAAAAAGATCATTTAAGGCATGCATGAGTTTCGAATTGTTTTTAACCATTCGCACATATTGCTCACGGGATACAAACCACAGGGTGCTATCATCCAGCACTTCTGCACTCGATGCGCATTTCCAGATCGCTTCCCCCGGATTGCAAGCGCAGGTATCTCCCGGCCCTAAAACTTCATAAATCTGCTCTTTTCCCTGATTGGAGGTCCTGTAGACCTTTACCCTACCTGCTTTGATGAAGAAAAGAGAGGTGCATTCCCCTCCTTCGCTATGGACAATCTCCCCTTTTTTGAACTTTTTTTCAATAAGGCAATAGGAAATAGCGTCGAGCTCCGAACTCGACAGATCATGAAAGAAAGGAATGTCTTTAATTGCAAGCGGCATAGTGGCTCGAATTGTTTATACAATACACCTATACCCGATGTCTAGGCAACTTTTCCAGCGACGAATACTATCGCCGCAAGGACTCAAAAGGAAGAGGTTAATTGGGGGCGGATTATAACACTGCTGACTTTTCTGAAAAGGTGTGAAAAGGTGTCAGGCACGGCTGGAAAAGGTGCCAGGCACGGCTGGGAAATGGAAAAGGTTCCAGGCACGGCTGTGGTGCCTGGAACCTTTTCCTCGTCGCCGGAACCGCTTTTAAAATTTGCCGAGTGGCTTCGAAACCATTCATGTGAGGCATGGCGATATCCATGACCACCACCTCGGGCTGAAGCTTCTTAACCAACTGTACGGCCTCGCGTCCGTTCGGGGCCTCCGCAAGCACTTGAATATCGCCTTCCGTTTGGAGCAGCCTCCGAAGCCCCTCACGCAGGACGTCGTGATCATCCGCCAGCAAAACAGTAATGTTAGACCTGTTCTCTTTCATTGGATGATTCCCCCAAAGAGAAGCAGAATTCCCAGGAATGTTTTCATAACTTTTTTACTGTAATAGCGGCGCACTAAAGACAAACATGCCGCTTCGCACCAATTCTTCTGCCTCCCACAATTTTGCCTTGCCGGCTTCAAATGCATCCACGGTGCGGCAATTATGGTGCTCATCACAAACGGGATAACTGATCGTTTGCTCAACCATCCGGCAATTGTGATATTCATCGCAGAGCTCATAACGAATACGCCGTTCCCCATTGGGGGTTTCAATGATCATATGAGAATACCCAATCAACGGAACGAGCAGAAAAATGAGGAAAACAATCATCATTTTCATGCCCCACCTCACTTTCTTTTTGCACTTTTAGTTTATTAAATGAAGGCGGGAATATCAGTGATAAAAGTCACAGGGAATAATCGCTCTAACAGAGTGATTTTAATCACACCCTTTTGTGCCTGTTTCATTTATCATTAAGCTAAAGGAAGGTTATATGGAAACTTCGGTCTCAAAATGCAATGCCCATGAATTAAAGGAAGCCCTAAAGACGGATCACTGCCAGCTCATTGATGTGCGCGAGCCCTTTGAATGGGAAGGCAAACGCATCGAAAAGGCAACTTCGATCCCGCTTTCCTCGCTCACGACCCAGCAAGCGATGAAGCTGGACAAGACAAAACCGGTTTACCTTCTTTGCCAGAGCGGCTCACGCGCTAAAACTGCAGCTGAGAAATTTAAAAACTGCGGTTTTGAGAAGCTTACTGTAATCGAAGGCGGTCTCAATGCATGGTGTGATGCCGGCTATCCCGTCATTAAAGAGACGCACAGTCGCGCATGGAGCATGGAGCGTCAAGTCCGGTTTACCGCGGGGTTACTCATCGTGACAGGAATTCTGCTCTCACTGCTTCACCCAGGCTTTTTAGTCCTGTCAGGTTTTGTCGGAGCCGGATTGATCTTTGCGGCCGTGACCGACACCTGCGGCATGGCGATGCTGTTAGCTAAGATGCCATGGAATCGCCCTTCCAGGAAACGAGGGAACTCATGAAACTGATCATTTTAAAACCGATTTGGTAATTCTTTCAATCTTTGCGTTTGTGCCTCTTATAGTAAATCCAGCCGACAAAGCCGGCAAGGCTTACAAAAATCATGGCCTGGATGATCGATTCCATGCCGTCGAGACCGCCTAAAATGGACTGATAGGCGGAAACACCCGCATACCCCAGATAAATATAAGCGAAATTTCTTAAAGTATTCCCTGCAAATGTTGAAACCAGATAAATCCGAAGATTGACTTTAATAATTCCGCAAACAACCGAAACAGGAGAACTCGGGACAATGGGAAGCGCTCTTAAGCCGAAAAGAATCAAACCGTCTTTCCAGCCGCCCTTAAAATGCTTCCCGATTCCTTCGACTTCTTCATGCGACACGCCCAAAAAACGTCCGAATTTTCCCACGATGACATCTTCTAGTTTGTCCGCAACAATGTAAATCACCCAAGCGCCCAAAGTTTTACCCAGCGATCCAAAAAGAGCCAAGCCTAACAGAAAAAGGAATCCTTTGTTTTGAGCAAAGGCCGCGGAACCCACAGCCGCCATGACAAAAGGCGATGGGATAGGCGCAATAATTTCCTCGATCAACCCGCCGAGGAAAGAGGACATCTCAAGCGGAAGATAAGCGGCAGAATTCTTAAGGGCTTCTTCAATGCTTATTAAAAATGTCTTCATGAGGCCTTTTGATTGTACATTTCCTTCAAATGCTTGAAGACATCGGAATCGGGAGAAAGCATCAAGATACTTTTCTCATTAAGTCCCTTTTCATAAGCTTCAAGGCCGCGGTGGAAATTATAGAAAACCGGGTCCTGGCCATAAGCCTCCGCATAAACCTTGGTGGCAACGGCGTCCCCATCCCCGCGCAATTTTTGACTTTCCTCATACGCTTTGGCCATCAGAATGGTCTTGTTCTTATCGGTCTCGCCCCGAAGTTTAAATGCTTCCTCTTCTCCTTCGGAACGGTACCGTTTGGCAATTCTTTGGCGTTCAGCAACCATTCTAGCAAAAACACTTTCCTGCACCTCTCTTGGCAGATCGGCGCGTTTGATTCTTACGTCCACAATATCGATGCCGAATTCCGAGGCCTGCTTTCTGGCATTCTTGGCGATAGCGTCCATAATATTTTCTCTCTCGCTTGCGATAATCTTACTGAAATCATGGCTTGCAACTTCACGCCGCATCTCGGAAAGGACGATATCATCCAAACGCGCTTTGGCTCCCGCGAGATCACGCACGGTTTTATAGAAAAGAAGCGGGTCCACGATCTTCCAGCGCGTCACGTGGTCAGCCACGAGTCTTTTTTTGTCAAGCGTCAAATACTCGGCAGGCAAGGCTCCGCTCGTCAAAATTCTTTTCTCAAACAAATGAATCTGTTCAAGGACAGGCACTTTTAGATTAAGACCCGGCTTTTGCAATGTACGTTTGTATTCCCCGAGCCGCGTTACAATGGCCTGCTGTGTTTCATCCACCACGAATATCGCGTTGGAAAAAACAATAAAAATGGCCACAGCCATCATGGGCAGAAATCGAATCAGAATCGCTGGCTTCATGACACCACCCCCTCTTTAGGCGCATTGATCACGGTTTTGTCTTTAAACGCATCAAGGAACGCTGCGTTTTGAACGGGAATCAATGGCACGGCGTTAACGCCGGTTTGCGGATCAATAATTAGTTTGCTTGCTTTGGGAAGAATGCGTTCAAGTGTCTCGAATTGAAGACGGTTCCAAGTCACTTCCTTGGCTTTTTGGTATTCACCAAGCAAAGCTTTGAAACGCACCACATCTCCCTGAGCTCTGAAAACCCGTTCTTCTTTATAGCCTTCTGCTTCCCGGATCATTTTCTGCGCCTCGCCGCGGGCCCTCGGAATAATGTCTTCCTGATATCCTTTGGCTAAATTAATAAGTCTTTCCCGGTCTTCCCGCGCACGAACCACTTCATGAAATGCATCTTTCACTTGATCCGGAGGATCGACAACCTGGAGTCTCACTTCGGTAATAAAAATCCCGGATTGATAGCCATCCATAAGACGCTGCAAAAAAACCCGCGTCTCTTCCTGCACTTTCAGGCGGCCGGTGGTCAGCACATCATCAATGGTAGACCTTCCGACAGCGCTCCTGAGCGCAACCTCGGTTGCCGTATAAAGCGTGCCTTCGGGATCATGGAGGCGAAAAAGATATTTCACAGGATCTTTCACCTTATATTGCACGATGATTTGGGCTTCCACGATATTCTCATCCCCCGTAAGCATCATGGCATCAGATCGCACGATCTCTTTTCGCATATAGATATTCTCTTCCGGAAGCTGGCGGCCGAACCCAACCTCAAGCCTTCGGACTTGCTCGACATTGACAATATTCACCCTTTCGACAGGCATAGGTAACCGCCAATTAAGGCCGGCACTGGCGACCCGGATCTCCTTTCCAAATTGACGGATAATTCCTTGTTCCCCAGGGCTTACAATAAAAAATCCCGTCGTGAGCCAAAGCAGAGCTGCGCCCGCAAGAATGGCCAATACTCCCATCGGATTTTTAAGCAGTTTACTCAAAAACCTGAAGATTTGATCTTCAGGCCCCACAAATCCTCCAAAACCACCTGCAGTACTCATGCTTCCTCCTCTATAAAAGGTTGATTTAAAATGGAAAATTTGTTCACGTTAATTTCTCTATGTCTATTTTGCAAACTTCCGGTTTTTTCGGCCACAGGATCGAAGCTCCGACGGAAAGCAAAAGCAATGCAGCAACAACCGATAAGGACAGACCTATCGGAATTTTATAAATGTCGGTGATCAGCATTTTTGTGCCGACAAAAACAAGGATGGCCGAAAGCCCGTAGTGGAGATAATGAAAAAGCTGAATCACACCCGCCAGAGCAAAATAAAGAGCCCGCAACCCTAGAATGGCAAAGACATTTGAGGTGTAAACAATAAAAGGATTCTGAGTAATCGCAAGGATCGCCGGAATGGAGTCAACCGCAAATATAACATCCGTAGTTTCCACGACAAGAAGAACCACAAACAAAGGCGTAGCAAAAGTGCGGTTGTCCTTTTTAACGAAGAACTTTCCGCCTTCATAACCTTTTGTGACCGGCATGATCTTATGAAAAAGGCGCAGCACCAGACTTTTCTCAGGGTGAATTTCTTTATCCTTATCAAGCACCATTTTAATGCCGGTAAAGATGAGAAATGCTCCAAAAACATAAATGATCCAGTGGAAGTTTTTGATTAGAGTTACGCCGCCCGCGATAAAGCCCGCGCGCATGAGAAGAGCTCCCAAGATCCCCCAGAACAAGACTTCATGCTGATATTTTGCAGGAACTTTAAAGCAGGCGAAAATCATCAAAAAAACAAAAATGTTATCAACGCTCAGGGATTTTTCGATCAGGTAACCGGTGAGAAATTCGAGAGCCGGTTGTTTACCTTGCCAGAAATAAATTCCCGCATTGAAAACAAGGGCAAGGCCGATCCATACTCCGCTCCAGACAAGCGCTTCTTTAAGACTCACTTCATGGGGCTTGCGGTGAAAAATCAAGAGATCCACCGCAAGCATAGCCAGAACAAAAACATTGAACCCAACCCACCACCACAGTGTCACTTCCATTAATGAGCTCCTTTCATGGCTATTAACCTTTTGACCCGTTCCTCGACAGGAGGATGCGTCGAAAACCAGCTCAAAACGGACCTTCCCGAGAAGTGGTTTACAATGTAAAGATGGCTGAAGGCAGGCTGCATATCCGGCATCATTTCATCTTTTTGAAATTGCTTGATCAAGCTCGGGTCTGAAATCTTTTGAAGTGCTGAGGCGAGGGCCTCAGGGTCTTCAGAAACATGGGCTCCGGATTCGTCCGCCATAAATTCTCTTGTCCGGGAAATAGCGGACTGAACCAATGTCGCAACAAGTGGCGCAAGAACGATGGTGAAGATCATCGCAAGAGGATGAATGCCACCCCGGCTGTCTTCATCGCGCCGATGTCCCATCAAACCCATCCATTGGAGCATATGCGCCAAATACATAATCGCAGAGGCGATCGAAGCAACAATTGTGGAGACCAGAATATCCCGGTTGCCGATATGGGAAATTTCATGGGCCAGAACACCTCGAAGTTCACGCGGATCAAGAATCCGCAAAATGCCTTCGGTTACCGCAATCGCAGCATGTTGAGGATCTCTTCCTGTGGCAAAAGCGTTCGGCGCCCATTCCGGCACCACATACACCTTAGGCATAGGAAGTTTGGCTTGTTGGCATAGCTCTTGTACAATTTCATATACGCCTGATGAGTGACCGGGACCTACCGGCTGCGCCCGATGCATGGCCAGCACCAGTTTATCCGAGAACCAATAAGCGCCGAAATTCATGACAAGAGACATGATAAGCGCATAAACGACGCCTGATTGTCCTCCTATCGAATAACCAATTCCCAAAAATAACGCACTAAGCGTTGTTAACAGCAAAATAGTTTTGATCTGATTTTTCATTTTTAAATCCCTCCTTCAAGCCATCCAAATGCCATCAAAAGCAAATCTTTGGATCTTCCCTGACTTTCCAACCGCTTGAGCAAATGCTAAAGACTGATACCTTCGGATCTGTCTAACTCAAGCCAAATTTCACCAGTTATCAATTATGGGCTTGATTTATCTATAATAAAAATACATAATTTATAAACTATCAATCTAATATACTTATATGCTACCGTTCAATTTTCACCATCTTTACTATTTTTATACGATCGCCAAAGCAGACTCCATGTCCCAAGCGGCCAAAGAGCTGCGGCTTTCTCAGCCGGCCCTTAGTTACCAGCTCAAGCACCTGGAAGAATATCTCAGCATCAAACTCTTTGAGAGAAAAGGGAGGAAGTTAATCTTAACCGAAGAAGGTCATTCGGCTTTATCTTACGCAAAGCAAATCTTTGATACCGGGAAGGAGTTTGCCGACGGGCTGCGGGATCGTTCTCAAAAAGGCCGGATTAGAATCCAGATAGGTGTGCTTAATTCGATTCCAAAAACTTTTGCCAATGCCCTCCTCAAATTCATCCTCTCTTCCGAACCGACAGCTCACGTACAACTTCAGGAAGACAATCTTGAAAGAATGACAGAAAAGTTAAAAGATCATTTTTTAGACCTTATTCTTGCGGATATGCCCGTACAAGTTTCTGCGGAAGATGAAATTCACAACCATCTTATTGCAAAAATCCCCATTGTTTTCTGCGCTCACCCGTCTCTGGTTAAAAAATACAAGAAAATCCCTCAGGATCTAAACAATGCTCCGATGATTTTCCCAACCTCCGACAGCCGGGTGTTCTACTCGGTTCAGGAGTATCTTGCGACACGCAATGTTACCCCCAAAGTCGTGGCAGAAATTCAGGATGTTGAACTCGCTTACCAGATGGCTATGGACGGGCTGGGCATTGTTCCCTTAAACCTTTCAATGGCCTTAACTGCGCCCAAGGACAAACTCGCCATCCTGAATCAAAGAGGAAAACGCAATATCCATGAGTCCATCTACATCATAGTAAAAAAAAGAAAAAAAAATCATCCTCTTGTTGAAAAAATCATTCGCGATTTTAATCTTAATCCTTATCCAGCATTTGCCAACTCCTAAAGGGGCTCACACTTTCCTGTACCGGGTGCTTCGGCCAAGGCCGATACGTTCAATCTTTTTGAACTCCAAAAGCCGTGACAGAATTTAGCCTACTGGTGAGCGATTTTAAGTTTCCCGGCAGACGGCGTCCAGTCATCCAGTCACCTCTGATTCATCGGGCATGATAACCTTGTTGGGCTGGAGACTTTGGCAGACGGCGGCTGCCTGTCCCTGGTCTGTATTTTTTTACTAAACAGCGCTTGCGGCTAGTAAATAGCGGCGGCGAAGAAAACCGCCGAGATAATCCATAACCAGGACAATACCGAGAATGAGAATAAGCACAGCCGTTAGTTTCTGGTATTCCATGGTCTGCAAATAAACGTAAATCTGAAATCCAATACCGCCCGCGCCGACAAATCCTAAAATCGAAGAGGCGCGAATATTGTATTCAAACATAAATAAAAGCTGGCTCAGGATCGCATTCGCTCCTTCGGGAATCACGGCAAAACGGACAAGGTAAGGCTTGGTCGCCCCAACGCCTTTGACAGCTTCAAGTACCTCGGGGTCTGTCCCCTCGAAAAGCTCGCTGTAAAGTTTAGTCAAATAACCAACGGTGTAAAAGGCTATGCTAAGTGTACCGGCCTGGGGACCAAGTCCTACGATGATGACAAAAACGACAGCCCAAAGCAGCGGTGGAATCGTTCGCAGGAATCCGGCAATCACTCTCGCAGAGCCTACGATCGCGGGAGAAAAAAGGTTTCTAGACCCTAAGATAGCTAAGGGAAAAGAAATGAGAAATCCCAAAAGCGTTCCGGCAAACGCCATTTCAACGGTTTCAAGAAGCGCTTCGCCGACGGTAGAAACAGCTTTGAAGTCAGGAGGAAATGCGCTGCTGCTGAACTGAATCAGATTCGAGAGTCCGCGCGCAAGCTGATCTGTGCGGAAAAATCCAAATCGTGCAAGTGTAAAAATAAAAAGCAACCCAATCAAAAAATAAATAATTCCCGATAAATTTTTTTTCACCGGATCATTTCCTCGAATGCGCACCGGTCAAGTTCCTGGCCACTGCACCGGCTTGTTATTTTGCCGTCCTTCATAATGAAAATGCTTCCATCCAAATCTTTTACGAGCTGGAATTCATGCATATTCATGAGAAAAGTAACGCGGTCCCGCTTTCCGATTTTCCGGATCAAATTCAGGATCTCGGCGGCTGTATTAAGATCCAAATCAGAGACAAACTCATCGGCCAGAATAAGTAAGGGCTTTTGCATCAGCGTCCTGGCAATGGCAACTCTCTGGCGCTCCCCGCCGCTTAAGCAAATAACCTTTTCATCAGTCTTATGACTGATACCCAATTGTTCCAGAAGAGACTTTGCCAATTTCACTTCTGCTTTTGGAAAAAGGCCAAAGAACGGTCCCATGCCCTTGCACCGGGACAAAGCGCCGATCAGAACGTTTTCTAACACCGTAATATTCCGCACGAGCCCGAGCTGCTGAGGAATATAACCAATTTTTGAGCGCAGCTCTGCAAACGATCCGTTGGCCATTTCCCGGTCGAAAAGAAAAATCTTCCCCTGTTGAGGAGAGAGAAACCCGCCGAGGACTTTGAGAAGAGTCGTTTTTCCGCTTCCCGAAGCGCCCATGATCGTATTGAGACTGCCCTGCGGAATGTTAACGGAGATATCCTTTAAGGTCCACTTCCCAGGTTTATAACCGAACCATAATTTCTCGGCTCGTAAAAATGTGCTCGTGTCGGTCATCAGCCAATCCGCTCCGTATACTGAAGTCCGGACAAATCCAGATAATTCGTCAGGCCTTTTAAGTGTTCCTCGGCGGTCGTGTCTTGAAAACCCACAAAAATTCCAGAGATAAAGTTCCGCATCAAATCAGGATTCTGTTCTCCCAATTCCTTTAAAGCGTTTACAAGATTAGCCCGCAATGAAGACTCCAATTTTTGACCGACGACAAGAGCATGTGAAGGGATAGGTCCCTGTTCACCAATCACACGTGTTTCGGCAAGGACTTCGCGATACAGTTTCTCCGGCACATCGCCGGCAATTACCGTAACATCCACCTGCCCGCTTTTTAAAGCGGTCCAGCATTGCTGATATCCGCCGCCAAAAAGAACATTTCCAAAAAAACTTTTAGGATCCGCTTCTTTGCCCTCTGCTTTGGAAACTATTCCCATCTCGACTAATTTACCCAAAGGCGCCACATACCCCGAAGTTGAAACCGGACTTGAAAAGCAAACGTTTTTCCCTTTCAAATCCTCAATGGTTTGATAAAGGCTGTTTTTCGTCACAATCCAGTATGAAAAATAATAGTTAGCCTGGACCTTTTTATCTCCATGGATAACTTCACGTACTTCCGCCAAAGGCAATTCGGCCCCGGCAAGTCGCACTGCAAGTCCAGCGGGCCAGGCACCCATGAGAGCCGCATCCGCATGCCCGAATCTCAAAGCTTCGACAACCGCCGCATAACTCATGGGCGCATAAATTTCCACATCCACTTGCCCGCCAAGTTTCTGCTCAAGCGCTTCTTCAAGAGGCTTTGCCTTTTCCAGAATATCGCTCGTTGTCAACGTCGGCTGGACTGCCAGCACAAGACGTTGTGGCTTTGCGCTTTTACTCCAACCCGGCTGTGAGGAAACCATTACAAATAAAAACAGGAAAAATGAATTAAAAAATTTGATTTTCATGTTCTTCAGACCTCGCTTTTGTCCACTAAAGTAAATCGTACGGGAATTCTTACCCAGCTTGAGAACGAGACATTTCCGATGCCGGCAGGCTTAAACTGCCACTGCTTTACGGCTTTTACAGCGGCATCATCCAGAATTTTACGGCCCGAAGTTTTTTCAACATTGACTTGTCCAGGCTTCCCGTCACTTTGCACAAAAACTTGCAGCATCACGAGCCCTTCCCATCCATTTTCCCGTGCCAATTGCGGATAAACGGGAGCAGGGTTTTTTAAATCAGGATTGGCATTATGCTGGCTTGCACCTCTGACAAGAGGGACATGGACAGCTTTGGAAACCTTCTTTTTTTCTTCCGTTTTTTCTATTTTTTTGATTGCAACCGCTTTTTCAGAAAAACTCAGCGTTGTGAGTACTTTTGAGGGAGTAACTTCCGGCTCTTTTTTAGTTTCAACTTTTGAAATAACCACTTCCATGCTGCTCGGGGCCTGCTCCACGCCATATTCAGGAGCCAGGGACAAAAGCCCTGCTCCTGTCGCAAATACAAGGGCATGGCCAAGGAATGAGGTTATCAGCACAGGAGCGAAAAATTGATGCCGGTAAGAGTAAGGGATTTTCATTTTGCCGATCCTGCATCCTCGTGGACAATATTGATTTGCTGGGCGCCCGCCTGACGCGCAATGTCCATAACTTCCACAAAAAGCTTGTAGGGCATTTCTGCGTCGCCCCTTAAATGAACGGCTTTTTTGGAGTCTCCAGAAAACCGGCTCTCAAGCTGGCCTTTAAGCTGATCCTTTGCAACCTTTTGCGTATTGATAAAGGTGCTTCCTGTCTTATCCACACTCAAAACAATTTTTTCCGGTTCGCGCTTATCCTGTTGGACAGCTTTCGGCAAGGTCAGTTTCAGAGAGGGATTCAAAAAAGAGGAGGACAGCATAAAGAAAATAAGGAGCTGAAACACAATATCGATCATGGGCGTCATATCAAGACCGAGACTGGGCTTTCGAGGACGGATAAATTCCATTAGCGCATGACCCTCATGGTTTGATCCGCAGCTTCAATATCTTCCGCCTTGAAATCGCCTGCTGAAGTTTTTCCAAAAAACTCGTCAAGCTCGGAAATGATAAACTGCATTCTTCGCGCAATCCTGTCCGCCGCGCTTTCAAAACCATGATAAGCAGCCATACAGGGAATCGCAATGACAAGGCCAAAGACCGTGGTGATGAGCGCCTCCCAAATACCGGACGCGAGATTGCCGGGCTGAACCTGACCGCCCAAAAGTTCAATCTGATGAAAAGCGGCGACAAGGCCGGTCACTGTTCCCAAGAGGCCGAGCAAAGGCGAAATATGCGTGATAGCGGCAAGAGCCCGAAGCCGGGTTTCCACTTTCTCTAGAGCAAAAGATCCTTCTCTTTTGAGGATGTCGCTGCGAAGGTTATCATGATTGAGATTCCTGAGGTACTGCTCTGCAATTCTGGGGACAGGATTCGGATGCCTGCGGCATAAAGCCAGGGCCTCTTTTATTTTTCGCTTTAGAAGCAATCCTTTAAGGTCCTGGCTGAACTGTTTATAGTCCAGCCGGAGACGCAGAAAATAGAGTGCCCTTTCCACGATGATCGCTGCTCCTGCGATAGAACAGGCAAGAAGGGGCCACATGGCAAAGCCCCCTTTTTGAAAAAGTCCGATTAACGTTTGATCCCAAAACATAGATCACCCCAGATTGATTTTTACGCCGCCATAAATATTGCGGCCATTGGCGGGATCGATTCCATCCCCGCGGATACGCGAATAATAATGCTCATCGAAAATATTGTTGATGCCGCCAAAAATGCCGATATCAAATTTTCCGTAGGCATTCTTGACCAAATTAATCTCACCGGTTAAATCCCATACTTTATAGGAAGGGATAAAACGGCTGCTTGCGCCGGTTGTGTTGGAATCATCCGCAAAATGATCATCCACAAAAGTGCTGAGAAGACTCAGTTTAACCCGCTCACGCCATTTATAAACCGTACCCACACGCAAATTGTATTGCGGCGCATATTGCGGCCTGCGGCCGTCAAAAGGCCCGGCGCTAAATGAGGCGTCAAGCACCGTAAGTGTTACAAAGGGCGCTAAAGAACCCAGGGTCTCCACATGGTTCGTTTTATTGAAGTAATCATAAGCGCCAATAAGATCGACTTCGGTGAAAAACTCCATGCCTTGGTAATACGCTCTTCCGGCATTCGTGACCGTATTTCCATCCGTGCCGATCTGATTTGTAAAGCTCATCAGGAAGTAGTCAATATCCCATGCCAGAAATGGGAACGGCCGGCCGCGCAAACCAAAATCGTATTGAACGCCTTTGCCTTCCTGCAAATCTTCGTTGATGACCTGGTTGGTGCCGGTCGGAACAGCCTGCGTGAAAATCTTCGGGCGGTAAGACTGCGAGATATTGGAGTAGGCTTCAATCCCCTTTGCGATTTCATACGCTAGCCCAAGCCCAAAGAGAGGCGCAAAATCAAATTCCGTCTGCTCAACCAAAGGAACGGTTGTTTTATCGAGATTTAATTTCTCATTAATTCTCTGCCAAAAATGCTCCAGCCGGACGCCGGGAGTAATGGAAAACTTCCCAAACCGGAAAAGATTTTCCAAAAACACGGAGAGGTACCAACTGTCACGGATCGCCTCTTTTCTAAGCGTTCCACTGTCAGACGCAGGGCCTGCGCCACGCTGATCAATACGCGGAGAATGAGACATAAAGGTATGCGTCCCAAAAGAGACCGTATGCTCATTGCCAAAAAGTTCATAATTGTGGCGAATACGCGGCTCAAAGCCGAGGTTATAAAAATCCTGCTCTTCAATATCGTTGGAATTAGCATTTGCCCCTGTGGGAACTGTGCCAAACCCGCCACCGCGCTGGCGTTTGCTGTAGCGCCGGTAATGGCCGCCGTAGGTCAGAAAATCAAATTGCGTATCCTCTGAAAATTCCTTTTCGTATTTGAGGCTGCCGTAATAACGTTCCAAACGCAAACGATCAAACTCGCGGGTGCTAACACTGGGATCCGCATCAAACTGGGTACGGGTGACCCCGCCCGGTTCGCCGTGCTCCTCATGATACTCGTCATAATTCATCGTCAGGCGCGAATCTCCGGTTTGATTGATAACCGCTTTCATTCCTCCGCTGATCACTTCAAAATCGCTATTGGCCTGGCGGAATCCGTCACCCTGCCGTTCGTGAAAATAACCGAGATAACCCAACGGTCCTACGCTGCCGGTTAAAGCTTCATACGTGGAAAAAAAATTATCGCTTCCAAACACGTTTTCAGAAAGAAGACGGACTTTTTTATCTAACTCCGGTTTATGAGTGACAAAGTTAAGCGCCCCGCCCGGCTGAGGGCCGTACATGAGACCCGCGCCGCCGCGGATCAGTTCGATTTTTTCAACGGTTTGAAGGGGTGGGACGTAATAAGCTTCAGGATATCCAAACATATCCGCATGAATGGGCACGCCGTCTTTCAAAACTTGAATGAACTGCGCCCGGTGCGGTTCCAGTCCGCGGTAACCGAGGCTAAAAAGCGGGGTTGATTCTTCGCTTAAAAGAACGCCGGGAACCTTGGCCAAGGCCTGGCGGAAATTATTATTCGAAATCTCTGGCAATTCTTTATCAAGATTAACCTGGGATGTCTTTTTTCCTGTATTAATCTTGGTGCCCTGGACATCCGGAAGGAAGGGACTGGCGCTATCCTCTTTTGGGGCTTTGACCGCCACTTCCCCAAGAGTTGAAGCGGAAGAACTTTTATCAGCCTGGTTTTTTGTGGTTTCAGCCAACGCTTCCGGCATAACCGGATTCAACAAAACTGCGAGTGCCAGCCAAAGGCACAAATACTGTTGTACTTTCATGGTTGCTTATCCTTTCAATGTTCTTGCGGGTTACTCTCTTTGGCTGGGTACTCAAGAAGTGTCCGATTTTTTCCCTGGCTAAATTTACTTGTTAAGGATCAGTTTGCCTGCTTTCGTGATGCTCAACCGGTAAAAATCATCATTGTGCTCAATAACAATTTCCCGGCTGTTAATAAAAAGGTCCTTTGATTTCACAAGCCGAATATCAGGCTTGATCATTCTCACCTTGCGGATATTTTCGCCTACTTCTGCCGGCAGTCCTGACATATTCCGTATAATCGGTGATCATGGAAGACAAGCTTGAAACCATATTCCTGACAGACTTGATCTTGAAATCGTTCGATATTTTCGGATCGAAACTCAATGTATTTTTCGCAGCGAAGGCATACCATGTGATCATGGTGCCCTTTGGCTGTGAGAGGTTCGTAAAATTCACGCTTCCCCTCACCCACAGATTTTTGAATGATTCCGCTTTCAAGAAGCAACGGGATGGTGCGATAAACCGTATCTCTTGAAATCCTCAATCCCTTTTGCTTAAAACGCGCATAGAGAGAATCTGCGTCGAAATGCTTCTTAAGATGGGTCACTTCTTTATAAATGCACTGGCGTTCAAAGGTAAACTTCAAGCCCTTCTCGTGAAGCAGCGTTTCAA
>CAYGIT010000008.1:0-30836 GCA_964349955.1 uncultured bacterium
GATTCCTCCCCTTCCAGCCGGGAATACCTGAAACGAATCCCCGTTTTGCCCACGGACTCGTAAGGGAAAAAACCGATCTGCCCCTGCAAGTCCTCGTTCGTGACAAGCGGAATGGGCATTTCCTGCAAAACCGCCTCTTTTGCCTGCTCGGCAGGAAGAGATTTCTTTGGCGTTACCGGTTTCCGGATCGTCAATGGCTTGCGATAAACCGCCGGATGCGTGACAGGAAGAGACGGGTGAGAAGCGGGAAGCGACATGAGCAGGACCGGCACCGGCATCCGCGGGTCCTGGGTTATGGATTGCTGTTCGGGCGTTTGGGACACCGGACGGATGACCGGATATTCCTGCCCGTTTGCAAGCTGTGTGGTAAAAAAGATCCCCAGCACTGCAAAGACAAAGATTTTTTTGACCGGATCCTCCGGAACTTCCTTCGTCCGGGTCAAAAATTCCGGGCGAAGCTCGGGGAGAGGCTCCTCAAAATGGCACCGTTCCCATAATTCGCAGATGACATCCCAGATTTTGGCGCTCTTGCGGCGTTCTAAAAGGCTTTCGGCCGGGACAAAAAGAAGGACATGAATCAAATACCGGACGCGGGATGCGGGTGAAAGCGAGTCCGCTAATCCGGCCAGCCGGGAAGAAAGGACAACGTAAGCTTCCGTAGAAAACTCCCTTGAATCCAGCAAGGTTGCCAGCGCTTCAAGCGTGTCGCGTAATTTCTGGGATTGTTGGGCTGTCAGATAAAGATTCGCCATTGTTGCCTCCCCTTTCTTTTGGTCGAACAAGTGATGATTTGAATTTCTTAGCAGAAGTTTACGGCAGCTTTTTTGAGGAACAACGCGAAATTTCTCGAAAAAGTGAGAAATATTTTTATTAATAGATAAATATCTATCAATATTAGATTTTAGAGCCTAACTCAAGGAATGGCAAGGGGTTAGGCATTAAATGGATCCCCGCTTTCGCGGGGATGACAAACAACACTCAGAGATGAGGGGACTGACTATTTAGAGTGAAAACGGGAATTAAATCTTGACTTCTTTTTCGCGGCGGGCTTTGTCGACTTCGGCGTAGTGGCGCATCTGGAGAAGGACTTCGGGGGATTTCAAAATGGCGCTTTGCATTTGATTGATCGCATCGCCCACGGCATCATGGGCCGCTTCGGCCGGCTCGAGATTCATGCCCAGCGCCCGGTCGGCCTTCACATACCCTTCGCCGCGAAAGGCCTGCTGCCAGAAAATATTGCCGCGCGGGCTTTTCATGGCCACGGCGATTGTGACCTGAGCGCGGTAATCCTTGCCTCCATCATAATAATCATGCGCGGAGTCAATCAGGTGCACTTCAAAGATAGCGGGAACATCCGGAGGCGCGATTTCGATATCGGCACCCTTCGGCAACATTTCCACCTGTCCAAAAATTTCCTTGAAAGAATCTTCTACCAGCGCGGGAAGAGTCGCTTGATCATGGAATGCCTGTAAATCCCCGACATCGTAGCCGGAACGCTGGGCTTGATGGGTCTTGGGCTCATCGGAAACTTCAAGCAGGATTTTCTGGTTGTATTCAGGAGGGGCCTTGGGCTTTTCTCCAAAACCCAGAAAAGCAGGGCTGGAAGAAGCGCCGGCAAGAACAAGTAACAAAATAAAAATGGCGGTTTTTTTCATAGTCATGAAAAAAGGGACAGGTCCGAAGAAGCGGACCTGTCCCTGAGACCCTTTTATTGCTTGGACAATGTAACTTGATCGATAAAAATAGCGCCCTTTTTGGGGTTGCTGTTAATGTCGTCAAACACGAACACCAACTCGTTCAAGGAGCTCCAATCTTCGACGCGGCGGAATTTTTCGAAAGGAATCGAAATTTTCTGCCACTGATCGGTCACGCCGGAAACGATATAAGGTGAAGGCTTGTTGCTCATGTCCTTCAACTCAATCTTCACGCGTTTGGAAAAAGCGCCATCCTTACTTCCTTTGATGTAGAAATTCAAAGTATTGTAATTGGTGGCATTTTCTCCATTAAGCTTCATCCAAAATCCATTGTAAGCAGGATTCGGAGAATCCACATCATAGTCCAAACGAACGGCATATCCTGCCGGATCACCCAATGAATCTTCGGGCTCAAACGACATTTTGGTTCCCTGGGTATCATCATTCGGATCCTTGTCCCAGGCTCCAAAATCACCGCCAATATTATTGGGTTTGTCACCGGTATCAAAATCTGCAAGCACAAGCTCATTGCTTCCTGCTTTTTCCGCAGCAAATCCCTGACCCGTTGTCGCAAACATTCCAAACGCAACGACGGCTAGAAGGATTGCATAAAAACCAATCTTGCTTTTCATTGGGTTACTTCTCCTTTCATTCCTCCGAGAAACACTCAAGGAGGTCTTGCTTTATTGCCTTCTTCACTCAAGCCTAATAAATGCTTATTGTATCCATTTAGAAACCAGTTTCCAGCACAATAATTAGTCAGGCGTGCTTTTTATTGGAGGTTGCCGGCAAAAACGCCGTCATTAATAACATAACCCATTATATTATAATAAGTTATGGTTAATTTGAATGAAGACCCGCTGAAAGATCGAATGGCGAGAAGAAAAACAAATTATCAGTGAGGGGCCTGCGCTTGAGGCTGGTCTCCCGTTCCCGGAGCGATGGGTTGTGTCTTGGCGATGCTTGCAATATCTTGAACTGCGGATACCGGAGGAGTATTTGTCACTGCATCCGGATCGTTCGTCGCAGGTTTTAAAGGATTGTTGTCCATCCATGCGGGCTTGCCGACAGCATCCCCTTTTGGACCGACTTTCGTATTTGTATTGATTTGCTTGCCCGCAAGACTTCCATCCTCGGGTCCTTTAATCGCTTGATTTTCTTCGTACTTTTTCACCAGCTCATCGCGGCGGCGGTTGGCACGGTTTTTGAAACTTCCCCGATTGACGGCTGGGACACCGGTGGCAACATGTTCTCCTCGCTTCTTGCCGGGCCGCATGCCATGCCTCACTCTGCCTGAAGCTGGCTCTGGAAGAGCGGGCACTCCAAGGCTGGAATCCTCTGGCGTTGCATTGCCTGCAGAAACTCCGGAGTTGGAATTATCCGGCAAAGATGGTGTATCGCTTTCAACCGCAAACACAGAAAAAGGCAGAATGATCATCATGAATAGAATGAAGGCGATCACGGTTTCATGGGATTTCCTTTGCATACAATTCCTCCGGGAACTTATAAGAGCTCCTTATATAGTAACACTCTATATAAAGTATTACCTGATGATTTTGATTCTGTCAAAGGGACTCTGGGGCAGGCCGGAAACTTCTCCTGCGGCACCGTTCGGAGCATAAATCTGATATCGGGTTGTATGCTCCTCTCTGCGCGTTCGTGCGTGTTTTCGATTCCATAGAAAACACGCCTCACGAGCTGCCTCCGGAGAAGTTTCCGGCCTGCCCCCCCCCCGAATGGCGAATTAAAGTTCTTCCCAGGAGCTGCGGTAGGCCCCGATGGATTCGGCGTAGGACATGAAATCCTGATAAAAAGGGATATTGCCCAGGGTAGCGCTGTCGCCGATCACGAGGAGCTTTCGCCGGGCACGCGTCATGGCTACGTTCATGCGGCGGGTATCGGCTAGAAAGCCCAGGGTTCCCTCCAGATTGGACCGCACCAGGGAAAGCAGCACGGCTTCCTTTTCACGGCCCTGGAAACCATCCACACTGTCGACTTCAATGCCCGGCGAGGGCATCAGGCTCGAAAGAAGGCGTACCTGGGCACTGTAAGGGCTGATGACCGCAATTTCTTCGGGCTTTAAGCCGGACTGCAGTAACCGGTTCAGGTGATCGAGCAAGAGGTCCGCCTCCTGGCGGTTGAAACGGCTTTCGCTGCCCGGCTCAAGCTCTTCTTCGAACCCGCGGCCGGCAGTGTCTAAAAATACAAACACTTCCGACGTGTCTTTGTTTTTTTTCACATGCTCCAGGTCCGCAAGCGTATGGCTTTTGACGGATTCATGCGCGATTAATTTTCCTTCGTAAAATTCCGCCGAAGAAAAAGCCATGATTTTTTCATGCATCCGGTACTGGACGCGCAACAAGGTTTTCCATTCTTCCCCCGCCAAACGGTGAAGCCTTTCGAATAAAGTTTTGGCCAGTCCCATTTCTTCGGCCTTTTTCGAAATCACGGTGGGCGGCAATTGAAAATGATCGCCGGCCATCACGATTTTTTGCGAGCGCAAAATCGGGATCCACGCGCTCGGCTCGGTGGCCTGGCTTGCTTCATCCATCACGAGAAGATCAATGATCTTGTTTTTCAGAATGGGGTCGGCTCCGCTGGTATGCGTGCCCACCATCACCGGCGCCTGCTGAATCACTTGTTTGAAAATCTGGTCATCGAGTTCGCGCACTTCCTGTTTGAGGCGGTGGATGTCCTCATTCATTTCATTCCGGTCATCGCGGCTAAGCATGCGCCGGTCCCGGTGGCGGTCTTTGCGGGCATAGAGCCGGTCAAGCTCGCTTTCGAGCTGATCCACGATTTCGGCGCTCGGATGATGTGCGAGTTTGAAATCCAGAGTATGCGTGCGAAGATGCTCCATGATTCTTGCCGGATGCCCCAGGCGCACGGCCGGCACCCCGGCGCCGACAAGGCATTCCAGCAAATTGTCGCAAGCGGTATTGCTCGGCGCGGTCGCGAACACGAATTTTCCCGCGGCAATGGTTTGCCGGATGATCTCTACCAGCACCGTGGTTTTGCCGGTTCCCGGAGGGCCGTGCACCAGCGCCATATCACGTGCGCTCAAAGCCATGGCCACGGCTTTTCGCTGCCACTCATTGAGGCGTGAATTATAAAAATCAATTTTTTCGACACTGACCGGGTCCGGGCTTTCGGCTTTCTTTAATCCCAGGGTCATGTCCCGCAGAAAGGCAAGCCTCGAGTGCTCTGCTGTTCTTACCTGCTTGAGGGCTTCGAGCATCTTTTTGGCCGACGCCCGACTGCCGGCAATATTCAGGTGGTAAATGCCTTCCTCGTCAACCCACTCGGGAAGGCTGCGGTTGAAGGCCACCGTGATTTTTTCTTTGTTTTTTTCATAAACCGTGCCTACCGGAGAGTCAAAAAAAGCATTCGGGTCCTGGGAGAGGCATACAATATCGCCGGGGTCCGGGGAATAGATAGGAAGGGGCTTGTCACTTGCATACCGGAAGGTGGCGAGCTCATGGCCCGCGGGGCTAAAATGAAACTCCACGGCTTTCATATAAAGAAGGGCTTTTCCCTTGCGCTCGCGCTCTTCGGGAGTTTTGTTCACGAACTCCTTCTGGAAATAGGCGATTTCCTCGGTTTCCTCGATTTCCACGAGTTTGGCCAAGTGCGAAAAATGTTTTTCCGGATCAAGCATCAAAAAAGCTCCGGCTGGCGGGGATCCACAGCCTCGGATTCTTCCTGAAGGCCTGAAATTCCAAGGCCAAGGAGGCGCACCGGCTTTTTGCCGGCCTCCGTTTTTCTTTCCAGCAATTCCCAGGCGATCCCGAAAACTTCCTGGCTGTCTTTCGGAAAATGCCCAAGCGTCCGCGAGCGCGTGATGACTTCGAAATCGTGATACTTGACCTTCAGCACAATCGTCCGGCCCATGCGCCCGTCCTCTTTCAGGCCTTCGAAAACATCGCGCGAGAAATCCGCCAGGGTTTCTTTCATGAAGTTTTTATCCAGCATGTCTTTTTCGAAAGTCTCTTCGCTTGAATACTGTTTGGAAGGAACATCCGTTTCCACAACCCGGTCATCGCGCCCGTTGGCGCGTTCGAAAAGAAAAACCCCGGTCTTTCCGAAATGGCGGATCAGCAATGGAAGCCCAGCCTCGCGCAGCTCCCCGCAGGTTTTGAACCCCATTTTATGGAGTTCTTTTTCCATGACCGGCCCCACGCCCGGGATTTTCCGCACCGGAAGCTCTTTTAAAAACCCGGCTTCCTGCCCCGGAAGCACCACGGTCAAACCATCAGGCTTTTTAAGATCCGACGCGACCTTGGCAAGAAAGAGATTGGGGGCGACACCGGCCGAAGCCGTGAGACGGGTCACCGCAAAAATATTTTGTTTGATCAACGAAGCGATCATGGCAGGGTCTTCAATATGGAAACGGTTTTCGGTCACATCCAGGTAAGCTTCGTCGAGCGACGCAGGCTCCACGAGCGCCGTATGCTGGCGCAAAATGGCCATGATTTCGGCCGAGGCCTGGGCGTATTTCCGGAAATTGGGCCGGAGAAAAATGGCCTGCGGGCAAAGTTTGCGCGCCTGCGCCGCGGGCATGGCGGAGCGCACGCCGAAGGGCCTGGCTTCATAGGAGGCTGTGCTCACGACGCCCCGGCCGAAGGGATCGCCCCCCACCACCACGGGTTTGCCGCGGTATTCAGGATGGTCCCGCTGCTCGACGGCCGCAAAAAAGGCGTCCATATCGATATGAATGATCTTTCTGGCCATTCCTGCTTTTTCACTCATGAAAATCTCTCTTGAAGCCGTCAATTTATAGACGGCTGGCCTCATTTGCACTTTTTCCGAAATGGGGTACACTCTATCAAAGGAGGCATTATGGCAGCCAATAAGATAAAAATCCAGTATGCAGGCCGGGAGGTTGAGGCCGCCCCGGTGGAAGTCAATCAGTCCAGCGAAAAATGGAATGAGTATCTGCTCGAAGACGGAACTGTTCTCAAGATGAAGCTGATTTTGAAGAAAATCATGCGCGTTGAAAATGAATTTGATGCGGAAGGCAATCCGGTTTATGTGATGCAAACCACGAATGTCACCGCCGTCACCGCTCCCCGAAAATCCTAAGAAGACAACTCAGACGATATCCCGGGGATTCAAAGAAGAAAAAGTCACCTGCTTTACTTCCCCGGTCAAACGCGATTTTACCTCGATCTTGTCTTCCTTGAGATTCCGGTCACCGACAATCACCTGGAGAGGAATGCCGATCAAGTCCGCATCATTGAATTTCACGCCGGCCCGTTCATCGCGGTCATCGTAAAGTACTTCGCGCCCCGCAGCCGTCAGCATTTGATAAATCTTTTCAGCGGCTTGTGCAGTGCCCGGATCTTTCTGATTCATCGTCAAAATCTGGATGTCGAAAGGCGCCAGCGCCGCCGGCCATTTGATTCCCTTGTCATCGTGATGTTCTTCGATCGCAGCGGCAAGCACGCGGTTGACCCCAATCCCGTAACAGCCCATGATCGCAGGCCTGCGCTCCCCTTTTTCATCCAGAAAGAATGCGCCTATGGATTCCGAATACCGGGTACCCAGTTTAAAAATATGCCCCACTTCCATCGTGGTCACAAGATGGAGCGGCCCTTTGCCGTCCGGGGCTAAATCCCCTTCTTTGACATACCGGATATCTCCGAAAGCTGTCGCTTTGAAATCCCGGTCAAGATTCACGTTTTTCAAATGCTTGTCTTTTTGATTGGCGCCGGCTACAAAATCCACCATGCCTTGAATGTCCCAATCCGCATAGATCGGAAGACTCAATCCCACCGGTCCGGCAAATCCCACGGGCGCGCCGGTATGTTTTACGATTTCATCATTGGCGGCCTGGCGCAGTTTGGCGGCGCCGGTCAATCGCCGCAATTTTCCTTCATTGACTTCACTGTCGCCTGAAACAAGCGCAGCCACCGGCTTTTCATCCGCCATATAAATCATGGTTTTGATCATCTGGGAGGCTTTGAGTTTGAACCGGCTCGTGATTTCTTCGATCGTGCGAAGGTTGGGTGTTTCGAAACTTTCCGGCGCTGACGAAGCCGGCGCGGGCCGGTTCATTTTGGATTCCCCGCGCTGGGCAATATCCAGGCTGGCCATGTATCCTGATTGAGAACGCGCCACCTTGTCTTCGCCGTACGGGCATTCCACCATGTATTCCTGGCTCATATTGCCGCCCATCATGCCCGGATCGGCCGTGACCGCCTGAAACTGGATGCCGCAACGGGTAAAAATACGGTTGTAGGCGTCGGCCATTTTCTGATAATTTTTGTCGAGGCCGTCGGTATCGCGGTCAAAGCTGTAGGCATCCTTCATGATGAATTCTTTGGTGCGGATAACTCCAAACCGCGGCCGTGCCTCATCGCGAAATTTTGTCTGGATTTGAAAAAGCATGACCGGAAGATCGCGAAAAGATTTGATCGAGCCGCCCACCAGCTCGGTGATGACTTCTTCATGGGTGGGGCCCAGCACAAATTCATGGCCGGCCCGGTTCTTAAAATAAATTTTGTCTTCGCCGAGGGTTTCGAAGCGGCCCGATTTTTTCCAGATTTCCGCCGGATGCAGCGCCGGGAGCAGGACTTCTTCGGCGCCGGCCGCCTGCATTTCCTCGCGGATAATGCGGACCGCTTTTTGAAGAACACGGAAGCCCAGCGGCAAATAGCTGTAAACACCCGAGGCGAGCTGACGGATCAAGCCGGCGCGCAAGGCCAGTTGATGGCTTGCGGCTTCCGCATCTTTGGGAACGTTCCGGAGTGTCGGGATTAAGGTTTGAGACCAGCGCATAAATTTAAAAAATCAGTGCCCGCCGACCCGGGCAATGATTTGCCGGATCCGGTCAAAAGCATCCACATTCACAAGGTCATTATAAATAATGAAGACCATGAGCGTTAAAAGCAGGAAAAAGCCCACCTGGGTGGCACGTTCCTGGAATTCGAGGCTCACGCGTTTGCGGCGCACGGCTTCGATCAGCAGAAAAAGCAAATGGCCTCCGTCCAGGGCCGGCACCGGAAAAAGATTGATCACAGCCAGCGAAATGCTCAATGTGGCCGTGAGTTGCAGGATATAAGGAAGGCCCAGATGCAGCGCACTCCCCGTCATCGTGACAATTCCGATGGGGCCGGAAAGGGCTTTCATGGAAAGTTTCCCGAGAATCATGTAAAAAATAGCTTTATGGGTCATGACCGTGAGAAACACTTCGGTTTCCCATGCAGCATGGAGCGAATCTTTGATTCCGTATTTCTCAAACTTATTGGCTTTTGGGTCCGGCATGATGCCAAGACGCTTGACCTGTGCCGTATGGCCAAAAAGATCTTTGCCGCTTTCGATTTTCGGGATGAGTTTAAAGGTTAATTTTTGAGAACCTCTTTCGACGGCAATCTCGAGCGGAGTGCCTGAGGAGACTTCGATCAAATCCGTCATATCCTTCCAGGTATCCACTTTTTTACCGTTCAAAGCCATGATTTGATCGCCGGCCACAAGCCCGCTGGTGGCTGCGGGGTAATCTTTCACGAATCCGCCGACCGTCGTTCCGGGAACCGGGCGGCCCATCAGGAAAATGGCCGTAAAAAGCACGAAAGAGAGAATGTAATTCATGGCCACGCCCGCGCAAACAATGAAAATGCGCGCAACAATCGGCGCGGCAAGATAATCCCCGGGCTTGGGGCCCGTATCGCCGGTTTCGCTGATGGTTTCGCCCGCGGGTTTCACAAACCCGCCGAGAGGAAGCAGGGAGATCACATAGCGCGTTTCCTTGCCCTGCCAATTGAAGATTTCCGGGCCGAAGCCGATGGAAAATTTTTCGACTTTGACGCCGGTCAGCCGGCAGGCAAGAAAATGCCCGAATTCATGGATGATAATCAAAAGCCCCAAAACAATCAGGGCCTGAAATAAGGAAGTTAAAAAATGCATTTTGCTCCTCTGGCTTTTTCGCGTGCCCAGGCGTCACTTTCAAGAAGATCTTGCAGCGTCGGTTCTTCGATGACGCGGTGCGCGGACATTGTTTTTTCAATGGTTTCAGGAATGTCCGTAAACGAAATGCCTCCGGACAAAAACGCTTCGACCGCAATTTCATTGGCCGCATTCAACACCGCCGGAAGCGTGCCCCCGCGCCGCGCCGCTTCATACCCCAAAGCAAGACATGGAAAACGCTCCATATCGGGTTTTTCAAAATTCAGCGATGCGATCTTCGCAAAATCCAGCGAAGGAAGGCTGTCAAGCCGCTCCGGATAAGTCAAAGCATACTGGATCGGCAGCCGCATGTCGGTAATTCCCATTTGCGCCAGGCAGGAACCGTCGACAAATTCCACCATGGCATGGATCACGGCTTCCGGATGGATCAAAACTTCGATTTTTTCGGCTCCGACGCCAAAAAGATTCGCGGCCTCGATCACTTCCAGTCCTTTATTCATCAGGGTCGCGGAATCAATCGAGATTTTCGGCCCCATTTTCCATTTGGGATGTTTGAGCGCCTGTTCGGAAGTCACTTCACTCAAAGGGCCTTCCCATTTCCGGAAAGGGCCGCCGGAAGAAGTTAAAATGAGTTTTTTTACGAAATTCGTGGAGGCCCCCTCGAGGCATTGCCATAGCCCGGAATGTTCGCTGTCAATCGGAAGCAGCGGGGCCTTGTGGCGGCGCGACTCTTCCATTAAAAGCCGGCCTGCAATCACAAGAGGTTCTTTATTTGCAACCGCCACGGATTTACCGGCCTTCAGGGCTTGCAAGATGGCTCCCAGGCCAATCGCCCCGACCAGCGCAAAAATGACCTGCTCGACCGAGGCCAGCGTGCTCAATTCGGCAAGCCCTTCATCGCCGGACAGAACACGGATCCCGGAGCCTTTTAATTTTTGGGAAAGTTCGAACGCGGGCTTTTCTTCATAAAGGCATACGGCCTCGGGTTGGAACTCAAGGGCCTGTTCCCAAAGACGCTGGACATTTTTTTTTGCGGCAAGCGCTTTGATCCGGAAACGGCCGGGATGCGCACGCACAATGGCAAGCGTGTTTTCACCGATGGAGCCGGTCGATCCGAGAATCGCGATGTTTTTCATATTCCGTTTAGATGCCTGCAATATGAATGTAATAATAAATGAAAGGGACGGTCAGAAGTAAACTATCGAGCACATCCAGAATACCGCCCAGGCCCGGCACTTCACCGGAATCTTTCACCCCGGCATTGCGTTTGATCAAACTTTCGGCCAAATCTCCGAATTGGGAAAAAACAGCGATGAGGCATCCGAGCAAAAGCAGATGAATCAATAAAACATGAGGAAGGTACAGTTTGGAAAGAATCGCCAGTGCCAGGGTCGTTAAAAATCCGCCGATCGCGCCTTCCACCGATTTGTTGGGGCTGACATGCTCGATCAATTTCGTGCGTCCGTAGCGCTTTCCGGTGAAATAGGCGCCCGCATCGCCCCCCTTCGCAAGGAGGATCGCAAAAAATACCCACGCCGCCCCGTGAGGAAGGCTCCTGATCTTCAGAAGAGTCCCCAGGAAAAGATTGACGTAAATGAGCCCAAAAACTGTGAGCGCGGTTGCCAGGAGCGCCTGGTCCTGGGTGCGGGTATCGAAATGCATCACAAAAAGCGCGAGGCAGGCCAATGCAAGAATCACGGATTCTTGTCCCGAAGGAATGAAAAAAAGCAGAAGGGCACCGAGAAGAATCCCAAGGGGTCGGTTCACCGGGATGTTCTTTTTCTCGACAAGCCCGAGAAACTCATTCAATCCCACCGCGCTAAGAGCCTGCACCACGCAAAAGAAAAACCAGAACGGGGCCGCAAAATTCGTGAAGAAAAAAACGGCAATGAGCATCGCCGAAACAATGAGTCTTTTCTTGAGAGGTTCTTCCATCGGTATCTTACCGCTCCTTCATGGAGGCGCTTGTCCCGCCGAAACGGCGCTCTCTTTTCTGATAAGCATCGATGGCTTTTGCAAATTCTTCGGGAGTGAATTCGGGCCAGTATTTTTCGGTCACATAAAGTTCCGCATAGGAAATTTGCCACAAAAGAAAATTACTGACCCTCATTTCCCCGCTGGTCCGGATCAACAGGTCGGGGTCCGGAATGCCTGCCGTATAAAGATGCGCTTCCACGGTTTCTTCGGTAATGGCTTCGGGTTTTATTTCTCCGGCCATGGCCTTTTCGGCGATGAGCCGGCAGGCGCGGGTCATTTCCTGCCGCGAGGAGTAACTGAAAGCGAAAATGGTCGTGATTCCTTTTCGATGTTGTGAGTTTTTTTCCCAATAGGCAATTTTTTGTTGAATTTTTTCAGGCAGGTCGTCGCGGTTCCCGATCACTTTAAAAACCGCGTCGCGCTCCATCATTTTCTTGTTCTTTTCATCCAGATGCACGGCCAGCAGGTCCATCAAGAAGCCTACTTCGGCCTTGGGACGCTGCCAGTTTTCCCTGGAAAAAGCATAGAACGTGAGGTATTGAACTCCGGAATCGATAGCCGCATTGATGATTTCTTCAATGCGCTGGACACCCGCTTCATGGCCTTTGATGCGGGGCAGCCCCCGGGATTGGGCCCAGCGGCCGTTGCCGTCCATGATAATGGCGATATGTTTGGGAATCATGAGGATAGACCACAGACCACAGACCACAGACTACAGACTACAGACCACAGACAAAAAAATTCAAACCGTTTTTTTTCAGCCCATTTTTTTTCGGTTTTAGTCTTTAGTCTGTGGTCTGTGGTCTCTTGTCTGTGGTCTATGGTCTGTGGTCTCATAAGAACACTGTCTGACTGCGTTTGCTTCCGACCGAAACGATTTTGATCGGGGTCAAAAGGAGTTTTTCAAGCCGCTTGAGATACTTTTGGGCATTGACGGGAAGATCTTTCCAGCGCCGGACATTGGACAAGTCTTCATTCCATCCCGGCATCGTCTCGTAAACCGGCGTCGCGCGGGAGAATTCATCAATCGAATAAGGATAATTGGGCTCGATTTTTCCGCCGATGCGGTACGCGGTCGCGATTTTTAATTCGCTCAATCCGGAAAGCACGTCCAGTTTCATGACGGCCATTTCATCAAGGCCGTTGATGCGGACTGCATGGCGCGCGACAACCGTATCAAACCAGCCGCATCGCCTTGGCCGGCCGGTGGTAGAGCCGAATTCCTCGCCTTTGGTTTGAATCTGCTTCATGAGTTTATCCGGAAACTGGGTGGGAAAAGGCCCTTCGCCGACACGCGTGGTATAGGCCTTGATGACTCCGATCACACGGTCGATCATCGTGGGGCTGACGCCCGAACCCGTGATGGCTCCCCCAACGGTAGCATTCGAAGATGTCACAAACGGATACGTGCCATGGTCCACATCCAGCATGGTCCCCTGCGCGCCTTCGAAGAGAATGCTTTTGCCTTTTTTCGCGGCTTCGTAAAGATAGCGGGGCGTGTCTTTCGTGAACTCGAGAAGTTTTTTACGGTACCGCTTGCAGCGCGAAAAAATTTCATCGAAGGAAAGCCCGGGATGCCCGTAAATCTTTGTCAAAACCTCGTTCTTTTCTTCAAGCACGGCGGCCAAACGGTTTTTGAAGTACTCCATGTTTTTCAGGTCCACCACCCGGAGCCCCAAACGCGCCATTTTGTCCGCATAGCACGGGCCGATCCCTTTTTTCGTGGTGCCGATCATGCCTTTTTTCTGATGCATCTCTTCGCGCAGGCCGTCCATCAAACGGTGCCAGGGAAAAAGCAGGTGCGCACCTTCGGAAACAAAAAGCCGGCCGCGAACTTTCACGCCCTTGGATTCCAGCATCCGGACTTCCTCGAAAAAAGCTTCGGGATCGATGACGACGCCGTTGCCGATTACGCAAATTTTTCCGGGATGCAGAATACCCGAAGGAATCAAATGAAGGACGAATTTTTCGTTGTCGAATTTGACGGTGTGGCCGGCGTTATTGCCGCCCTGGTAGCGGACGATGATGTCGCTTTTGCGCGCCAGCACGTCGATGATCTTGCCTTTTCCCTCATCGCCCCACTGGGCGCCGATCAGAATGCGATTCATAAAGGGCAGAGACCACAGACCGTAGACCACAGACCACAGACTACAGACCACAGACAAAAAAATTCAAATCGTTTTTTTTCAGCCCGTTTTTTTTCGGTTTTAGTCTTTAGTCTGTGGGCTGTGGTCTCTTGTCTGTGGTCTGTGGTCTGTGGTCTGGTCTTCATAGTTTTACAACCTTCACGTCGAGAATGGGCGGGAATTTTTTGATTTCGGTGATGACTTTTTCGGGGACTTCATTGTCGGTGTTGATCACAGTCAGGGCCAGCATTTTTTTGCCTTGGGGAACGCGGCCCAGTGACATTTCCGCGATATTGATCTTGTTGTTGCCGAGAATGGTTCCGACTGTCCCTACCACACCGGGCTGATCCTCATTTTGAATAAAAATCACAAACCCTTCCGGCTCCACATCGATCAAAAATTCATTGATATGCACAATGCGCAATTGCTGGTTTCCGACGATCGTGCCCATGATGGTTGTTTTCTTGTCGCCGGCCGTCATTTCGACTTCAATGTAATTGGAATAATCCTCGGCCTGGGTGCTGCGGCTTTCCGTGACATCGATGCCGCGCTCTTTGGCCATGGCCGGAGCATTCACGAAATTTACGGTTTCGCCGCAAATCGGAGTCAGGAGGCCCTTGACCACGGCAATCGTGAGCGGGTTCAAAGGGTAACGGGTCACTTCCCCGCCGTACAAAATATTGACATTTTTCAGGCTGCCCGGGAATAATTGCGATTGCAGCGTTCCGATTTTCTCGGCCAACATGATCCATGGCTTTAAAACTTTGTAAGCTTCGGGATCGAGGCTTGGCAGATTGACCGCATTTTTAATGGCGCGTTCGCAAAGCGCGTCCACAACTTGATGAACAACGTCGATCGCCACATTCTCCTGGGCTTCCTGCGTCGCCGCTCCAAGATGAGGCGTGGAAATGACTTGCGGCATTTTTAAAAGCGGGTTATCAGCGGAAGGGGGCTCTTTTTCAAACACATCCAGCGCCACTCCGGAAACCTGGCCGGACTGAATGGCCGCGAGCATGGCTTTTTCTTCGATGATTCCACCGCGCGCGCAGTTGATCAGCTTGACGCCTTTTTTGCAAAGTTTCAGCGTTTCTTCATTAAGCAGGTATTTGGTTTCAGGCGTCAGCGGCGTATGGACCGTAATAAAATCGGCAACGGCAAGAAGAGATTTCAGATCCATGAATTCAATGGGCTGCTCTTTGACACTGGCCTTGGAAATAAAAGGGTCAAACACCACCACTTTCATATTAAAGGCATTGGCCCTTTTGGCCACTTCGCGGCCGATACGCCCAAAGCCCACGACGCCGAGGGTTTTGCCGTTCAGTTCCGTGCCGAGAAAATCATGGCGTTTCCATTCTCCATTTTTCACGGAAGCCGCGGCCTGCGGAATTTTGCGTGCCAGGGCCATCAGCATCGAAAAAGTATGTTCCGCCGTGGAAATGGTATTGCCTTCCGGAGTGTTCATGACAATGATGCCCTGCTTGGTCGCCGCCGGAAGATCCACATTGTCAACGCCCACACCGGCCCGGCCGATAACGCGAAGTTTGCCGGCCGCTTCAATCAGGTCTTTCGTGAGCCGGGTGCCGCTGCGAATAATAATGGCATCATAATCGCCGATGATTTTCTTGAGCTCTTCAGGAGCAAGGCCTGCCTTTTCATCGACCTGGATATTTTTTTCTTTTTTCAATTCGTCCATACCGCCTTTGCCAAGCGGGTCGGAGACAAGAATTTTGAACATTTTATTTTTTTCCGCCGATCTTCATTTCTTCGAGCGTTTCTTTTAAAATGGAAAAACCTTCTTCCAAATCACTCTTCGTGATCGAGCCCATGTGCGCGATGCGCACGATTTTGCCCTTCACTTCGCCCTGCCCGCCGGCCATGGTCACGCCTTTTTCATCCCGCATGATTTTGACAAGCAGTTCGCCGTCAATCCCCGCCGGCAAAAGCGCGGCGCTTGCGGTGGAGGACGGCGCTTTGGAAAAAACTTCCAGGCCGAGCGAACGGATTTTCATGCGCGTAAATTCGCCCAATTCCGCGGCCCGCCGGAAAACATTTTCAATGCCTTCGGCTTCGATCAAATCGAGGGCTTTATTCAGCCCGATCACAATGGTCAGCGCCGGAGTAAATGGCGTGTCCCAATCCTTCAGGGCTTTTTCGTAGAGTTTCAGGTTCAAATAAAAACAAGGGATGTTCGCGGTTTTCATTCGCGCGCGAGCTTTTTCGCTCACGCTCAAGAAACCAAGGCCGGGCGGCAGCATCAAGCCCTTTTGGGAGCCGGCCACGCCAAGGTCCACATGCCAGTTGTCGGTTTCCATGCGATCCGCGCCAAGCCCCGAAATGGCGTCTACTATTAATAAGGCGTTTGTCGGGGCGACGATTTTGCCGATGGCCTGGATATCACTCAACACCGCGGTAGAAGTTTCACAAAGCTCCACGCAGACGCTTTTGATCCCGGGATTTGCGCGCAGCGCCTCTTCGATTTTGCGCGGTTCCACGGCTTCGCCGTACGGAATCTTCATGACCACCGGTTTCAGGCCGAAAGCATTGGCCAGGTCTGTCCATCGCTCGCCGAATTTTCCGCCGTCCACGACAAGCACTTCGTCGCCTGCCTGATGGAAATTCACGATCGCGGCTTCCATGGCCGAAGTGCCGGAGCCGGTGAAAGTGTAAACCGTATTTTTCGTGAGGTAGACTTTTTTGATGCGTTCCGAAGCCTGCTCGAAAATTTTACGGTACTGCGGCGTGCGGTGGTGAATGATGGGCTGGGCCATCACTTCGCGCACCGCTTCAGGCACCGGGATAGGACCCGGCGTCAACAGGATGTTCCGCTTGCTCATTTTTTAGGGATGTCCATCCGCGAAGTAATCACTTCATCCACAATCCCATAGGCCTTGGATTCGTCGGCCGACATGAAATAATCGCGGTCCGTGTCTTTTTCGATTTTTTCAAGCGGCTGGCCCGTATGCTTTGCGAGAATCCGGTTGAGCTGGTCTTTCAATTTCAAAATTTCCTTGGCCTGGATATGAATGTCCGAGGCCGTTCCCTGCGCGCCGCCCCAAGGCTGATGAATCATGACGCGCGCATGCGGCAGGCAATAGCGTTTGCCTTTGGTGCCTGCGGCAAGAAGAAGCGAGCCCATGCTCGCGGCCTGCCCAAGACAGTAAGTCGCCACATCGCATTTCACAAATTGCATGGTGTCATAAATGGCCAGTCCTGCCGTCACCGAGCCGCCCGGAGAATGCACATAGACGCTGATGTCTTTGTCCGGCTCTTCCATATGGAGGAAAAGCAGCTGGGCAATGATCAAATTGGCAATGGTGTCATCAATAGGAGTGCCGATGAAAACAATGCGGTCTTTTAAAAGACGGGAATAAATATCGTAAGAGCGCTCTCCCCTGCCGGTTTGCTCAATGACCATCGGAACCAAATAACCGCTCATAAAAAGCCTCCTGTTTTTAGACCACAGACTACAGACCACAGACTAAAGACCTAATATTGAATAAAATTCAGAAGAATTTAATTCGAACTTTTGATCTTTAGTCTGTGGTCTCCGGTCTGTGGTCTAGCGTTTAGCTTTGTTTTTAATGAATGCGATTGCTTTTTCGCTACGGATCTGGTCACGAAGCGCCTCAACGGCATCTTCGTGTTCAGCATAATACTTTTGCACACTTTCAAGCGGCTGCCGGACTTGCTCCGCGATTTTTTGATACCGCACCTTGATTTCCTCTTCTGAAATTTTGAAATTTTCCTTGGCTGAAATTTCGTCCAGCAAAAAAGCCAGGTGGACCTGGCGTCGCGCTTCTGGCTCAAGGTCCTTCATCAATTTTTCTTTCATTTCTTCGGCCTTCGGAAAATTTTCAGCCTGTCCCCGGGCCGGCTTCATGGCCTCTTCTACAAGCCGGTCCAAACGCCGTTTCACAAGCCCTTGCGGCAAATCCAGCTTGTTATGCTTGACCAGCTCGTCCAGGAGCGCTCTTTCCAGCTTTGCTTCGGCATCATTTTCCTTATGCGAGAGAATGTCCTGCCGGATTTTTTCCTTGAGTTCATCAATCGTTTTGAATTCCCCCGCGGCCTGGGCGAGTTCGTCGTTAACGGCAGGCAGGGTTTTGGCTTTGATTTCCTTGGCTTTCAAAACAAAACGGGCAGGTTTGCCGGCAAGTTCCTTGCGGCCCATTTTTTCGGGAAAAGTGACCAGGACTTCTTTTTCGGCCCCGGGCGTAAGCCCCACCAATTGGCGGGCAAATCCCTGAAGGAATTCGCCTTCTTCCTTGATTTCAAACCAGTCGTCCTGTTTTTTCTCGACTTCTTTTTCATTGATCCAGCAGGTGTAATCGGCAATAAGATAATCGCCCATTTGGGCAGGCCGGTCTTCCACCACTTTGTATTGCGCCAGGGATTCCTGGATCTGCGTGATGGTCTCTTGAATTTCTTCGGGCTTCACCTCTACGGCTTCTTTTTTGGCGGAAAGCCCTTCGACCCTTGAAAGTTTGATTTTGGGCCGCACTTCGATTTTAGCCTGATAGGAAAGCCGGTTATTTTCAAACTGGAGGTCTTCGATTTCGGGATAACCCAGCGGCTCGAGCGTTTTTTCCTGGACCGCCTGATGGTAGGATTCATTCATCAAATGCTTTAAAACCGAATCTTTGGCCTCGCCCGCAAAATGAAGTTCCAGAATATTGCGGGGAACCTTGCCCGGACGAAAACCCGGGACCTTGGCCTTGGAGGCAATGGCTTTGTAATATTCGTCGAATTCCTTTTGGACCGGTTCGCCCGCAAGTTCGACTTTGAGAATTTTTTCGCAAGCCTTGCCGTCTTTGAGCGAGACCTTTAATGGAAGCGTATGCGTGTGGCTATGTGTTTCCTGCATTTCAAACTCCGAACTGCCTGCAATCTATATGAAGGCATGATTAAAAAGTGATGCTGTGAATTAAAAAAAATTTTCAGCGCCATGGACGGATTTCTTTAATCCGGCACAGCGCAGTATTTTCGCATGGCGAAAATGAGGGAATCGAGCGCCTCCGCACCTGCGGTGCTCCGGTCGCCACCCGCACTTACAAACATGACATTAAGTCATGTTTGTAAACAAGTGCTCCTGTTCGATTCCTTTCTTGCTCTTAAAAAATTTTTAGCGAGTGGAGGGAATCGAGCGCCTTCGCACCTGCGGTGCTACGGTCGCCACCCGCACCTTCAAACATGACATTGAGTCATGTTTGAAAACAGGTGCTCCTGTTCGATTCCCTTTCTTGCTCTTAAAAACTTTTTAGCGAGTGGAGGGAATCGAACCCTCCTAACTGCCTTGGCAAGGCAGCGCATTACCACTATGCTACACTCGCATATTCCTTGGGTGATTGGCACCTCGGGAAAGGGGGTAGTTTAGGAAAAGTAGGGGGTTTTGTCAATGAAACCTGCAAAAAGCCTTAACGTCTTGTCAATTCAATAGTTATCAGGTAGAATCCGGCTTGCCTTACCCCCTTTCATGCGCCGATAGCTCAGCTGGTAGAGCAAGTGACTCTTAATCACTGGGTCGCAGGTTCGATCCCTGCTCGGCGCACTTTTCCCTATGGAAAAGTGCTGCATCGGGGGAGAGTAAGGAACTCTCCCTCCGATACTGCATCCTAATATTTCAGCGGCGATGGCGAAATTGGCAGACGCGCCAGCCTTAGGAGCTGGTCCCGCAAGGGGTGGGGGTTCAATTCCCTCTCGCCGCACGGCTCAATAATTCCCAGTAGGCTTTGTCATCCCCGCGAAAGCGGGGATCCAATGGATCCTCCGGTCAAGCCGGAGGATGACAATCTTAAGGGCGACGTATTACCTCTGGTAAATCTCCGCAACTCCCGCAATCATTTCTTTGTATTCCTTCCGGTTTACCGAAAGCGTCTTTTCCTGGAGAGGGAGTTTCGAGAATTCTTTTTGGAGGGCGTGAAAACGCTGCTCGGTGATGGGCCTCGATTTGGCATAATCAAAGAAAAAAGGAATCACTTCATTCTTGGCGGAGAGAAATTTATACAGAAGATCCATCATGCCCTGCGGATCATAACCGCTGTTCACCATATAATGAAGGGCCAGGCCGTCCGCTTTCGAAAGTTTTTGTTCTGCACTCGGGCCCTGTTTATTGGCCGCCATATTGACTCCCACCAGGCCGATTAGCGCCAGCATTCCGATCCCGCCAAAAGCCGGCGCCACCAGTCCGCCGCCTTTGGTGACGGCATCCAAAACCTTGCGGCTGCGCGAGAGTTTTGGATCCTGGTATTGAAGTTCCCCGATTTCATGCGCCATGACCGCCGCAAGCTCTGCTTCATTTTCAAGAAAATAAAGCATGCCGGTGGTCAGGTAAATAAAACCGCCCGGCGCGGAAGTGGCGTAAATTTTATCGCTGTAAAGAAGCGTGAAGCGATAAGGGAGTTTGCGGCCCGAGTGCGCGGCCAATTCCCCGCCGATTTTATTCACGTAATTGACGACCCGGGGCTCTGTGTAGGGATAAAACGAAGACATAATCGTGGCATTGATCTGCTCGCCGATCGCGACTTCCTCCGCCGCTGATTTTGAAATCGAAGGTGATACGCTATTTTTTTTGTCTGAAGCACAACCGGAAGAAAGGATCGACAGGATTAACAGGAAGGCAAGCGGCCGCCGCATGCAAATATCATCCCGAATTGAAGCCGGAATGTCAATAGGCACATGTCATCCTGAGGCGTTTTTTGCCGAAGGATCTCCAAGCTCGACTTGGAGATCCTTCGCTACGCTCAGGATGACATGGGCGTTCGAATTTATGCGGAGTAGGCAACAACAAGATCGCTCAAGAGCTTGCGGGAGATTTCAGCCGATAACTCAAAACCGGCAACCCAAAAGTCCCCTTCTTTGCTCATGCCCCGCAAAATACCCCGGTTTTTAAGAAACAGGATCGCCGCCGCAATTTGTCCCGGCTGTTTGCGCAAAAGCACAAACTCAAGATGCCCGCGCAAGGACGCCCCAAAATCTTTTTTTAGATTTGCCCGGTTCGTTTCTCCGGAAAGATCAATATTAAACCCGTGAGGAATCCCGTATCTCTTGAGCGCCGGCTCCGCTCCTGAAGACGTGATTTTCACATTGGAAAGTTTAAGGAATGCCTGAATCGCCCGGGTATCCGGCATCTCTTCATGCCTTTCATAAATCACAAAGCGCACTTCACTGCGATTGATAGAAGCCATCTCGAAAAGTTCTTCCGCCTGCTCCGGCGAAAAGCCCGCCAACTCCCCGGCCCTCATTAATACAGTCCCTTTCGATTGATGCCGGGCCGTTCTCACGTAAACTGAAGAACTCCGTGCTTCGGAGCGTCCCGCATCCTGCCCGAAAGGAATGTCGGGCAATTCATACCGCGCCTCCCCGGTTTTGTCGGTAACATACACCAGCACCCTCTGGTCACGCATTTGCACAATAATACGGCCGGTCAGCATGATCTTTCCGCTTCTATGATCATAAAGATAAAAAGGTTTAGAACTCCGGGTGGAAAAATAAAAAGGCTTGGTCCAATGGTCTTGCCCCAGCACAACAGAGCGCATTTGAGCATCCGTCTTCCGGCTAAGTGTCACCGGAGAGGGCAGCTGCATGTCAAAATCAGCATTACTAAAACGGCCCCACTCATTCTCGTTTTGCCAAAAATACGAGAGTGTCAGGCGGACGGGAAACCCGGAATTCGGGACCTTGATTTCGCCTGTCTCTCCGAGCGACAAGGCAGTCAATGTATTCACCGGAATTTCCAGGCCCGGCTTCTCTGCCGTAATCACGTTTTTTTGCGGTTCAGACCTGCGCTCTTTTTTATAAAACAAACTCATGGGATTGCTTGATCTTTGCATCGGGACCACGGATAACCCCTGAAACCAATCCTGCAGATCCGCCTTATCGGAAACTCGCCAAAGAGTCCCTTTTCCCCTTTCCTCTTCAACCCACATGACCTGGGACGGCTGGATTCCGAGCGCCGTGATTTCTCTTTTAACGGCTTCCGCCAGATCGGCCCCCTTGTCGACGATAAAGCGGACGGATTCAAGCGCCTTCATCTCTGCCACTGCTTTTTCATTAGCCGCTTTGATCTTCGATGCTTTAAGGTCCAGAATCCATTGAGGCTCTTCTTCCAACCGCTTAACCACGAAAGGAAACAGCGCGAATGCTTTCCGGACACTGTTGATTTTTTCAACGGCCTCGCTCCATTTTTCCTCCTGGACATCCTGACTCACCAAATCCATGAACGCTTCGAGAATTTCCCTCATGGGCCCCTGTAAAAAGCGAAGCCATTCTGGTTCCTCCTGGCTGCCTTTGATGAAATTCAAAAGTGTTTCCATTTTCCGGTGAATAGTTTCAAATTTTTTATTTTCGTCTTCGAACGCCTGCCGGAATTCCAGAGCCAGCGTAAAGGCCTTCAGTTTTTTCTCCTCTTCAGAAAGAGCCTTTTCAAAAAAAGGTTCCAGCCTTTTCATCAGATCGCCGGCATCCGCCTGAAAAATAGCCGGATCATTGAACCGCAGGATAGGGGTTTGAAAAGGGACCTGCTGGCGGCGGTGTTCTTTGATCAACAAACTCAATAGCGACTGAAAATAGTCCGATACTTTTTCACTCGCGGGTTTGGCCAGCAATGAAAATATTTCTTTTTCAAGCAAAGCCGTTTTTCGGACTTCAGCTTGAGCGCCTGATAAGGAGAGCGCGGACGGAGACAAGAGCGGTTTGATTCCGGAAAGTTCTTCGACTCTTTTCACAATGGCTCGCTTCAAAGAAGTCCTGTCGGTCGCTGGCGCGCGGAATTTTTTCGGGAAAAGAGAATCTAAAAGCGCGATATTGAATTCCGCTAGAAAGAAAGCCCTTTGTTCGGGGGAAATTGAATCATCCAGCATTTGTTGAATAGGTTCCGCGGCCTTTTCCAAAAGAGGAGCCGCGCGGGTCAGCTCTTTTACGACCATGCCCGCATCCTGGGCGTGGATAAGCCAGGGGTTCTGCGGATTCCCCGAGGGCAGAAGCAGGAGTCTTACAATCGGCGCATAAATTTCGTTGCCTATAAGCTCTTCCAGGGTAAGCGTGTCGGCAAGGTTGACACGATCCGTATCGCGCGGAATAACCATCGACGGAATGCCCCACTGATGAAAAATCGGAAGATTTCGCCTATAACGCTCAAAATCTTTTTTTAGTGACTTAATCTCGGAATCCAGAACAAGGGCCGGCTTTTCTGCCCAAGGATCATCCGCCCGGCCCCGCGTAAAACCGAGGGCAAAGAAATTTTCAATCGCGATTTTCTCAAGGTCTGTCCGTCCCATGGCTTCCGCCAGTTGTTTTGCGCCTGCCGGATGAGAAATAAAGGCCGATTCAGGCAATAATTTTTGATCCAGCGCAAGCTGGAACAGTTTTTCGATCTTGATAATCTTTTCCTTCACCCCGGTATCTTCATTAAAAACTAAATCCTGAAGAGAAGTTTCCTTTTCCAAAACATAAATCTGAATGGAAGATTTCTCCTGCCGGCTTAAAAACCTTGCCATCGAAACAGGCCTTTCAAAATGGACAAGAAGCGCGGGAGGATTGCCTTTCCGCGCATCGATAACTTCAATCCGGGCAACCCCATTTTGAAGCACCGCTTTGGCCGCGTCAAAACTGCCAAAAACAGGACGCAGACCCGCGCGTTCAAGCGCCAAAACAGAAGCCGGGCCTTCATGGTACCGGACCGGATAATACAAATATTCCTGCTGGCGGTTCTGTCTGCTCAAATCCTGCCGGAGCCATTTCTCGTAAGCATCTAAGGCATCGGCGCCTTGAGGTTTCGTCAGCGGCGGTTCTTCTTCAACCGGAAATCCTTCCGCTCTCCCTCCCCATAACTGCCGTGCTACAAGAAGATTCATCAACAACAAGGTTTTTGTTGGCTGAAAATAAATATCCCTCGATGAATCTTTTTTATTACCGCTCTCCCCATAATGCTGGACCATACGGACATAATCGCGGTCGCTCAACACCAAGGTATTTCCTATTGTAAGAGGCGGTATTCCCGCTTCAAATAATTTCTTCGCGTGCGTCCAGGCCTTCTTTTCATCCGGAACCATCGTTCGCGAAGGCTTGAAAAAATAGTTAAAAAAACTTTCATGGAGAGAACGCCATTCTCTTGCTCCCCGCTTTCCTCTCTTTGCCGGATCCAAAATTTCAAGCTGCAACGTCTCAAGCGCATCTGGGACCTTTTCGATTCTTGCTTCTTTATCCGTCCGCAGTTCAGAACGCGGGGAGAATTGAACCTCCAGCGCGGAAGCGGCGTTCTTGAGACCGGCCTGATCCGAGTGGACAGCGGTCTTTAAAGCCGCGACGATTTCTTCCTTCGTATTGAACCCGGCCGCGGCAAGGGCATCGAGGGGGTCTTTATTTTCATCCGTCGCGGCGCGGTAGGCGGTGAGGGCTTCGAGGGCGGGAAGCCAGGGTAAAACGGGCTGGCCGAGGGCTTGTTTGTAGACTTGAACGTATTGGCGAGCCGGTTTCAGCCAGCGATTGTCCTGGGTAATGGCCTGATAACGAAATTCATCCCATAAAGGCCAATTCCAATCCTGGGATCGATAACGGTAATTTCTCCCGCCGTTTTGGGCGGCATGATGCAATGCCCGGAAAGAGGAATACCAGTAGAGCGGATTAAAAGCCGCTATTCCGGAACGGAGGTGCTTTTGGGTTCCCAAAACATCCAACACGGTGTCGGCAAGGCCGTCAATCTCCGTGGTATGGGAAGGGATTCCCTTTGCATGCGCTTCTCTTTGGCTCAAACCTCCCGGCTCGTACAGAGAAGGCATTCCAAAAAGCGAAGAACCCGAATAAATCAAGTCATACAAGGGATTGTCCGGAGCAATAAATTCATTCTTGTAATAAATGCGTTTGGGAAAACGCGCCGCGATTTCCCGCAGTTTGCTGTCGTAATGCCCTCCCTCTTTGCCACTCGTATTGCCGACAATCACAAATTGCGTGCCGGGATTCAAAACCATCGCGACATCAAGAGCCGTAAGCCTGGGAAGATTGAATTTTTCGGCATGCCGGCGAAGCGCCTCGGACTCCTTCGCCGAAAGCATCATGTTCGTTCCTTCGCGCGTGGAAGGGTTTTCCATATTTTCAAAAACCTGCCCTTCAAAATGCCGCAATCTTAACGGATGATCGTGCCGGTCCCAAACATCGGCAAAAAGCAATTGATGGCCTTTCTGGGGATCGATCCGGTGAAGCATCGAATAAATAAATTGATCGTCGCCCTCTTCGAGATTCGCCAGCTTTTGCAATCTCCTCTTTTGGACCGGAGAAATATAATCAAAAACAACTTTGGCAAGCATGCGCCGTTCATGTTCATGCCCCATTTCAAGAAAACTCCTGGGTTTGAAATCCGGTTTCAGGATTTTTTCCAAAAACTCCCGGAACCCTTCGATCTTCGGATCCCAGGAGGGATGGGTCAAATCCTCTTCGATCCGCTCGCGAATTTCTTTGTCTTTCAAACTCTTGCTCAAAAATTTTTCCTGCTGCGCCACCAGGTCAATGCCATTGGGAATTCCTCGGATATCCTCCTTTCTTGCCTGGATCACGGGCCCCAATTTCCCGACAAATTCTTCATTCCCATGGCTCTCGATCATCTCTTGCGCATAGCCGGGGCTCACAGGGACAATGGTCCGGGCCGTTTTCAGCATGATTCTAACCGGGTTTATTTCCAATCCATGCGGGGTATGAAACAATTGATCATCCTCCGGCACTCTCAAAGACAAATCGTGGTTCCATTGGTCCCTCAAAACCGAATCGCTTCGCCAGTCTTCCCACCGGCCCTGATGCTTGGGGGCAGCGCTATGCACCGCGGCAATCGAAACAGCTAATTTTAAATGAGGGTCTTCCGCGACCTGGTTATCCTCATCGGTGCGGTACTTTTCAAATTCCTTTGCGCGATAAACTTCAGTCAAAGCGCTCCCCCAGTCATTCATATGAAAAATTCCGGGATAAAGGTTAGTGGCAATCACCCCCCGGAGAGCGCCTTCCGAAAGCATTCTCATGAAACGCCAATGCTCTTTTTCCGTCGCCCAAACGTGATTCCTGCTATCCGAGGCAAGAGAAACCATATAGGTGTTGTTATGGAGCAAAATCAGATCTACTCCGTTCAGTCTTACCCGGTGATAATCAACATCCAGATTTTGATCTTCGTTGACCGGATTGCCATAAGTCATTTTGAAGTTTCCTGTGGTGTCAAAACCATAGTCCAAACTGAACCTTTCCCTCAAAAACATCGGGTTGACGACGCTTACGGGAAGCCCCAGTTCTTCTGACATTGCCTGAGCCAGGGCGGTGATATAAGGAGAAACTCCTCCGGACCTGGCGTGCTTCCATTGGGATTCCATGGCCACCGAAACGACATCACCGACCGGATAACTTTCAAGAATTTTGAGCGCCGTCTTCCGGGTCACGGCAGGCGTTGTTGGCCCCAGGGCCGAAATTTCAATGAGATACGAATCAAGACGCTCCCGCAGGGCAGGATTCTGCCGGATCAAATCGGTAAACACGCGTGTCAAATCTCCCACAATAAGATTTTTGTCATTTTTTACAAGAAGCGACAGGCGATCAAAAAAAATCCGGAATTCTTCCAAACTTCCCTGCAAAGCTATAAAAATCTGGAAGGCCACAAAACTATGCTCAACCCGGGACTTCAAATCAAGACTTTGATATCGTCTTAAAGAATCTTTCAAAAGGGCCCGATAATCCTTGGTTTCCAGGGCCAGATAATGATCCGCTATTTTTACAAATCGATCTACCGAGGAGGCGGCAGATGGTGAGATTTTCAGTTCTTCCCCGGTGCCCCACTGTTTTTCAGGAACATTGTGGCCTCTTGCTTTCCCCAAAGGATATCGTTCACGCTTGTAGACGGCATCCGGCTGCAGTTTTGCGATCTTTAAAGAAGCAATGAAACCTTCCGGATCATCCGACCGGCTATAATCCTCGATCAGGTTTTTATCAAAAGTCAGTTTTTCACGGGCCCACAATGCATACTTCTGATAATTCTTTTCGTCGAAATTTCCTTTCCGGAGAAAGGCCGAGTAGATTTTCGAAAAAGCCTTCTCAAGTTCTTTATCCCTGAAAATCTCTTCAAGTGATAATAGTTCTAAAGAGATAAATTCAGGCGGTTTCCCATGCTCAATCAATACGGCATCGATTTCCGAAAGAGCATGGATGCCTTCCCACCGGATTTCGGACTCAGAATCTTCAGTCTTCAGGAGGAGAGGGATTGATTGGGGTGAAAAACCTTGCCGGACGAGAGCAATATCGATATCCTTCAAAACCGAAATGAGGGCCAAAACCCTTTGTTTTCTCTTATATTCGAAATCCCATCTTTTGGATTCTGAAAGGAGTGCTTTTAGAATCCCCTGAAATTGGGGAAGAAACGGAGGGGGTTCCTTTTTTTCAATCATCACCGCCGCCACTTTTCCAAATGCCTCAATGCGGGTATTTTGATTATGTGCTTTGTTACCATCGCTTGGGATTTCGTTCAGAGCCGTTTGCAAATTCGAAAAAGTCAGAAAGCGTATGGATTTCCCCTTTCTGACCAAAGCCCTGTCCAGGCGAACCCCGGCTTGACTGCGTACCGAATAGTAGGATGGAGGAGAGGTGTCCTCCACCTGGAGGAGAGAAGCCATTTCCGGTGAAAGCGGAAGATCACCGGTTTTATCAATGATCGCTTCGTAAATTTCCGCTAAAAATGAAAGATCGTCATCAACAATTGAGGGGAATTCTTTTAAATCCAGCAGGGTTTTTTCGAGAAGGTGAAGAGCCCGCGCGTCTTTCCCCTTCCTGATCAAAGCGACATCAATTTTAGCCAAAGACTTGAAAAGCTGTTCGAAAAGTTTGTAATCTTCGGAACTCGCATTCCACTTACTTTTATCTCGAGAAACTATTTCCCGAAAGTCTTTCTCAAGAACAGCTCGATAGAAAGCTCCCTTACCGTTCTGCACCGACGCAATCGCTATGTCGGTAGTTGCTTCAATCGCTGCCTGCCGGATTTCAAATTCATCGCTCACGAGACCAACGGCCACAGCGTCCCAACCTGCGGAGGAAAGCTCTTTTCCTTTCCGTATCATGGCTGCCTCAATTTTGCCAAGGGTTTTGAGCGCCGAACGTCTTATCTCAACGCCTGGATCGTTGAGCGAATCCAGGAAATAGGGAAGAGAAGGCGCCTCTTTATCTTTTGCGACCAATGCCGCGTTGATTTTCCCCAAGGCTTCGGAAATCACTCCAATTGTTTTTTCAAAATCGGAGAGGAATTTTTGGGAAATCTTCCCGCCTTTTTTATTCCCGGACCCAACATTCGAAATAATCTCTCTGGCCCTCATTTCCCTGGACAAATCCACCAGCAGGGAAATACTTGGGGGAATTTCACCGCTCTTGCGTGCTTTCGCGGATTCCAGCTGCCCTACTAATTGAATGATCTTGCGGTAAAAACTTCCATCGGGCAGAGCCGGCAGAACAGGGACCCTTTTCATCTCATCGAGAAGCTTTTTTAAATAACTTTCCAGGATGGGAAGCGTGGGCGCATCCTCGCCCTTTTCGATATAAGCAAGGTTCGTTTCTTTCAACGCGGCAAAAACCTTCAATCTATGCACGCCATTCATCCTCTTTTTGCTTTCCAAAAATCTCAAAGAAGGTTTTTTACCCAGACGGATGAATTGAACAAGTAAAGGAGTTAGAAATTCGATAGCCTTCGGGTAGTAATATTCCCGCTTGTCGTCTTTCAGCGTCGCCGTTTCCATCAATAGATCATTCAAAAGACGCTGTGAAATTTCTCCCATGATCGCTGTTGAAGCCCGCGCTTCGGAGCGTTTCGTCAAAGGGTTCAGCATTTGAAAGAATTTTTCGTTCAGCTCGAGTTCGCGGAGGATAATTTCGGGCGGAAAATGGAACCTTGGGATCGGCGGCGGATACCGAACGTTTACTTTCTTCCAGAAATTTTTCCATCTACCCCGGAAAGGCTGGGAATAATTTCGGGCAATGGCACCGTCTGTTAATCCGAAAGTGCCTTCCTTTTTAGGATAATCTAACCGGATACTTTCCGGCGATGCCGAATAAATTTTTCGATATCCGGCCCGGTAAGCTTCCAGGGCAATCCGCTCAAGCAGAGCGCGGTTCCAATCTGTATAATATTTTTTCAGACTTTGCGGCAGATGGCGAAAACCACGGCTTGGATGGATCTCGGAAATTAAAAGTACGGGCTCGCCATTCATCTTGATCTCACGAACAACAATCCGGCCGAAAGATCCGATGGAAGGAAGCAACGGAGTCCAGGCAATCCACCAAAGAAATACAAGCAATGGCCGCCAGAAATATTCCAGCCATTGAGGCAAAAGCTGAATATCTGTTTCTTGAAATGTTTCGCCGTAAAATTTTGGTGGCTTTGTAATCCGGATTCTAGCTTTGGCCGTTCCTCCTTGCTTATTTGTCCATTCTAAATCCGGTTTCTGAACTAAATAATCTTCAAAGGTCTTTTGATGAGTTTTGTCTGGCTCCTCAACCCATTCCATGATCAAAGGCTTGTCCCCATTCCGGGCTTCTGATCGCACAGGGCCTGCAGGGTCCTGCGCTGCGAGCGGCTGAGGGATTTTTTGTAACGACGACAAACGACGGTCGAGGAGAGAGATAGGTTCGTCGGGAAATTTCAAAGTCAGGTCCAGAACATGGCGGATTTCGGAACGGCCTTTGAGTTCAACGATGGAACGGGGCCGGTTGGCTTGCGCGGGATAAAACGGCATTTCAAAGTTGTGGTAACCCACTGACATCAGACGTTTATAGTAATTTTGATGTTTTGGATGCAGCTCTGAAATTTTGGGCGAGCTAATGAAATAGGAAAAACCGTTTCTTTTAAGGATTTCGCGGATGGCGTCTTTGTGGAAGCCGCCGAAGACTAATACAGCGATGTCATCCCCAAAAGTTTTAATCGGGGATCCATTGGATTCCCGCTTTCGCGGGAATGACAAAGGGGATGACGCGTAAGACTGCAGGGTCTTTTCAATGGCGTCATCACGTTTATGGGCCATTTCGTAGAAGTGAATCGCGTTTTGGATATTTTTTTCCCATTTCTTTGAAAGCACGATGGCATGGCCGGAGTTCTTCGCGATGAAATCGGCGAATTCTTGCGTGTTCAATCGTGAGAAACGGTTTTTTAAAATTTCGAATTCCGGGGCGCTCATCTGAATTTCATTCAAGCGGCTCAAAAGCGAAAGGTCCCGGGAATATTGAAAAATCTGGCGGTCCCGGTCATTTCGTAGTAGCTTTTCTGAAAAAGTATGCTCCCGCTCCTCGATGGCTTTGAAAAGTGTTTTGGCGTCGTAATCGCGGATGTGATCAAGAGCCGCGGGCCAAAACCGTTTCAGGTAGTCATCAAGACCGATTTCATTTTTTTCGAAACGGTCCTTGAGTTTCATCCATTCCTTGAGTTCTTTGGAGAAATTCTGATTAGCCAGTTTTTGAATTTCGGAGCTCAAGGCCTGCAAACCTTCCCGGGTTTGCTTTTGGCGTTTGGCGGAGCGCCGGTAGTAGCGGATATTTTCGAGACGGAGTTTGCGGTTGTCTGCGCCGATCAGGTCGAATTCTTTTTTGCGGTTGATGTGGGCGTATTCAGCGCCACCCAGGCGGAGCTTGTCCAGAAAGAAATACGAGACTTTTTCTTTGATTTTCGGGTCTTTGATGAAATCGAAATAATCGTCGGTCGGCACCGGGCCTTCGTATCCTTCTTCGAAGACGGTCTTTACTCCCTGCTTCTCGACAAGATGATTGATGAGCTTTGCGATATTTTCCTGGGCTTCGAGGGAGTCGTGGGCGTCCTGGATGTAAATGATGGTTTTGCCGGAAGTTCCTTTGAAGGATTCTTCGAGGGTGCCGAGATCAGCGGGGATATTAAATTGTAAGGGCACCCCTTGCGGGTGCCCTTCAAGGGCGGGTACAAGCCCCGCCCCTACAGATGATTTGACAGCCGCATAGCCAGTGTTATTCGATAAAATTAAAGAAACACACAGAAAAAGCGCGACTGTTTTCTTAAAAACCGTAAACGTTTCCATGAGGTATTTAAAGGATACAGGGCGTTTTAAAGGAAGGAAAATGGCCCGGGGGAGATATCGAACAAATGATAAATTATGCTATATAATGC
>CAYGIT010000009.1:0-15476 GCA_964349955.1 uncultured bacterium
CCGCTTGAAGTCAAAAAGGGCGATCGCGTGATTTACGGCAAATATGCCGGAGATGAGATTTTGATCGAAGGAAAAAAGCACAAAGTCCTCAAAGAATCCGAAGTCATCGCGATATACGAAGTTTAAAAAGGAGCCTTATCATGTCAGGTAAACAACTTTCTTATTCAGAAGATGCGCGCCGCCGCCTGAAACGCGGTGTGGATATTCTCGCGCGCACGGTCGGTGTCACGCTCGGCCCCCGCGGCCGCAACGTGGTCATTGACCGCAAGTTCGGCGCCCCGACGATCACCAAAGACGGCGTCAGCGTGGCCAAAGAAGTCGAACTCAAGGACCCCTATGAAAATATGGGCGCCCAGATGGTCCGCGAAGTTGCGGAAAAGACTTCCGATATGGCCGGCGATGGCACCACCACCGCCACCGTCCTGGCCCAGGCCATCATCACCGAAGGCCTGAAAAACGTCACGGCCGGCGCCAATCCGATGTCTCTTAAGCGGGGCATTGAACAAGCCGTCGTGAAAGTCGTCGAGTCGATTAAAAAACTTTCCAAGTCCGTCAAGGGCAAGGAAGATATCAAGGCCATCGGCACGATCAGCGCCAATGGGGACAGCGCCATCGGCGAATTGCTCGCCACTGCCATCGAAAAGGTCGGCAAAGACGGCGTGATCACGGTCGAAGAATCCAACACGATGAAAACCGAACTGGAATTCGTGGAAGGAATGCAGTTTGACCGGGGTTATATTTCTCCGTATTTTGTGACCGATGCGGAACGGATGGAAGTGGTGTTGAAAGAGCCCTCCATTCTGTTTTTCGAAAAGAAGATTACGGCCATCAAGGAATTGATTCCGCTTCTTGAAAAAACCGCGCGCCTCGGCAAGCCTCTTCTGATTATTGCCGAAGACGTGGAAGGCGAAGCGCTTGCAACTCTGGTCGTGAATAAAATTCGCGGCGTGCTGCAAGTGGCGGCCATCAAGGCTCCCGGATTCGGAGACCGTCGCAAGTCCATGATGGAAGACGTTGCCGCTCTTACGAAGGGCAAGTTTATTTCCGAAGATCTTGGCACCAAGCTTGAAAACATCGATACCACCATGCTGGGCACCTGCCAGCGTGTTGTGATTGATAAAGACAATACTACGATCATCGGCGGCGCAGGTTCGCAGAAAGAGATTAAAGCAAGAATTGAGCAAATCAAGGCCCAGATCGACCGTTCGGACTCTGATTATGACAAGGAAAAGCTCCAGGAACGCCTGGCGAAGCTTTCCGGCGGAGTGGCGGTCATTAAAGTCGGCGCGGCCACCGAAGTCGAAATGAAAGAAAAGAAAGCCCGTATGGAAGACGCTCTTCATGCGACCCGCGCAGCCGTGGAAGAAGGAATTGTTCCGGGCGGCGGTGTGGCGTTTCTTCGTTCCATTGCGGCGCTTGATTCTCTCAAGGCTGAAGACGATGAAGCCACCGGCATTCAAATTATCCGCCGTGCGCTTCAAGAACCGGCCCGACGCATTGCAGAAAATGCAGGCTTTGACGGTTCGGTTGTCGTAAAAACCATCCTTGAAGGCAAAGGGGCCTATGGTTTTAATGCGGCGGCTGGAGAATACCGTGACCTTGTGGAAGATGGCGTCATTGATCCGACCAAGGTGGTGCGCTCGGCCATTGAAAATGCTTCCAGCATCGCGGGGCTTTTCCTGACCACCGAATGCGCGGTTTCTGACAAACCGAAGAAAGAAAAAGAAGAAGAGAAAGAAAAGAAGAAATCTCCTTATTCAGGAAGCATTTCGTAATTCAAAAATGACATAAAAAACCCTCCGGCCTCAAAACCGGAGGGTTTTTTTATGCTTATTGACATCAAGCTCTTTTCGTATAAGCATAGAGCTTTACACGCAATTTACAGGGCCCAAAATCATGAAATATTCGATTGACCCAAGAGTATGGCCCGGCGCCGCCGTTTTAGGGGGCGTTGTTTTATTGACCTCTCTTCTGTGGCCTCAAATCACAAGCTTGGCCGTGCTATTGCTGGCTTGCCATGTTCTTTTCTTTCGTGATCCCCAACCGCTTGTTCCTGCGGGGGATGCACCGGTCTCTCCTGCCGAGGGAAAAGTTGTGGAAATTTCCTATCAGGCCGAAAACCGCTACCTCAAGGAAGAATGCGTGAAAATCGGGATCTGCCTTACTGTCTTTAATGCCCATGTTAACCGTTCGCCCATCAAGGGATTAGTCAAATACCTGGAATACGTCCCTGGAAAATTCATGAATGCGCTGAATCCAGCTTCAGTGCCTCATAATGAATCCAACTGGGTCGGCATTGAAAACGGCACGAAACGCGTCCTCGTCCGCCAAATGGTGGGCGCCATTGCCCGGCGCATTTTCTGCGATGCAAAACTTGAGACCGGTCTTGAACGCGGCCAGAAATTCGGCATCATCTGCTATGGCTCCCGCGTTGAATTTTTTGCTCCGAAAAAGGGATTTCAGCCTTCGATTCGCGTCGGCGACCCGGTCAAAGCCGGCCAGACCGTTCTGGGAGAGTGGATTTTATGACGCCCGCTGAGCGCTCCCGCCCCCGGCTTTTCTTTCTGCCCGACATGGTCACTTCTTTCAATCTGTTTACCGGCTTTCTTTCCATTCTCATGGTCACGCGTGGAAAAGTAAAAGAAGCAGCCTGGCTGATCCTGCTTTCCATGATCTGGGATTCTCTTGATGGAAATATCGCGCGCATGTTCAAGAACCCCACCCAGTTCGGGCGGGAGCTGGATTCCCTGGCAGACATTGTTTCTTTTGTGACGGCACCGGCGCTGCTGGCCGCAACTTTTCTTGTCCACAAGCTTAGCCCCTGGAGCCTTCTTCTGCTTTATTTGTATTTGTCGGCAGGGGCATTCCGCCTGGCCCGCTTCAATATCCGGACGCCCGTCAAACATTATTTCGAAGGCCTTCCGACACCGGCGGCGGCTCTGACTTTATGCACTACGATCCTGGCCTATATTAAAAACGATTGGGATAATCGCTGGCTGCTCATTCCGCTTGTGCTCATTTTAGCCGCTGCGATGACCAGCGAAGTTCCTTACCCCAAACTTTCGGCCATGCCCTTTTCCCGGTGGCAGACGCTTCTTTACATGGCGATTGCCCTGCTGGTCAGCATGCTTTATTTCTTTAATCTCGAAACCGCCATGTCTGCGGTCCTTCTTTTCTTTTTGCTGATTGCGCCTCTTTACTGCCTCTCCCTGAAGCGTGAAAAAGAGTCCGAACCGGTCTGCCCGGCCCAGAATAGTTAATTTGTGATGCTGACCGGTTTTATTATAGGCTTCCTGGCGGCAATGCTTGGCTGGCAGATCAATATCATCGGAATCCACCGGGGTCTTGCACGGGGAAAAACCGCGCCGCTGCTTATAGGTCTGGGCGCCACTACCGCCGAGCTCATCATCATTCTGATTGCCTTTGCCGGAGCTACCCCGCTTCTGCATCACCCCCATTTCTGGGCCGTTGCCAAGTGGTTCGGCATTACGACTCTTCTCTTCACCAGTTTTAGTATTCTTTTTCATAAAAAAAATTTCAAAAATCCTGATGAAAAAATAGAGCGGGGTCCTGCCCGGAGTTTCGTCATCGGGCTCATGCTCGTCGGCGGTAACCCGGCAATCTATCTGATGTGGATCGGAATGATAGGCCTCCTGATGGGGCATCTTCATTTGAGTCTTGCCAGCCTTCAATTCCGTTTGCTTTTTGTGGGAGGATTTTTTGCCGGGTGCATGAGCTGGTTTGCAATTCTTTCCTTTTTTATTCTGGACCATATCCGCCAATGGGGAGAAGACCGGCTTCACCTCATTTCAAGGCTTTCGGCGGCGCTTCTTCTCATTGCCGCCGGCGTTCTCATTTTTGAAAAATTCTAACTCCCTATGGAAACACACTCTCCGGTTTCATTAAGATCCGTCAGCTTGCTGCTCCTTGCCATGCTGGCTCTCATGATCGGAAGCTCCCTTCATAAAAAACTCGCTTATGACGAGTATCCCAATCTTTATTACGGCTACCGCTTTCTCACGGAAGGCCCGTCCGCGATTCCAGATGGCCAACGCATGCCCATTCTTGCGATTCCTGCGCTCGGCTGCGCCGCCTATCAATGCGATTCTTCCCTTCTCGAACGAAGGCCTGCGGCCCGGCTCATCGTACGCCTGCCAAGCCTCCTTTTTGCCCTTCTTCTCGGATGTGTCATTTATGCCTGGGCCCGTGAACTTTACGGAAACCGTGCAGCGCTTTTCAGCCTTGCTCTTTATGTCTTTAATCCGAATTTTATTGCCCATGGCAAGCAAGTCACCTCCGATCTCGCGACTTGCCTTTTCTTTCTTTTAAGCATTTATCTTTTCTGGCGTTATCTCCAAAGACAAAAACGGGCGGATTTGATTTTAAGCGCTTTTTCAACCGCAGCCGCGATTGTCTCCAAATACAGCGGCATTCTCATCTTTGCGATTTTGTTCCTTTTATGGAGTTTCCGGAAAATCCAGGATCACAGGAAAGGGGACAAAACCGGCTTCGCAGTGTTTTTGAAATCTTCAGCCACAGGACTCGGATTTTGCCTGATTGTTCTTTTTCTCATCAACTCTGCTTATCTTTTTAAAGGAAGTTTCACTAAAACAAATGAAATTGAATGGCAAAGCAAGGGCTATCAAAAGCTGAAAAAATATTCCCTTCCCATTCCTTTCCCGAAAACATTCATCCTGGGGATGGATTACACGAAATTCATTCAGGAAAATCCTGCGATCGGCCGCGGGAATAATTACATTCTCGGCAAGCGTCACCGGCGGGGAAGATGGTATTCCTTTCCCCTGATGGTTCTCCTAAAAACTCCCCTGGCTTTCTTTTTAATACTGCTGCTTGCCGGCTTTACGAAAAAATCCGGAGAAAGAAAGCCCGAGGATTCCGCGGTTTATCTTTTTATCCCCTTTCTTTTATGGCTGATTATTTTCAGCACGCTTTGCGATCTCCAGTTGGGCGTGCGCTACGTTCTTCCGGCTTTTGTTTTTCTCCTGATTTATGCGGGAAAGGGAATGAGCGGAAATTCCGGTCCTAAAACTTTTTTAGCTTCGGGATTGCTTCTGGGATGGTATGTGGTTTCATCGCTTTCCTATTATCCGCATTCCCTTTCTTATTTTAATGAAGCCATCGGCGACCGGATCAATGCCTATCGCTATTTGGCGGATTCGAATCTCGATTGGGAGGATAAATCCTGGTGGCTTGACCGCTTTACTGAAAAGCATCCGGAACTCAACGCTCAAATCATCGAAAGCAAAGATCCTTCTCCAAAATCCGGATTCCTCATCGTGGGGGCCAATGATTATACCGGCGTCCTGGATGAGGCAAAAACCGGATGGATGCGGCAATACAAGCCTATTGCTCACATCGCCTACAGCCATTATCTTTTGTATGTCCCTCCTGCAGACAAATAAAGCCCTTAAATTTCTTTGTTTTTCAGCCCTTTTTCTGTTATTCGCGGGCCAGGCGCTCTATCTCGCAGCCACCAATTCAACAGTCTCCGATGAAGTTGCGCATATCGGCGCAGGTTATTCCTATCTGAAATACAACGATCTTCGCCTCAATCCCGAACACCCTCCCCTGGTCAAACAAATGGCGGCCCTTCCGCTTCTTTTCATGAATCTGAAATTTCCGCTTGAGACACCGGCGTGGAAGGAGACCGAGCAATGGGCCGCAGGCCGTGCTTTTCTCTTCACCCTGGGCAATCCGGCCGAAAAGATCATTTTCAGGGCCCGAGCGGCCCTTCTGCCGCTTGCGCTGCTCATGGCCCTCCTTATTTTCTTCTGGACACGAGACCTTTTTGGCGAAAGCGCAGCCTTTTTTTCGCTTTTCCTTTATTCTTTTTTTCCGGAAATGATCATTCACGCCTCGCTTGTGACTACGGATTTTGCACCGGCCACTTTTTATTTCGGAATTTTCTATTTTCTTTTCCGGTTTGTCCGTACCGGAAATTTTAAAAATATTTATCTTGCGGGTCTTGCAATCGGCCTGGCCATAGCCTCCAAATACAGCACCTTTGCGGCCCTTCCCCTTCTGTATGTTTTTTCTTTCTGGTATGCTTTTGCCATTTTTCCGGAGCGTAGCTCCATCAGGGGACAGGCAGAAAAGATTGCCTGTCCCCTGATGAATATCTCCCGGGTTCCTTTATGGCTTATGATCCTTATTACCGTTTTCGTAGTCTCGCATAAAAAATCTTTTCCCATTTTTTCATTACCTCTTCTTTATCTTTGGCTCTCAAGGTTCCTGCCTGCAAAAAGCCGGCTTCAGAATCCTCAAATGCTGCGGGCCATGAAACTGCTGTTGATTCTTCTTTCCGTTGCTTTTCTCGTGATCCTGGTCATTTATTTCGAACCGGCTTCCTGGTTCCGGCACATGCGCATGGACCCTTTCAAACGCTTTTTCCGGGGCTGGTCCATTTTTCGCGACCATTCGGTAAGCAGCCCGCACCCCTCTTTTCTATTTGGCGAGTTTTCCACGAAGGGCTGGTGGTATTATTATTTGATCGCAATGCTCGTCAAAATTCCTGCTCCCATTTTGCTCTTATTTTTTCTGGGATTCAGCCATCTGATTTTTTCAAAAAAAAGTGTGCGGCCAGAAATATTTTTACTGGTTATTCCTCCGGTCTTTTATTGGGCCATCGCCTCCTTTGTCAATAAAGTCAATATCGGTGTCCGCCATATTTTGATTGTTTACCCCTTTCTATTGGTGATCGCGGGGGCTGCCTTCGAGTTTTTGGGCCAATCGAAATTCCGGAAAATAAGGCCTTTTGTCATTGGGTTATCAGCGCTCTGGCTGATCACCACAAGCGCTCTTGCTTTCCCGAATTATCTATCTTATTTCAACGGCCTGCCCGGCCTGCTTGGCAAAAAGGAGACCATTCTTGGCGATTCCAATATTTCATGGGGGCAGGATTTAAAACGCCTGAAAATCTGGATGGAGCAAAACCGCATTGCTGAAATTTACCGGCTTCTCAATTTCAATTTCCCGGAAGAACTCGATTACTACAAAATCAATTATACAAAGGGAGATTCCATGCTTCATTTCCAGAGAAAAGACTCCGGCTATTACGCCGTGGATATGTTTACTTATCAGGCATTGGTGTCAAAATCGGAGTTTTTGTGGCTAAAAACGATTCAGCCGGTGGCCCACATCGGCGGTTCGATTCTCATCTACCGCTTTTGAGATTAAGCAGAGGCTGCGACGGCGCGTTCGAGCTGGGCCTTCATTTGGGTCAGGGCAAGAAGAATTTCTGAAGAGATTCTGGAATCAATAAAATCAAAACGTCCTGTTTGGGGGTCTTTCACAAAAACCCCGTTCAATCCAGATGCCGTCTTCTCCGAGATATCGGCTGCACCGGTCAAAAGAACATATCCTTTCGGGTAAAGGTCCTTATCTCCCGCCTCAAGCGTATGCGCTATGGACTGTGCCTCCGACAAAAAGACATCCTGATACCTGGCCAGGTCTTTCAAGTTTTCAGGGTAAATATAAATTAACTGCCCGACTTTCGAACTTTCTAATAGAATTCCTTCTCCCCCTTGGGGGAGAAGGTTAGGATGAGGGGGAGACGGTTTGATTTTCTCCTTATCCTTCACTCTTTCCTGACCCGCATCCTGAATCGCCCGGAGCGCTTTTCTTTCGTTCGGGGGCACTGCAATGGCGATCCGTTGGCGTCCCTTTTCAGAGGGCACAAGACGCCTGATTTGATTTTCGAGCTGTTTCGCTTCCAGGCTCATTTGCTTCAACTGTTCAGGATTCGGAAACTCAAACCCTTTTGAAGGCAGCCAAATGACGGATAAATTCGCGCCTGGCTTGGATTTTAAAACCGACAGCAAAAGATCCATATCCGGTTTCTGTTCGGTCAGCAAAACAAGATTGGCGGCGACATTTGCACTGGCCCGGAGGCTAAGAGCCTCAAGCCTTTGCCTATTATCCCGAATGACTCCTTCTATTGCCGCGCTTTCAAAAGCAGGCAAAGCTTCGACCGCATTAACCTCATCCGCAAAAGCCGCCGTATCCAGCCCGGAAAACCATTGTCTGAAACGGCCTACAACCGGATCCACCCCTAAACGCCCGACTTCTCCAATTAAATTACGAATTTCCGACCTCGGTGGAGCCATGTCCGCAAAAAGATATTTTACAACGACTGTGCTGTTCAATAAATTCCAAGTTTTGTCATTCCCGCGAAAGCGGGAATCCATTTTTTTTGTGCCAATACTCCTTACTTCACTTTTCGCACTCGCCGCTGCAATAATTTTTTCATAAAGACCCCTGTTCCCGCCCGTATTCAAAATACGCGTCACATAGTTCGGCTCGCCGTCCGGAATCCGCGGGTTGATTCTTTGAAGCAGGCCCTGCTCATATTTTTTCCAGTCCAGGTATGAAGCATTTTTTTCCTCTAGCCCTCTATTGAAAAGCCGGATAGCCGCGCTTCGGAATAACCCCTCGATCATCTTATTCTCCCCATCCCCCACACCAAAACCAGGAATCAACGGACGCATATACCTTTGATACTCGACTTTATTGACACGCCGTTGCTGCATGGCATGGACCAGCGCTTCTATAATCATTTCATCGATTTTTTCCGCTTCCCTCTTGCGCGCTGCTTCCATCCCCACCCCAAGCCGGGCATTCATCAAGCTCACAAATGCCTGAACTGAAATCACGGGATCTGCTTCTTTGGTCATTCGAAGAACCGCCTGCTGAATATTGCGATAAAAAAGGATCGTCTTGGGATATCCTTCAGAGCCGATCAGCGCCATCAAATCAAGCGGCCCGGCAGTCGTTTTGAATTTTTCATAGAAAGCAGGGTCACCAAGCTCTTTTTCCAATCGATCGCGATCCCATCGCAGCATCTCATGCTGAGAGGGGCCTCCCCTATAATGCTGAATGATTGGATTCTTTGTCGCTTCTTTTATTTTCATGACCGCTGGAAATGATTCAGGTTCCCGCCCGCCTATACCATTATTCAGTGAAACCACCATTTCTGCCAACATCCGCTTTTCATATTCGTTCGCAGAATCCTTCATCGCCTCAACGAGCACTTGAAGCCGCAGGTACCCGCTTTTTAAACTTGTATCCCAAATCTTCGTTCGCTTGAAAATCTCCGAGACGGCATCGTCCCATTCTTTTGTTGACTCGGCTTCAGGAAGAACATAACCCAGCGCATTAAATATCGGATAAAACCCCTCAAAGCGGCTGACGACATTACGGGAAGTCAGATAACCGTCGTACCATCGTTGCAGCCGCTCCATGCTTTCAGCAGTAGCAGGCGTATCCACAAAATTGCGGGCCACCCCCTGGAGAATCCTCTTCTCCGTATCGCTCATATGCCACAGCCGGACATTCGAAAGCGCGTTGGAAAGATCGACGGCGTATTCCGGCGTTTCTTCAAGGGGCTGCCAGATTTTTTCCCGGACAAAATTATTATTTTTCTGGGTTCCAAAAGAGGCTATTTGCTTCTTTGCAGGATTATAGAGCATTATGAGCCCAATCGGGATTATCACAAATTCTCCTATTGTGACTTCAAGATCCTGCCCTCTCTTAAAAGCGTCTGCTATCCGTTCTAACGAAGGGATCTCGAATTCAACCTCTTTTACTTCCACGGGCACTCTGGTATCCGGCATAAATTGCTTCGAGGCAAGATCTTTTGCTACAGATGGAGCCCCCATCGTAATAATTCTTTCAACCTGGGCTTTCAAGTACCCGCCGAGAACGAATAAAACTTTAATGTCTAAAAAAGACTTTGAGATTTCCTGATCCAGGCTTTGAGAAATTGTTTCCAAAGGCTCGCTAAAAGAGTCGGGAATTTTATATTTTGGCTGCGTTTTAAGAAATTTCAACACTGGACCTTGGGGTAAAAATGCTTCGGCCTTGAGCGGTCCCCAGGTAACCGTATGCGTCATCTCTGAAAAAACTTTTTTCCCTTCGATCTTGATTTTCCCTTGTTTTAATTCTTCGAATAAATGATAGAGGCCGGCAGCACTTTGGGCAAAACGGGCTTTCAATTCATTTTCATCCTGCGAGGCTGACGGATAAAAGCCTTCCAGGTTAAAAATAATATGTTTGACCTGATTGTTTTCAATCAGCACAGCATCGACAAGATAATGACGGAACCCGTCTTTTTGCGAAGCATCCGGAACTTTAAGGTCCACGTCAAACTCCCATTTTCCTTCGGGATGGCTTAAAAAGGCGCTGAACTGATTCAAAGCCCGGCGCGCTTGAAAGACGGCCCTTTCGTGGCGCAAAAGCTGATATTGCTTTTCAAGCGCCTGATAAGCTACGGTTTCTGGCGTCAATTCAAGACCACGCAATGCCGGATGAAAATTCAGGCGGGCTGGCTTTTTCAAAATCGAGAGAACATCCTTCCAGGCCGGAAAAGCAAATTGCTCGTTTTCGTATTCTTCCGCAGCTTGCCGCACAATCGCATAAAAATCCTGTTGAATGACCGGGTCCTCCAAATCGTATTTCGCGCGTTCATGCTCGGCGACGATCCGGTCAAATCGGGTCAAGCGATCCGGGTCCGCGGGATCGATTTTAAGCCATTTTTCATTAAGATTCTTTTCGCTTATCGGGTTTTGCGCAACCCACGCCCGAAGCCATTTCTCAATTTTATAGACATCAATGACCTCGCCCTTTTTAATCCTTTGCTTGAACTCTTCTTCAACCGTATCAAAAATAATTTGAGAGGGCTCGGTCCAGAGCCCCACCATGAACTGATACTTTTCCAAATCAAATCCCCAGGTTTCCAGGAGCATGGAGAAGATTTTGTGTAGCTGATCGGCCAATACCGGAGTCTCCCCGCTTTCTATTGTGCCGGCCACTGCAAAGTGGCGAAACAAATTGTAGGAAGTATACATTTTTAAGGGTTCTCCGGTCCGAATGCCCTGCACAATCGCCTCCCGAATATGGGGATAATCTTCGATGGAGGCCTTCGCGCTATCAAAAAGAAGGGCCCAAAGCAAAGGATTCCTGAATCCTGAATTCAACCATTGGAAAAGATACTTTTTTTCTTCCGGATCCGATAAAATTTTTTCGGCTTTTGAAAGAATCGAAGGGGTAATATAAGAAAAAGTATCGTTTCCCTTCGGGCTTACCAAATGAGGGATCAAACGAAGGACATCGTTCATCGTTTTGAGCTGCGAAAGCAGCAGCTTTCTTATGGCTATGGCTCCATCCTGATAATGCCTTCGCCCCATCCATTTTTTATCCCCCAGCACAAAGAGAACCTGCCAGAAAATAGCGCGGGAACTTTGTATTTCGGTTTCCAATTCACGAAGCGGCTCCTCGAATGAAACCGGTTTGGATTTAGGATATAAGATCTGGAGCATAATCTTCTTAAGGCTTGCTGTTTCCAGTGTCGAAATTTTTCCGGCAGGAGGAATCTTGTCAGGCTGTTTGGTATACCATTCTAATTTCGTGTTTTTGATGACTTCGAGAGTCTTCGCCGTTCCAGCCCAACTACCGAACATCTCATCACCAAGATCACGTAAAATGACTGCCGCCGATCTCTCCGGACTACGCCCCTCAAAGTCCTGTAACGCTTCCTCGATCAATTGCCACTGGTCAGCAATTTCAGCCGAACTTAAAGTTAAAGGGAACCATTGCCTGGGCAGAATTCTAAAGATCTGTGATGCTTTCTGAATTTGGCCAAAAGTATAATCGCCGGAGTAGAGCAGGAGCGAAAAAGTAACGATCGCCTGAAGTTTACGGCTCGCCGTGTTGCGGGCACCGACGTAACGGTCCAGCAATATCAGAGAATCCTTTTTGTCGTCAATCAAGTCTGCCGCGAGCAGCCGAATGTCTTCCCGTTGATCATCCGTCATTTGCCACAAGGTAAGGCCCGCATTCTGATTCGCCGTCCAAATCCCGTATTCCACACTTGTAACCGCTTTCTCCGTTTTCGAAACACGCATTTCTGATTTTTTTGGCGCCTCAGAATCGTGCTTCGCCGCTTCCATCATCGCCGCGGAAATTTGTTCGACTGAAGAAATATCCAGTTTGTCTTTTACTCTGTCTTTATCACCCCGGTAACGGCCTGCGTTGGAATCAAAAAAGACTGGCAACTCTCCCGGAAAATCGGGATAAATTTTACTCACCAAATTGTGAGCAAGGCCCATATTAATTTGGGCGCGTTTATACTCCAATTGCTGAATTAAAGCCTTTGCGGCTTTGATATGATTCAGGGCTTCCCAAAATTTTTGAGCTCCCGCATCATCGATCGCCCGGAAAAATATTTTAGGGGCTAATTGTATTTTCAACGACGCCAAAGACAACTTTTGGGTCTGGATCAAAATCTGCAAATATTTCTTATCAATGCCGGCCAATTCTCCAAGTTCCGAAAACAGGGCCTTTAGACTTGCCGCCAAGCTGGCGGAAAATTGTTCATAGTCCTCCGACGTGAGCGTTGCCTGGGAGAAAACTTCCTTATCATGCAGGTGCCCCGACCGTGAATCCTCGATTTTTTCTTCCCAGCGGATCAAATGGATTCTGCTTTTAAGTTTCGGGAAAGCTTCTGCCAAATCAAGCGAAACTTTAGAGGCTTGGGGAAGCATGATGTAGAACTGCGCTTGCGGTCCGGCGCGAAAGTCATTCACGGTCCCGGGATCAACCTCGGAAATCCGGGCAAAAAGATTGATCAGCGCGTTCACCCTGTCCTGCTCCCCTTTTTGAGGATTTGAATGCAAATCAAACTTTTCACTGATCAATGGAAAAAAGTAAAACGCGTCGGCTTTACCGTTCGCCATTTTCATCAGATCTACGGTCATGCTTTGCGGTTCATTTTTCCCTTTTTCAGGCTTGAATTGAAGCAGCTGATTCAATCTCCAATCCTGCGGGTTCTTGTTCCATTCAAGAGAAACGATAAGCGTTTGTCCCATCGCTTTTAAATTTGCCGACATTGACTCCATGGCTTGAGACCGTAGATAGGCCAGCTCCATCGCTTCGTAAAGCGGACTGCCCTCGGAGAGGTCACGGCCGCGAATGCCGGGGATAAAATCGTAAGCGCCTGGCATGCGAAGCGCGGGAAGAATGTCTTCGAATTTTTCGGGGAATTGGAAGTGGCGCTTTTCGTAATCGCGGATGATCTTGCCGATAAGCGCGTAAAGATCTTTTTGCATCCCATCGGTTGAAAGACGCTTCTTTTCGGCTTCCATGATGGCGTTATAACGGTCCTGCCAGGTCTTCTGCGCATCCGGGATATTCCATTCTTCCCGCGTTTCTTTTGGAATGTCCTGCTTGAGAAGCCGGTCAAAACGTGTCTTGCCCTGGGCGTTTTTCCCCATGAGCGCATCTGCAACAGCCGGTTCAAAATGGCCATCCGCCACAGCAAGATTTAAAAGCCGTTTCAACCATTGAGAGTCGATTTTCAGGGCATCGCCCTCTTTCAATCCTTCCAGGAACGATACTTCAAGAATATTTTTGATAAACCATTCCTGTCCCTTTCCGGTTGCCGGAAGGCCAAAGATGAATGTTTTTAACCACTCGTCATTTTTCCACCGGTTGAGATGTCTTAAAAAAATCTCTTTCACAAAACTCAACCCTTCGTCCGCTTCCGCATTATTTTGGCCTGCCAGTTCGTTTAAAAGCTGCCGGGCCAGTTCTGCGGTCGTGAGCCAAAGCTCTGAATTTTCGGTTTCTTCATTTTCCAAAATAAAACTCTTCAAATGGGGATAGCTTTGAAGCAGCACGTTTTGTCCCGCGGCTTCTCTCGCAAGCAGTTGAAAAGGCCGGATGGCATAATATCCGGAAAGAAGCCTTTGCCGGAGAGCCTCTCTTACATTTTCGTCCTCCAGGAGATGATCGATTTCCTCAAAAGCCTTTTTTAATTCGGGAAGCTTTAACTTCCCGGAATCAATTTTAGCCTTTGCCTCTTGTACTATTTTTCCCAAAGCGCTCGAATCGGCAGGCCCTTCTGAAAACCACCATTCGATTTTTTTATTTTTAATATGATTCCCGAAACTTTCATCTGTTTTAATCCCTGCGGCTGAAAGAGCGTTTTCTAATCGACTTGACGTCTCCCCGCCATGGATAAAAAACAAGGTCTTTTCAGAAAACGAAACGCCCGGGTCACGCATGGCCTCAAAATACGATTGCACTTTCCGTAAAAGGTAATCTGAAGGGCCGGCGGAAAGGGTTACAATCGACATTCTTAAATTTTGTAATATTAATATAAAGTCCCGCAAAGTTTCGCGGGAATATTCACCCTGCACACTTTCGTCTTGGAAGAAACTCTCCGCTTGAAGCAACCGGCTCTTCGAATTCTCAACAAGAACGAAATCCTCGAAATTTTTTATATTCTCTTTTTTTTGCTCTTCACTCTGGCCGTCTCTTAAAACTAAAGATACAGATTCCCGGATTTTAAGGCGCTCTTCATCGGTCATGTGCCAAAGCGTTTTGTCCGCATTGTCGTTGGCCGTTTTGATGGCTTCGGCGACGTCATCCACGGTTCCGGAAACGGCTGGCGCCCCTTCTCCCGCTTCCATATCTAACCCAAGACTGCGGGCAATTCCCCGAAGTGCTTCCTGCTTTTGAATGCCCTCTTCGCCCGGAAAAAGCTCGGCCGCTTTATCGATCAGAAAATCAAGCGCCCGTTTGACATTGCCGCCCAAAGAATCTCCGGAAGAATCTTTATGCGCGGCCGTGTATAAGCCTGAAAGCCGGGGATTCTCCAGGATTTTCTTTATTTCCTCGTCATTGAACGGACCCGCGCTGGGGGCAGTGCGCGCTTCGGAGCGGGCCTTTACAAGGAATTGGCTGACTTCGTCAAGTTCCGCTTTGGATGCCAATTGCAATGCGGCCATCCCCAGCAGAAGCCTTTCCATTTTTTTGCGGCCAAGGCCGGACGTGTCCTGCGCGTTTAGCCCGTCCATCACTTGTTTCGCAGGCTCAAGAAAGAATCTGCGGAATTTTCCGGAATCAAAGCCTCTTTTGATTCCTCCGGATTCTTTTTTCGGCATAATATCCGAGGCCATCACAAAAAGCTGGGCATAATATTTTTCCGTTTCATATCCATGCCGGTTCATGACCGAGAAAATAACCGACTTTAATACTTCTTCTACGTTTTTTTCAAGCGATACGTTGACCGTACCTTGCCGGGATTCAATAACCTTCATAAAACTGTACGTTGCCATTTCCGGATCTCCTTCCGTCACAGCCTCTATTAAAGCAGCTTGAAAATGGGGGTAGTCTGCGATTGTTTTACCCTTCCGGCTCTGGTGAGCTAGATCAATCCCAAGGTCCCCCCAAAGGATGGGAAAAGTGCGGATCATTGAGAAAAAATTATCCTTTCCCTGGGGAGTTTCAAGAAACTCTTCAAGGGGATCCAGAAAGGAAAATTTTACATAATCCTCTTTAGGCATCTGGTAACGCATCAATTTTTCATTTTTGAGCTGTTTAAAAATATCAGAGTCCAGGACACTCGCATGAACATCCAGCGTCGCCCTTGCCATCGAAAGCATGCGTTCCTGCGG